>NZ_JBEVAL010000036.1:0-28419 GCF_051297115.1 Meiothermus cerbereus
CATCACGAGACAGCAGCCCGCCTGCTGGGGGTGGAGCGATATTACCTGCTGGAGTGAAGGGGGGTGCGGAATGTGGGGTAGAAGGCAACAAGGGCCGGGCATGGCTGGCTTTCCCGGTGAAAACCGATCTGGAGGACTTTCAGAAGCAAAGCGAGTTGTTCTTGCAACGACCCACGCTCAATCAGAACGAGGTGGGTCGGCTCGAAGCTCTGTTGGCTCGGTTTGATACGGCCTGGCTTCCCGAATTACCCGATTGGTTTGACGATGAGCGCAGGGGTGTCGAGCACCGGCAAGCTAAACTCTGGCGCTTGCTGGCCGATTTCTACGCCAACCGCGCCCCGCAAAAGGCAATTGCCGCTTATCGGCAAGTAACCCGCCTCGAGCCCTATGACACCGAAGCCTGGTTCAACCTGGTTCAACTTTACGAAGATTTAGGCGAGAAAAATCTGGCTGAGCAGGCTCGAGCTGCCATGTATAGGGCTTTGAGGGAACTCGATCTGGGGTTGGCCCGGTAGCGGTGCAAAGATGCAGCCGATCAAAACCGCTTTTCCAGTGCAGATTCTGAGGATATGCTGCTGCTATGCGACTGCCCATTGGTTTTCGTGCGGGTGCAACCCAGGCTGGAATCAAGCCCTCGGGTAAGCCTGACCTAGCCCTTTTGGTTTCGGGAAGGCCCTGTAACTGGGCTTATGTGGGAACATTGAACAAAGCCGCCGCGCCCTGTGTGGCTCGAGGCCGCAGGTTGCTGGCGTCAGGCCAGGGTTTGCAAGCCGTGGTGGTCAATGCGGGCAATGCCAACTGCGCTACCGGCGAGCACGGAGTCTGGGCCGACCAGCGTATGGCCGAACTGGCGGCGGTGCAACAGCAGCTTGTGCCCGAGCTGGTGTTAACCGCCTCTACCGGGGTGATTGGGCAGCCCTTGCCGGTGGAAAAAATAGAGGCTGCGCTACCCAACATTCGGCTGAGCCCAGACATCGACCCCTTCATGGAAGCCATCATGACCACCGACCTGGTGCCCAAAATGGCCGAGGCCACCCTGCAGGGTGGGGCGCGGGTGGTGGGGGTTTGCAAGGGCAGCGGGATGATTGCCCCCAACATGGCGACCATGCTGGCCTATATCGTCTCCGATGCGGCGGTCTCGCAAGAGGAGTTGCGCCGGGGCTGGCAGGGGGTGGTGGACCGAAGCTTCAACCAGGTTACGGTGGACACCGACACCTCCACCAACGACATGGCTGTTTTGATGACCAATGGCGCGGCGGGGCCGGTAGACCTGGAAGAGTTTTGGAGGGCGGTGGAGCAGGTTTGTGTGGAACTGGCCCGCAAGCTGGCCCGCGATGGCGAGGGGGCCACCAAGCTCCTGACCGTCAGGGTTACGGGGGCCAAAAGCGATGCGGAAGCCCGTAAAGCGGCACTCTCGGTAGCGTCCAGCCCCTTGTGGAAAAGCGCCGTTTACGGCAACGACCCCAACTGGGGCCGCATCATGATGGCGCTGGGCAAGGCCGGGGTGGCGTTCGAGGTAAACAAAGTACGCATTTCCCTTCAAGGCATCCCCCTCTACGCCGGAAGGGTGCTCGAGTTTGACCGGGCCCAGGCCAGCCAGGCCATGCAGGCCGAAGAAGTGCTGGTAGAGGCCGACCTGGGGCTGGGTGAGGGCCAGGGAATGGCCTGGGGATGCGACCTGACCGAGGGCTATGTGCGAATAAATGCGCACTATACTACCTAAAGTAACGCAAATATAACGCCAAGGTGATAGACTACCCTTGGAGGTGAGCAAAAAATGAAACGTTTAATGCCCCTGGTTGTGCTGTTTACGTTGATGTTTGGCTCTCTTGGCAAGGCCCAGTCGGATGGCTTTGGCCTTTACTCGGGCTTCCCAACCTGGATTGGCGTGCAGTACCAGGTCAGCAACTTCCGTTTAGGCGCCGGTCTTGCTTTTGCAGGACTGGGGGCTGGGGCAGATTATATTCTGCTGGAACAGGCCATTCCTGCTGCACCGGGTTTTAATCTGAGCTGGTATGCTGGCGCTGGAGCCTCGGTAGGCCTTTGGACCTTCAGCGGTGTGGGCGGGATCTACATCTTTCCTCACGGCCTAGCGGGCATCGAGTATGCCTTCCCAGGACAACCCTTCAGTGTCTATGGTGAGCTCCAGGTGGGCTTTGGCATCTTCACAGGCAGTGTTCCTGGGGTAGGTGGCCTAGACTTTAACGGACGTGCGGGCATAATTTTTAGACCCTGAGCAACTGATAGGATGGAGGGGTGCGGTACGCGCCCCTTCTTTTTTTATTCTTGTTGCTATTTTCGGCTTGCCAGAGGCCGGGAGATACCCAGCCACCTCTGATTGGCATCACCCAGCCCAAAAGCGGCGTGCTTTCGCAGCGCTCGTTGCAGGTACAGGGCTATGCCCTCGATGATGTGGGGGTACAAAGCGTGAAGGCGGGCGGAAAGGAGCTACTTTCCGAAGCCAACCGGGGGCAGAAGCTGGTGCGCTTCAGCTTCCGGGTACAGGCCCCGCAGTCGGGGCAGGTGGAAATTAGGGTAGATGCCACCGATACGAGTGGGCAGACCCGCACCGTGCGGTTGCCGATGGTGCTGGATGCCCGCCCCCCGCAGATTGTCCTCGAGCGGGCTGAGCGGGTCGTAACCGTGCTGCAGCCAGCCCAGAAGCGCACCCTGCCCGATGGCAGCGAGGAAGAAATCCCAGCCCGCACCGAGTCTACGCTGCAGATTTCCGGGCGGGTGCTGGACGATACCGGGGTGGATCGGGTGACCTTGCAGTACAACCGCACCTTTAGCCCGTTGTCGCTGCCCAAGGGCAAAGAAGTGAGCTTTTATGTGGAGCTTCCGGTGCGCCGCGTGACCCTAATCGCTGTGGACGCAGCGGGCAACCGCAGCAGCGTGGAGGTGAGCCGCTGAGGCGCAAATTATCCGCGCTGAGGTGCGCGGCTCGCGACTATGGCCAGGCCAGCAGGGCTTGGGCGTAAGCCTTCCTGGAACACCTCGAGCCAGCCAGCTTGCAGGGCTTTTTCCTTGACCTGCTGCAAAAAGCGGGGGTTCCAGCCAAACTCCTCCAATACCTCTTGGTCGGAGACCGCCTGCTCGTGGTGGGCCAGGTGGGCCACCAGCAGGCGGGCGGCCACCTCGAGGCGCTCAGCCTTCCGGCGCAGCTGGGCAGTGAGCAGGCCCTCCAGGGGTGAAAATAAGAAGGCCAGGGCAAAGCAGACGCCGGCTACAGTGGCCATCATGCCAGCTATGGAAGCATCGAACCAGATGGCCAGTCCATAGCCCACCAGGCTGGAAACCACCCCCACCCCCACCGCCAGGCCCAGCATGACCGGCAGGCGCTGGGTGAGCAGATAGGCAGTGGCGGGGGGAATAATCAGGAAAGCCACAATCAGGATGGCCCCTACCGACTGGAAGGCGCCCACCGAGGTAAACGAGACCAGGGTCATCAGGGCATAGTGCAGCAGGCCTGGTGCGAAACCCAGCGTGGCGGCCAGACTTGCATCGAAGGTGGAAAGCTTGAGTTCTTTATAAAACAGCAGCACAAAGAGCAGGTTGAGCAGGGTTAGCGACCCCATCATCAGCCAGGACTCGGGGATTTCCCGGCCCCACAGGGTCAGGGTGTTGAAGGGGGCGTAGGCAATTTCGCCGTAGAGCACTGCGTCGAGGTCGAGGTGCACCTGGCGAAAATAAAGCGAAACCAAAAGCACCCCCAAGCTAAACAGGGCAGGGAAGACAATTCCGATGGCGGCGTCGTTTTTGACCTTGCCGCTGCGGGTGAGCCACTCCACCAGGGTTACGGTTACCAGGCCCGCGGCAGCAGCCCCCAGTAAGGCCGTTGGGGTTGCCCCTCCGCCGCCAGAAAGCCAGTAGGCCATCACGATGCCCGGCAGCACCGCATGGGAGATGGCGTCGGCCAAAAGGGCCATGCGGCGCAACACCAGAAAAGTGCCTACCAGGGCCGAGGCCACAGAGACCAAAATGGCGGTTAGCACGATAACCAGATCGGCGTTCATATCACCTGTCCTCGGGGGATTTGGGCAAGACCCGCATGGCTTGCTCGAGCTCCTGGGCTTTTTGCTGGCCCGCCGGGGTCAGGCGGAAGCCTTGCTGGCCTGGCTCGAGCCAGCCGCGCGACTGTAGTTCCTCCAGGTGTTGCTGGGCCGCCGATTGCGATTCATGCCGGTGTAGCGCCAGGGCCTGGGGGGTGAGAGGCTGGTGCTGGTGGAGCATCTGGGCTTCCAGCAGCAGGCGCTCGAGGCGAACCCGGCGGCGGTTTTGCAGGGTACGTGCCCAGTCCCACACCAGCCCCCGTTGTGGGGCCAGCAGGAGTGAAATCAGCAGGATCGCGCTCATGGTAAGCACCACCAGCGGGCCGGTGGGCAGGTTTTCGCGGCTGGCCGAGATCAGGGCCCCGCTAACCCCGGCTAGGGCCCCAAACAGCGCCGAGAGCCCAATCATGCCGCTGAGCCGGTCGGTCCACTGGCGGGCGGCTGCTGCCGGTGCGATCAGCATGGCGGCCATCAAGACCACCCCTACGGTCTGTAGCCCTACCATGACCGCCAGCACCGTTAGCGAGGTGAGCAGGGTGCTGAGGCCCTGCACCGGCAGCCCCAGGCTGTGGGCGTAGGCGGGGTCGAAGGAGAGCAGCTTGAACTCTTTGTAGAAAAGGGCCACGCTCAAGAGAGCAATCCCGCCCAGCACCACAAAGTTGAACACATCCGAGGCCACGATGGTAGCGGCCTGCCCGAAAAGAAATTGATCCAGCCCGGCCTGGCTGGCGTTGTTGCTGTGCTGGATAAAAGTAAGCAGGGCAATGCCAAACCCAAAAAAGCTGCTGAGCATTACTCCTAAGGCCGAGTCTTCGGGCAGGCGGCTGTACCGCAAAACGGCCAGCACCAGCAAGGCGGCCAGCCAGCCAGCCAGGCCTCCACCTAAAAGCAAAATTAGCGGGGTCTTGGTGCCGGCAAGGATGAAGGCCAGGCAGATGCCCGGCAACGCTGCATGGGCCAGCACGTCCCCCATCAAACTCTGGCGGCGTAACACCGCAAAGGTGCCCAGCACCCCGCCCACCACACCCAATATGGCCGAGCCCAGCGCCACGTTGCGCAGGGTGTAGTCGGTGAAGATAAGCAGCAATTCAGACATAGCAGGGTAGGAAAGATGCAAAAGAAGACTTCAGGAAGGGGGCTTTGGCTGAGCTTAGGGTGTTTCCTTACCCCTTTCCCCCTCTCCCCAGCGCATCCGCTCGCCATAGGTTCGTTTCAGGTTCTCAGGTGTGAAGGTCTCGCCCATAGCTCCGCTGGCGATCACCTGCACGTTAAGCAGGGTCAGGTGGTCGAAGTAGTCGCGCACGGTTTGAAGGTCGTGGTGGACTATCACCACGGTTTTGCCGTGCCCTTTAAGCTCATGCAGCACACGCAGGATGGCCTCCTCGGTAACGGCGTCTACTCCTGCAAAGGGCTCATCCATAAAGTAGAGGTCGGCGTCCTGGGCCAGGGCCCGGGCCAGGAATACCCGTTGTTGCTGGCCGCCGGATAGCTGCGAGATTTGCCGGTGGGCGAACTCGAGCAGCGAGACCTGCTCCAAACAGCGCAGGGCGGCTTCGCGCTCGCGCGGGCCAGGCCGCCTGAACCACCCCAGCTTGCCATAAAGCCCCATCATCACCACGTCCAGCACACTGGTGGGGAAGTCCCAGTCTACCGACCCCCGCTGGGGCACATAGCCAATGTGTTTGCGGGCCTGCGCCAGGCTTTGACCAAAGAAGCGAACCTGTCCCGAGGCTCTGGGTACCAGCCCCAGCACGGCCTTAATCAGGGTGGACTTGCCCGCACCGTTGGGGCCCACAATGGCGCATAGCTGCCCCGCCGGGATTTCTAAGTCCACATCCCACAGGGCGGGTTTCTCGCGGTAGACCACGGTAAGGTCACGCACGCTGAGGGGGCTGGAGGCCTCGAGCCCCCAGCGTTGGCCGGCTTGGTTGGGATGCGTGATCACGGCTGCCTCCCCAAGAGGCCGTTCACGATGGTGCGGATGTTGTGTTCCATCATGCCCACATAGGTTCCTTCGGGGGTGCCGGGGTTGCCGGCGGCATCGGAAAACAGTTGGCCCCCTATGACCACGCTCCAGCCTCTGGACTGCACCGCGGCCACCACCGCCTCGATGGGCCGCCGGGGTACGCTGGACTCCACAAAGATGGCGCGAATCCTGCGCTGAACGATGAAGTCGGCCAGTTCCTGCACATCGCGGGTGCCGGCTTCAGAGACGGTTGAGATCCCTTGCAGCCCGCGCACCTCGAGGCCATAGCGCCGCCCCAGATAGGAAAATGCGTCGTGGGCGGTAATCAGTACCCTCTGCTGGGGTGGAACCAGCGCGATTTGCTGACGAATAAAGGCATCGAGCTGGGTCAGGCGCTGGCGGTAGGCGGCCGCACTGGCCCGGTAGTAGGCGCTACCCGCCGGGTCGACCCGGCTCAGGGCATCGCGCACCCGATCTACCGTGAGCTGCCAGAGGGTCACGTCGAACCAGACGTGGGGGTCGTAGGTGTACTGGCCCTGGAAGCCTCCGGGGGGGCGGATCAGGCGTTCGCGGGGGATGGCATCGGTTACGGCAATGGCCTTGGGCAGGCGTTCCAGCAGCTCCACCATCTTGCCTTCCAGGTGCAACCCCGCGTAGAAGATGAGGTGGGCTTGCTGCAACCTGCGCACGTCCCCCGCCGAAGCCTTGTACAGGTGGGGGTCTACCCCGGCCCCCATCAGGCCTGTTACCCGCACGCGGTTGCCGCCCACCTGCTGCACTAAGTCGGTGATGAAGTTGACCGTGGTTACGACCTGCAGGGGGGTTTGTTGGACGGGTAGAAGCTGGGCAATTTTGTCCTGTTGCTGGGCGCTGGCTTGTGGAGAAAGACCCAGCGTCAGCAGGCTTAGCAGCACAGAAGATTTGAGATAACTACCGATGTGCATGGTGTTCTCCCTCGAGCTGTATCCACAGCACCTGGGCCAGGCTGGCTGGCAGTAAATAGCGCTGGCTACCTACCTGGATGCGGCTGCCCTCGGCTACCTGCTCGAGCAGCTGGAGGGGTGCGCCGGGCTTGAGACCCAGGTGGGCCAGCAGGTTGAGCGCGTCCTGGTCCTGGGTGGCGACCCGGGCCACCAGGCCGCGGGTACCTTCTTCCAGGGCCCTCAGGCAGCGGTTGGGGGTGGCGGGGGGGAGCTCGAGGGCCGCGCTGGGGATCAGGTCGCCGTGGGGGTCGTAGGCGGGGTGGCCCAGCCACTCGGCGATGCGGGCCTCAAAGGCTTCGGAGATGTGGTGCTCGAGCTTCTCCGCTTCGGCATGAACCTCTTCCCAGCCATAGCCCAGGGCCTGATGCAAATAGGCCTCAATCAGCCGGTGGTGGCGCAGGACCTCGAGGGCTACCTTATAGCCGGCCCTGGTGAGCCGCACTCCCCGATAGGCTTCGTACTCCACCAGCCCCAACTCGGCCAGTTTTTTGAGCATACCCGTTACAGAAGCGGGCCTAACCTGCATCTGGTCGGCCAGCGATTGGGTAGACACCGGGTGGGTATCCTCCAGCCTGCCGGTGCCTTCACTGCCGCTGCCCAACAACAGAACCTGCTTCAGGTAGTCTTCCTGGGCTTCAGAGAGTGGGGTTCGGCTGGCATTTTTATTCATGGTTTTTACCCTGAGATTTAGGCAAGCCTTACTAGACAGGCTTTCATTTTTAGGCAAGACTAAACATTTGTCAAGAAGCAAGCAGGCCCGCCTGTTCTCACGCTTGGTTTCATCTACCTGTGCCACACTGGGCCCGATGACCTACGAGGCCTTTGTCGAAACCGCAGCGCGCTTATGGGATGAAATTCCATCCGAGTACAAGCGTGGCTTGCAGGGCATTCATGTGCTGGAGCAGCTAAAAACTGATCCCGATGAACCCCAACTGCTACGCCTGGGTGAGTACTACGACCCTGGCTACCCTTCGGTACTGGGAGGCTTTGCGGGTATTGGACGGCACATTATTCTGTTCTATGGCTCTTTTGCTGCGCTGGCCGCCGCAGATCCCGAGTTTGACTGGGAGGGTGAAATCTGGGAAACCCTGGTGCACGAACTGCGCCACCACCTCGAATCGCTGGCCTGGCGGGATGACCTGGTGCAAGAAGATATGGAGAACCTGCGGCGATACCGGGAGGGCCGGTAGATCAGGCCGCCAACAAAAAAAGCCCCCAGACGGGGGCTTGCAACAACCAAGTTTTATCGCACCCTTCACAGACGGTATCTCCCATCCGGGAGGCAACTGTGCTGTGCCGGACAAAGCCATCAAGTTGGGAACAGCCCAATATTTGTGAAGAGCGCTCTATCGGGGGATTTGCAGTTTCTGCCCCACCTGGATCAGGTCGGGGTTGGCGATGTTGTTGGCCCTGGCTATTTTCATGTAGCTCTCGCGGGAGGCATCACCATAAAACTTGAGGGCAATGCCCGAGAGGGTGTCGCCGGGCTGCACGGTGTACCACTCGTCGGGGATGTTGACCCCGCCCTGCTCGGTGGCAAACCTGGCTTTAGCACCCTCGACCACCTTCAGCCCGCTGGCATCTACTTCGGTGGCCCCGGCCTGTTTAGCAAGCTGGACGGCCAGGTTGAACTCGTGCTGGCTGTCCACCGCGCCTTGCAGCACCACCCCGCTGCCTTTTTGCAGCACCGCGATGGGGTCGTCCTTGAGCTCGTTGTTGGCTTCCAGGGTGGCGAGCACCTTTTTGGCCAGCTTGCTGGCCTCGGTGGCCTTGCGGATGACTTCCTCTTCGGCGGCGATTGCGGCCTGGGAAACCTCTTGCTGGGCTACAATAACCCCGCTCAGGTTTAGCGATTTAACCCCTTTGACACCCTCCACCGTGCTCTGCAGAAGGGCCAGGTGCGGCTGACGGGGCACTGCGCCGGTAATACGGACATTTCCCCCTTTTTCTTCAATGGTGAGGCCCAGTCCCTGCAGGGGGGGCCACTGGTTAATGGCATCCTGAACTCGAGCGGACAATGACTTTCCAAACGGCCACATAAACCACCTCCACCTGCGACTATACCCCGCACATGTCAAAGCGGTGTGCAAGCAAGGTTAAAGACGTCGTAAGAAATGTCTGTGATTTGCTGTTTTTGCTGGGTTCATATCAGGCCAGCTCGAGGCTGCTCAAATCACCCAACACCAGCTTGTGGGCTTTGGGCAGGCCATGGCGACGCGTGACCCTGGCCCCTACGCCCAGGATGCACTCGTGCAGCCGTAGCGGTACATCCTCGACCACTGCGCCGTCTTCCAGAATGGAGTACTCCACCTCGGCCTGTCGGACGATGGCGTTGGGGCCCACGGAGGTGAAAGGCCCAATGTAGGCCCCCTCGATAATGGCGTTTGGGGCTATGTGAACCGGGCCCAGGATGGTGCTGTTTTTGACCACCGCGCCCTTGGCGATAACCACCCTGCCGGTAACCTGGCTCTCGTGCACCTGTCCTTCGATAACCGGGGTAGGGCTTTTTTGTTCTACCAGCAAGAGCCGGTTGGCATCCAGCAGGTCGGCGGGGCGTCCGGTGTCCTTCCACCAGCCGGTAATTTCCTGCCCCAGCACAGTGTGACCCTGGTCCACCAGGGCCTGGATGGCATCGGTGATTTCGTACTCGCCCCGGGCGCTGGGCTCGAGGTTGGCAATTATCTCCATAATGACCGGGCCAAACACATAAACCCCGGCCACCGCCAGGTCGGAGGGGGGTTCTTTGGGCTTTTCGAGCAGTTGCTTGATGCGCCCTTCCTCCAGCACGGCTACCCCAAACTGCCTGGGGTCGGGCACCCGCACCAGGGCAATAACGGCGCCCAGGCCGGGCCTATACGCATCCACAAAGGGTTTGATGCCCTTTTGGAAGAGGTTGTCACCCAGATACAGCACAAAGGGGCTCTGCCCCAGCCACTCCCGGGCAGTGCCGACCGCGTGGGCTATACCCAGGGCTTCTTCCTGCACAATGTAGGTAATCTGTACACCCGAACAATCTTTGAGGGCCAGTTTAATGTCCTCTATGGTGTCGGGGGAGACCACCACCCCCACCTCGGCAATACCAGCCTCGAGCAGATTGTCCACCGCATAGCGAATGATGGGTTTGCCTGCCAGCCGAATGACCGGCTTGGGGCGCGTGTGGGTTAGGGGGCGAAGCCGGGTGCCTCGTCCGGCAGCAAGAATAAGTCCTTTCATGTCGGCCCCATCTTATCGCACTCTTCACAGACGTTGCCTCCCATCCGGGAGGTAACTGTGCTGTGCAGGACAAAGTAATCAAGTTTTGATCGGCTCAATACGTGTGAAGAGCGCTCTATCAGGCAGCCCTAGGCGGCGTGGTGCAAAAGCTGCGGGCAGGGCGGGTGGCGGTGGAAAAAAAGAAATGTTGTAAACGATTACAAAAATCTTCCTAGTGACTCACGTCATATCAAAATATTATTGCGTTATTGACAATCTTATGAGTCGTGTTTATTATAAGCGAAAATCTGTAAACGATTACAAGTATGGAAAACCAACAAACCCCCACCATTCAAGACGTGGCCCGCCTGGCCGGGGTATCTACCGGTACGGTAAGCCGGGTCTTGAACCAGAGACCGGGGGTACACCCCGAGACCCGGGCACGGGTGCTCGAGGTGGTGGCACGTCTGGGCTACGTGCCCATGCAGGCTGCCCGGGAGCTTACTGGCAAAGGCGACACGGTGGGTATTCTGCTGGCCCCTGGGGTGCGGCGCTACATCCCTTACTTCGTGCTGTTGTTTGAGCACCTCTCCGAAGCGCTCTGGCAGGCGGGGCTGCGCCTGGAGGAGACCCCCACCGATCCCGCGGGGTTGCCTTTGCGGCCAGCAAAAGGCTACATCCTGCTGGGCGCCCACGACCACGACCCCCGCCTGGAGGCCCTGGCCCTGGCCGGAACGCCCCACGTGCTGGTTGGGGTATACCCAGGGGCTTTCTGGGTGGCGCCGGACGACGAAGGGGGGGGCTATGCGGCCACCCGTCACCTGCTCGAGCTGGGCCACCGTGAGATTGCCCACCTCACCGGCCAGCCCCAGCACCAGGCCGGACGGGAACGGCTGCGCGGTTACCGACAGGCCCTCGAGGCCTACCAGGTGCCTTACCGTCCCGAGCTGGTCCTAGATGGCGACTTCTCTACCCTTACCGCTTACCGGGTGGTTCGCAAGGCCTGGGAGGGGGGCCTGCGCTTCAGCGCTCTTTTTGCTGCTTCCGACGAGATGGCGGTGGGTGCGCTGGCTGCACTGGAAGATCTGGGCCAGCGGGTGCCGCAGGACGTCTCGCTGGTGGGCTACGATGACCTGCCCGAGGTAGGCGAGCAACTCACCACCGTACGGCAGGACATCGCAGAAATTGCGCGTACCACCGCGCGTCTGCTCAAAGAAGCCCTGACAGGGGTTCGCCCCTATGGGGTGCGGGTGCCGGTGCGCCTGGTGGTACGGGGCACAACCTGCTTGAAGGAGGTGGGAGGCTAGGCGACACATTACTGGTTGAATCGGCAAATGGCGAGATGTTTTTAGGAGGAACCCATGAAGAAGATACTGGCAATTCTGGCCCTGGCTTGGCTGAGCCTGGCCTCAGCGCAAACGGTAGTAAAGCTGCAGGGCTTTGGCGGCAACGATACCGCAATCCTCAGCAGCCTGGTTCGGGAGATTGTGAACCCGGCGCTGGAAAAAGAAGGCATTCGGGCCGAGTACCAGGGCATCGAGGGTGATTACCGGGCCACCCTGCTCAACGCACTTTCGGCCGGTACGGCTGCCGACCTCTTTTATGTGGACATCTTCTGGTCGGAGCCGCTGTTTGCTTCGGGTCGGGTGGAGCCTTTGAACAAGTACTTCACCCCGCAAGAACTGGCCGTTTTCAATCGCAACCTGCTTAACGCCTTTACCCTGCGTGGCAACGTCTACGGTCTGCCCAAGGACTTCAACACCCTGGCCGTGCAATTCAACAAAGACCTCTTCGACGAGGCCAAGGTGCCCTACCCCAACCAGACCGACACCTGGGAGACCTTCAAAGACAAGCTAAAGCGGGTTCAGGCTGCCGTTAAGGATGTGGCTGGGCTTTGCGTAGTGGCCGATTATGCCCGCTTTGGGGCTTTTGCTTATGCCACCGGCTGGCGTCCCTTCAACGCCCAGGGTCGCACCGTGCTGGACGCCAACTTCCGCCGGGCCTTCGAGTGGTACACCAGCCTGGTCAAGGACGGGGCCGGCAAGTACGCCCAGGACCTGGGTGAGGGCTGGACGGGCGGCTGCTTTGGGGCCGAAAAGGCTGCAGTAGCCATCGAGGGGGCCTGGATTGGCGGCTTCTTGCGCGACAAATCCCCCAACATGCGCTATGGCACCACCTTTATCCCCCTCGACCCGGTAACCAAGCAGCGGGGCAACTTCATCTTTACCGTTTCGTGGAGCATGAACGCAGCCTCCAAGAACAAGGAAGCTGCAGCCAAAGTGTTGCGCCAGCTAACCAGCCCGGAAGCCCAGAACTGGATTCTCTCCCGCGGCCTGGCCCTTCCCAGCCGCAGTGCCCTGGCCAACAGCCCCATCTTCCAGCGCCCGGGCAAGGAGAACGAGCTCAACCGGGTGGTTTTCCAGGGTTCGACCAGCGTGGGCGGTGCGGTGCTGCCCTTCAAGTTTGGTGCGCTGGATGGGGGTAACTGGATGCGCCCCATTAACGAGGCCCTGCAGGCGGTAATAAGTGGCAAGAAGTCGGTTGATCAGGCCATCGCCGACGCCCAGGCCGAGCTAAACCGCATCGTGCGCTAGGCGGTTTGACGGGATGGAGCAGGGGCTGCCCTGCTCCATTCCCCTAGGGGGAATGTATGCGTCGCGCCCAACGAACCGAAGCGCTGTATGCGCTTTTGTTTCTGGCTCCGTTTCTTATTCACCTGGGCATTTTCTTTGTGTTTGCTTTCGTGCGTACGGTGGGCTTTAGCTTTACCGACGCCACCTTGATTGGGCAGTCCAGCCGTTTTGTGGGGCTGGCCAACTTTGTCGAGCTGTTCCGTGAGCCTCGCTTTGTGGCGGCCCTCACCCACTCCATCAGCTTTATGCTGGTGGTCACGACCATTCAGACCTTTTTGGCCCTGGCCCTGGCTGCGGTGCTCAACCAGCGGCTTCGGGGCATCACCTTCTTTCGCACGGTTTACTACATCCCCAGCGTGCTCTCTTCGGCAGCCGTTACGGTAATCGCCATCTGGTTTTTCCAGAAAACCGGCTTCCTGAACACCTTTCTGGGCTACCTGGGTTCGGTAAGCCCGGTGCTGTTTACCTTTTTGGGCGTATTCATGCTGGCCCAGGTGGTGCAGGTGGGCTGGGAGCGCTGGCGGGGGGTGCCTTTAGCCTGGCTCGACCCGGCCCTGGCTACCATCTCGCTGCTGGTGGCGCTGGCCCTGACCTGGGGGCTGGTGGGGCTGGGGCTGGTGCAGCCGCTCGAGGCCCGTCCGCCCGAGTTTACCTGGCTCACCAACCCCGACCGCTTTTTGGGTATTCCCATCCCGCTTTGGAGCATCATCATCCTGAACACCTTCACCACCATCCCTACCCTGATGCTCATCTTCCTGGCGGGCCTGCAGGACATTCCAAAAAGCCTCTACGAGGCCGCCGCCATTGACGGCGCAACCCCCTTGCAGCAGTTCTTTAGCGTGACCGTGCCTATGCTGCGCCCGGTGACATTTCTGGTGATTACCCTTTCGCTGATTGGCACCCTGCAGATGTTTGACCAGGTGGCCCTGATGGGCGACGCAGCCCCGCTGGACTCCATCATCGTGCTGGCCTACTACGTCTACAACAACGTTTTTAGTGGGGAGGGCAAGGTGGGTCTGGCCTCGGCAGCGGCCCTGATTCTGGCCGGTCTGACTTTCGCCATTGTGTTCTTGCAGCGTGCTCTGGGCATCTCGGAGAAGGCCCACTAGGGGGTGGTGCATGGCAACGCGACCTTTGAAGGTTTACAAGATAAGCGAGCACCACCAGGCCCGTCAGCGCTGGGCCCGGGCGGGCTGGGTGTACGGCACCATGCTGGCTTTGGGGGTCTTCTTCATTGGGCCTTTTTATGTGGCCTTTCTGGGCAGCCTGAAGGATAACCCGCTGGAGTGGCCCTTCCGCTACAGTTTTGCCCAGACCCAGTCCAAAAACTGGGTGGCCGCCTGGCGGCTGGGCCAGCTTGGGGGGGGCAACCCCTGGATGGGTGGTTTTGCTCCGGGGGCCCGTATTCCTTTTGAGGTGAGCTACTTTGTACCCGAAGACCAGGAGCCCGAAAAACCCACCGTTGTGGTACCTGTTCGACGGGCTGGGGCCGGCCTGGGGGCCATTTTCGATGAGGTGCAGGCCGCGCAGTTTGCCCAGGTTTCGGCGGTGGAGGAGCTGCGGCGGCGGGTGGTGGTGCTGCAGGGCAGACCAGGGCAGGTTGTGACCTATGGCTTTAGCATCACCTATCCCAAACCCGAAGGGGCTGCCAACCTGCCGGTAGTCCCCCGGCTACCCCTGGATATCGAGGCCCCGCGGGGCCAGCAGTACTATGCGGCTACCCTCGAGCCCAACCGCCTTGAGCGCCGGGGACGGGTGGCTAGCTGGGACAGCGTTACCCCGGGCCTTATTGGCTACGTGTTCCGCAACTATGTGCGGGTCTTCAACGAAGCCAGGGATCCCAATACCGGGGCCAGTTTCTTTTTGCGCTGGACGCTCAACACTTTTCTGGTCGCACTGGCAGTAGTTGTGACCACCCTGCTCTTTGCTTCGCTGGCCGGATATGCGCTAGCCCGGATGTATTTCCCCGGCAAAAACTACCTATTCGCCTTTGTGGTCTTTACCATGACTGTACCGGCCCAGGCCATCTTCATCTCCAATTACTTAGTGCTGCGCGACCTGGGTCTGTTGGGCAGCTTGTGGGGCATGGTGGTCTGGAGTGCAGTGGGGGCAGGGGCGGTGTTTATCATGAAGCAGTTTTTTGAGTCTATCCCCCGTGAGATCGAGGAGGCGGCCCTCATCGATGGCGCGACCCCCATCACCACCTTTTTCCGTATTATCCTGCCTATGGCCACGCCGGCCCTGGGGGCTCTGACCATCCTGACCTTTCAGGGCATGTGGAACGAGTTCTTTAAGGCGGCGGTGGTGCTCTCGGGCCAGCAGACCAACTACACCCTGCCCCTGGGCCTTTCTTTCTTCCGCAGCGCCTATGGGGTAGCGGGCGACTGGGGCCTGATGCTGGCCAGCGCCTTTCTGACCATGATCCCCATTATCATCTTGTTTGTGGTATTCCAGCGCTACTTTGTGGAAGGTGTCTCCACCAGTGCGCTCAAAGGATGAGGCCAGCCCCGCAGCCAAACAGAGGAAGAGGGGGTTTTTTGTGTTGCGCTTGGCTGTGCTGCTCGATGGAGGTAAGCCTGCGCCATGGAGTTGCCAAGCTGAAGACACCTGGCCCCCTGTAGACGAGGTTTTTGATGCTTCCGCTCAAAGAAGATGATACTTACGCAGTTTTGTCCGACCTAGGTCTGGTAGAAGGAGGGGAGCAGGGTTTCTACCGACACGATACCCGATACCTCTCGAGCTACACCTGGAAGCTGCCGGGTTTTAGCTTGCTGCTCTCGCAAAGCCCGCGCCCCGACCGGCTGGTGCAGCACTGGAGCTGGATTAAAGGCCCCGACCAGGTGGTGGGGGTGCGGCGGGAGTTGCAGATGGAACGGGGCGGGTTCCGAGAGCGGCTGGAGCTCGAGAACACCTCCCTGGAAACCCAGACCCTGGAGGTTGCGCTCTGCGCCGAGGCCGACTTCGCCGACCTTTTCGAGGCCAAGGGCTGGCACAAGGTGGAGCGGCAGGTAGAGGGCCTCTCGTACACCGCCGAGGACGGCCTGAAACTGGCGACCCACCTGCACTTCGAGCCCCCGCCCAGCGAGGCCTACCGCTGGCGTTTGACCCTGGCCCCTAAAGAGAAGGCCAGCCTGTGCCTGCAAGCCCGTTTCGAGAGCCCCTTTGAGCCCCACACCCCGCCCTTGCCCAGCTACCAAGACTGGCACCAACGCTTTCCCTTGCAGATGGAGCGTGAAAGCAGCCAGCAGGTTCTGGAACAGGCCATTGCTGACCTGCGGGCCCTGCTGTTTTCGCTGCCTGAAGGGCTTTTCCCCGCAGCGGGGATTCCCTGGTATGTATGCCCTTTTGGCCGCGACTCGCTGCTTACGGCCTATATGATGCAGCCCTGGGCCAACGAAGTAACCCAAGGCGTGCTTCACTACCTGGCTAAGTACCAGGGCCGTGAGGTGAACCCCTTTCTAGACGAGACCCCTGGCAAAATCCTCCACGAGATGCGCAAGGGAGAGCTTTCGCGCACCGGCAAGGTGCCTTTTGCTCGCTACTATGGCACTGTAGACGCTACCCCGCTGTTTGTAATTTTGTTGCATCGCTACTGGAAAGACTCGAGCGACCTGGAGCTGGTGCAGACCCTCAAACCCCACTGGGAGGCTGCCCTGGCCTGGATGACCGACTACGCCGACCCCGATCAGGACGGCTTTCTGGAGTATGCCCCCAACACCCAGAAGGGCCATTTGGTGCAGTCCTGGAAAGACTCCTTCGACTCCCAGAGCCACCGCGATGGCTCGCTGGCCCAGGGGGCCATTGCGGTTTGCGAGGTGCAGGGCTACGCCTATATGGCGTATAGGGCGGCGGCGGAGTTTTACCGGGCGCTGGGCCAGGCGGGTCAAGCCGAGGCCTGGGAAGCCAGGGCCCAGGCCCTCAAGACCCGCTTCCACCAGGCCTTCTGGTTGCCCGCGCTTCAGACCTATGCGGCAGGCCTGGATGGGGAAAAGCGCCCTATGGCCATCCTCACCTCCAACCCCGGCCACCTGTTGTGGAGCGGTATCGTACCGGCGGAGGTGGCGCCTCAACTGGTCGAGACCCTCTTCTCCGAGGCACTATACAGCGGCTGGGGGGTGCGTACCCTGGGTGCGGGCGAGGTGCGTTACAACCCGCTCTCGTACCACAACGGCTCGGTCTGGCCGCACGACAACGCCTTGTTTATCGGAGGGCTGGTGCGCTATGGCTTTTATGAAGAAGCCCTGCAGGCCATGGAGGGCCTCTTCCGCCTGGCCATGACCCAGCCCGACTGGCGCCTGCCGGAGCTGGTGGGGGGCTACCCCAAGCACGAAGGGGAGCCGCCGGTGCCGTATCCGGCCTCCTGTAGGCCCCAGGCCTGGGACGCAGCGGCGGTGGTGTATATGCTGCGCCTGATTCAGGAAATAGACCGCAAGCACCCGGTGAAGGGGCTTTTGGAGCTGCGTAAGGTGAAGGTGTAGTTACAAGAGCCGTGCGCTGCTGGGCTGGGGCAAGCCCTGGCGCACCGCGAGCAGCTCCTGGAGGTTTCGGCCTTCCTCGCTGCTTTGCTCTACCTCGATCAGGGCCTGCACCACCTGCCAGAAAGCCTCGTTTTCCAGGTAGCCCACCTCCCCCAGGTAGTCGGCAATAGCCTGCTTGCTCTCGCGCATCAGGAGCAGGGTACGGTGCAGGGCATCATTAGGTTTTTTGCTGGTTTTGTTTGCTGGGGCCCCCGCCTGAAGCACTGACACTAGTAACCCGCAAACTCGGCAGGCTTTGACCTATGGTGCGGGTAAAATTACGACAGACCTTTCCCATGGGGGCTGGTTGGTCGTTGCCTGAGTACAGCAGGTAAGACTGGGGGTGCTGGCCTACAGGGAAGGGAATCGGGGGTTTTTATGGGGGTCGAACCTATTTACTACCAGCTCGAGCCTCTCCCACGGGACGAGCTGGCCCGGAAGTTTCGCTGGACCATCTGGCCGCGCTTCAACCTGGCGACCGATACGGTAGACCGGGTCGCGATAGCCCACCAAAGCCGTGTCGCCCTGATCGAAGCCGGTGGGCGGCGTGTTCGTTACGGTGAGCTGCGGGAGTGGTCAAACCGACTGGCGAACGCGCTAAGGGGGTTGGGGGTGAAGGACGGCGAGCGGGTGGGGCTTTTGATGCGCCAGTCCCTCGAGTGCGCCCTGGCGCACCTGGCGGTGTACAAGCTGGGGGCCATAGCCTTGCCGCTCTCCACCCTGTTTGGGCAGGATGCCCTGCAGTACCGCCTCGAGCATTCTGGTGCACGCTTTCTGATAGGCGAGCGGGCGGCGCTCGAGGCCCTCCAGGCTGCCGTACCAGAGGGGGTGAGGGTGATTTACGCCGACGAACTGCTGGCCCTCGCCCAGGCTGCCTCGGCCCACTTCCTTCCCACCCCCACACCATCCGAGGCCCCTGCCATCTTGATCTACACCTCCGGCACCACCGGCAAACCCAAAGGCGCCTTGCTGGCCCAGCGGGTGCTTCTGGGGCACCTGCCAGGTTTTTACCTTTACTCAAACTTTCCTCAAGGCGAAGCGGTCTACTGGTCCCCCGCTGACTGGGCCTGGATCGGCGGCCTCCTGGACGTGCTGTTTCCGGCCTGGTTTTACGGTTTCACCGTGGTGGCCCACCGGGCCAGCCGGTTCGACCCGGAGGAGGCCCTCGAGCTGATGCGCCAGCAAGGGGTGACCCACACCTTTCTTTTCCCTACTGCGCTCAAGCTGTTGCGTGGGCTGGGGCGGATTGCCAACCCGCCCCAGCTACAGAGCATCCACGCCGGCGGGGAGCCCTTGGGTGAGGAGCTACAGGCGTGGTCGCGGGAGAACTTTGGCCTTCCGGTGAACGAGTTCTACGGTCAGACCGAGGCCAACCTGCTGGTCGGGAATAGCTATAGGGTGGATCCCATCCGCCCTGGCTCGATGGGGAAGCCCTATCCGGGGCATCGGGTGGTGGTAATCGACGAGGAAGGCAACCCGCTACCCCCCGGCGAGGTCGGGGAGGTGGCCCTGAAGACCCCCGACCCGGTGGCCTTTTTGCAATACTGGAACAACCCAGCGGCTACGCGCGAAAAGTTCATTGGGCCTTATCTTCGCACCGGCGACCTGGCGGTGCGGGACGAAGAGGGCTACTTCTGGTTCAAAGCCCGCAAGGACGACCTTATTAAGGCTGCCGCTTATCGCATAAGTCCCTTTGAGGTAGAGGAGGCCCTGCTCCGGCACCCCGCGGTGGCGATGGCGGCGGTGGTGGGCCAGCCCGACCCCGAACGGGGCCAACGGGTGGTGGCTTATGTCAAGCTGCACCCAGGGCAAAATGCGGACGAGCGGCTGGTGCAGGCCCTGCAGCAGGAGGTGTGTAACCGGGTCGGGCAGTATGCCTGCCCTCGAGCCATCCACTTTGTAGAAGAGCTTCCCATGACCACCACCGGAAAGATTCAGCGCTTCAAGCTGCGCGCCCAGGGCTCATAGGCAGGTCAAAGCCCCCGCGATGTTTTGCAGGCGGGTGGTTTTTTGGCTGAAGGCTGTGCACAAAAAGCCTTGGCGTGGGCGCAGATAAACCCGACCGCAGGGAGGGCACCCGGTACAGGCGCGATGGATGGGCATCTCTGTGAAGCCGGTATTAGACTGGGGCCTGTATGCGTCTACTCGCCATCTTCGCCCACCCCGACGACGAGTCGCTTTTCTGTGCGGGAACCCTTGCCAAATACGCTGCTTTGGGGCACGAAGTTTACCTGATTTGCGCTACGCGGGGCGAGCAGGGCCGGATTCGGCATCCGGCCATCGAGGCCACGGCCTATCCAAAAGGCGAGGCCCTGGGCAAACTACGGGAAAAGGAGCTCGAGGCCGCCTGCGCCATCCTGGGTTTGCGCCCACCCATCTTTTTGAACTACCAGGACTCAGGCTATCCGCTCGAGGTGGCCCTGGCCAACCCTGCGGGCTTTATCCACCAGGACTTACAGCAGATCGAAGATACCCTTCTGGATCACCTGATGCGGATAGAACCGCAGGTGGTCATTGGGTTCGACCCGCAGGGCTATTACGGTCATGCCGACCACATCCACCTTCATCGCGCCACCCTGGGCGCTTTCTGGCGGGCGGGCAACCGCATGGCGGCGCCACCTTTGCGCCTGTTCTTCCCGGTACGCTCAAAGGAGCGGGTGGCCCAGACCCGCTTCGACCCCGACCGCTACGGGGTTTCGGCCAGCTCGGTGGCGGCAAGGGTAGATGTCCGGCCCCATGCCGAGACCATCCGGGCGGCGGTTCTGGCCCACGCTTCGCAGGCCGGGCCAGAGGAAAACTTTGCCCAGCTGCTCCTTGACTGGCCGGGAATCCTGGAAGAAGAGGAGTTTGTGCTGGGCGGGCTGCGGGGGGCTTTTCCAGCCATGCCGGCAGACGACCTGCTGGCGGGATGGCTTTAAGCGGATTCTGCCAGGCACGCTGATGCCCCACCGTCCTGCTGGAACCCCAAAGAGGAAGAAAAAAATCGCTGGAAGAGCACTTACCAGGTAGGTCTTTCGAAGGTATGCTCTAAACCTGACTTATGGAATATCGCTCCATACTGCAAAAGCTTGCTTTTCTGCCCGATCTTTATCTGGTGGGGGGTGCGGTGCGCGATATTCTGATGGGCCAGAAGCCCGAAGACCTGGATTTTGCCACTTCAGCGCCCCCGGAGGAAGTGATGCGCCTGGCCAGAGCCCACGGCCTCGAGGCCGTCCCCACCGGAATTGCCCATGGAACCGTAACAATCCTGATCGACCACCACCCCTACGAGGTCACCACCTTTCGCCGCGACGTGGAAACCTTTGGTCGCAAGGCCCGGGTGGCCTGGGGCAAAAGCATCGAGGAAGACCTGTCCCGGCGCGATTTCACCATCGGGGCTATCGCCATGGACGCTTCAGGTCGGGTGATTGACCCCTATGGGGGACAGCAGGACCTCGAGGCCGGCCTGATCAGGGCAGTGGGCGAGCCTCGCCGGCGCTTTCGCGAGGACTACCTGCGGGTCATCCGGGCCGGTCGCTTTGTTGCCCGGTATGGCTTTAAGATAGAAGCGGCCACCCTACAAGCCGCCCGTGAAGCTGCGCCGGAGGTGCTTTCCCACGTAGCCATCGAGCGGGTTACGGCGGAGTTTAACAAGGCATTTGAGAACGGTGTTCCTAGCCGGTTCCTGCGCTACTTATACGATCTCGATATTCTTCAGCGGCTTATCCCCGAATTCGAAGATACCCATCTGCTCTTGCAAAACCCCCGCTGGCACCCCGAGGGGGACGTACTGACCCATGTGTTGCAGGTGGTAGACCGGGCCGCGCCCCCCTATCGCTGGCACGCCCTGCTGCACGATATTGGCAAAAAAGATACCGCCCGATGGAGGCCCCAGGGCTGGTACAGCTTTCACGGCCACGAGCGGGTGGGTGCAGCCCTCATCCCCCGCATTGCCCGCGACCTGCGCCTGCCCAACCATCTGCGGGACGAGCTGGTGGTTACCACCGCTTTGCATATGGTGCCGGTCTTTACCAGGCCCACCCCTCAGGCCATCCGCAAGTTTCAGGCCCAGGCCGGGCCGCATTTGCCCGCCCTGAAAGCCCTTTACGAAGCGGACGGAGCCGAGCGTCGGCCCAAAGAGTCCTGGAAGTTTTTTGAACCCCAGCCGGTGCCGGTAAAGCCTGTTTTGCAGGGTCGGCACCTGATTGAGCGTGGCCACAAGCCAGGAAAGGCCTTTGGCGGGATGCTCCAGGCCGCCTACGCGCACCAGCTTGAAACGGGCGAAACAGACCTCGATAAGCTGTATCAGGCGGCCCTGAAGGCCATAGAGAGGGAAACCTGACCCTGCCTTTTTCGCTATGCTGTAGGTATGTCCGTTCCGGTAGTCTTTCTACATGCTTTTCCCTATAGCCCGGCCATGTGGGAGGGGCAGCTAAAGCTCGTTGAAGGGCACCCCCTTTTGCTACCCGACATCCTGGGTTTTGAGAGCCTGGAAAAGGCAGCAGCGCATGTGCTGGTCGAGATGGACGCGCGCGGCTGGCAGAAGGCAGTGTTTGTGGGGCTTTCCATGGGGGGATACGTGATTTTTAGGCTTTGGAACCTGGAGCCCGAGCGCTTCGCAGGCCTGGTGCTGGCCGACACCCGGGCCACCCCCGACACCCCCGAGGGTGTCCGCTTGCGCTTAGAGCAGGCCGCGCGTGTGCGCAAGGAGGGTATGCCTTTCTTCCCCGAGGCTACCCTGGGGGGGCACCTGGGGGCCACCACCCATGCCCGCCGCCCCGAGCTGGTGGCCTGGGTACGGCAGGCCCAGCTCGAGGCCGACCCCAGCCGTGTGGCCAAAAGCCTCGAGGCCTTAGCCTACCGGCCCGATTCCGTACCGTTGCTCTCCAGTATCTCGGTTCCGGCCCTGGTGCTGGTGGGCGAAGAGGACACTCTGACCCCACCCGCCGATGCCCGGCTGATGGCCGCCCAGATACCCGATAGCCGCATGCTCATCATCCCCGAGGCCGGTCATCTGGCCAACCTGGAGAACCCCAGGGCGTTCAACACGGCCCTGCGGGGTTTTCTATGCGAACTTGCTCACTGAGTGGAGGTTTTTTTGCTCAAATGCAAGGCCAGGCAGTCGTCCAGGGCCAGCGGTGACTGGGTATTTAGCCGCTGACGCAGCGCCTCGGGCGGCCAGATTTTCCCCAGCACCCGGCCCAGCTGGGCGCGGTAGGGGGCAGGCAGCCCTGCGCAGGACTGGAGTTTTTTCCAGGCGGCTTCCTCCTGCCCTAGGCCCAACAAGGCCTGGGTTTCCAGGCCCAGCTTCCAGCTCTGTACACCGGGGTCTTGTAAGTCCCCAATCTGCACCACCTGGGCCAGGGCCTCGGCCCACTTCTCCTGCCGGGCCAGCGTTTCGGCGTAGCCCAGGCGGGCCTGGGCCTGGAAGTAGGGGTCGTTCTGCTCTAAGCAGCTTTGCATCATGACCTCGGCCTGGTCGGCAGGCATCAGCAAGGAGAGCTTGAGGGCGATGTCTATGCCTAAGGCGATGTAGCGGTCGCCGGGAAGCTTCTTGCTGAGCAGCTCCTGACGCAGTTCGCGCAGAATTTTTTCGCTCTGGGGGGCTTTTTGTCCCCCCATATACGGGGGCAGATACGGCAGCCCGCTGGCCCGCACCCAGTAGGCTACGGCAATGCGGTAGAGGGTGCGGCGGTGGCGGTAGTGGGCTTCCTCGGGGCGTTCGCGCACGTCGCGCAGATAAGCCTCGGCCTCGGCCAGCAGGTTCAGGGCCTCCAACGGGCGGCCCCGGGCCAGCTCGAGCACACTGGCTTCGCTCATGGCGCGGGCCCGGATAAACTCGTCGGTGGCATCGTGGATGGACTGATACAGGTACTTTTCTGCTTCTTCAAAATTGCCAATGCGCCGCAGGGCAGTACCGAAGCGGGCCCGAACCCGGGCCACCTCTTCTGGCGGTGCTCCCGAAGCCTCCAGGGCTTCCAGGCCCTGCCGCATCTGGGCCTCGGCCTCGTAGACCCGCCCCGTGCGCAGCAGCAGGTCGCCCGACTGGTAGCGGGCCCGCCCCACCAGCAAAGGGTCGTGCGAGACCTGACGCAAAGCCGCCAGGGCCTCGTCAAAGCGGCCGGCATCCTTGGCGACCAGGCCCTGCCATAGCCGCACCCGGTCGGCCAGAAACGGCGGGATGGGCAACGAAAGGGCCTGCTGGACGTAGGCCTCGGCCTGGGTGTAATCGCCCTGCCAGCGCTCGACCGCGGCCCAGACCAAAAGCCCCTCGGCTGCAATTTCGCCCGAAAGTGTCTCGGGAGGGGGTAGAAGGGTCAGAGCGGCATGGAAGTCCCCGGCGTCTACCCGTGCTTCGGCGGCTTTGACCCTGGCCCAGGACTGGGTGGCAAGGTCGCTGGAAGAAAAGAGCAGCTCGAGGGCTTCCAGTGCCTCGGGGTGGGCATACTGGCCCAGCACGGCACGGTAGCGCACCACTGTCATGGCCAGTTTCTCGCGCTCTGGCAGGGGCCAGTGCCGCGACTCGGCCCAGAGGGTGGGCAGCAGCGACAGCCGGCTGGGGTCTTGCGAGAGCAGTTCGAGCAGCTTATCTAGCCGATGTGCGCCGCGGGCATGGTGCAGCAGGCGAAACAGGTCGCCCTTGAAAAAATCCAGGGCCAGTGCGTGCAGCTTGCGGGCCTCTTTTTCGGGCACCTCGGGCAGCAGGCTGCGCAAAGCCGGGCGTACCCGGCCCTCGCCCATAGGGGTCAGGAGGGCGCGCTCGGCCTGGGAGAGGTGCTCGAGGTTCTTGTTAATGGCCTTTTCCAGCAGGGCTACCGGTACGCCGGGGTCGGCCTCGGGCGAGAGAACGGCCAGCGCGTACAGAATTGGGCGCAGGGTGGTGTCCTGGGCCAGGTTGTAGCCGGCCAGGGCCGCGGGGGTGCTGCCCTGGGTCTGGGCGGCTTCCAACAAGACCAGCCGCGAAAGTTCGGCAAAGTTGCGCCCGGCCTGGTTTACCAGGGCTTCCACCCGCTCGGGAGGCAGGTCGGGCAGGCGGTCTTTCACGTAGCGGCGGGCCTCGGCCCGGCTGGGGGCCGACAGCGGGTGCCAGGCCAGGTTGGGCGGGGGTTCGGAAAGCCCGGCCAGGAAAGGAATGGTTAGGCGGCGTAGCAGGGGTTCGACCCAGGCCGCCAGACCTACCGGGTTGCCCTGGGTATCGCGCAGGCTCAGGCCGCCAATCTGCCCTTCTTTTTCGGCCCGTAAAAGCAGGGGTTTGCCGCAGGCATTGAGGGCTCGAGCCAGCTCGTTGCGCAGCTCGTCTTGCAGGGCGGCCTGCAGGGCATAGGGCTGGGTAGGGGAGAGCTGGGAGAGGATGCCCTCGAGCTCCAGCCCCAGTTTTTCGGCCAGGGGGTGGAGGTGCTGGGCCAGTTCACCCCCCAGGTTCGCCATCAGACAGCCTGGCACGGCCCGCTCCACCGCTGCCAGCAGCACGCCCTTGCCGGTGGCTGCACCCCCCACCACCACCATCTGGGGTTTGTCGCCCTGTTCCAGCGCCCGCACAAAACGGCGGAACAGCCTGCGCTTGTCGCGCCCCAAAGCCCGCCGGGCCGACTCGAGGGCCAGCTCCGAGGGCAGGCTGGGGGCCTCCAGGCCCGACTCGGTGTACAGTTCGCTAATAACTTCAAACAAGCGCAGCTTTTCCTCGGGGCTGCCCAGGTCTTTGTACAGGATGTTGCGAACGGTGCCAGCCCGCCCCCCGCGCTCGGCCACAGCGGCTTCCAGCCAGCGCAGGCTGCCTTTTTTGCCCCGATGGTCTCGCCCGCTCAGGTGGGGACGCAGGGCCTCGAGGTAGGTTTGCCAGAGTGTACTTACTTCACCCACAATATCTACACCATACTGAGGTGTAGTGTAATGTGCAAGCAAACCGTTACTGCACCAGTTCTACTTCCAGGTTTTGGTTGCGGGGTACATTGATCAGCACGCTAAAGGTGCGGTAGCCAGGGGCCTCGACCTGGAGGGTGTAGTCGCCGGCCTCCAGCAAGAAGCTCGAGCGCTCGAGCTTGCTGCTGGCAATCTCGGTGCTGCCCTGCAAAATCCGCACCGTGGGGTTGGGCGCCTTCACCTGCACGTTGAGGAGGCAGGGGCAGGTGGGCTCGAGCTCGCGCACGCTACCGTTAGCGGCGGGTGGGGTTGGACTGGGTGCGGCAGGGGCTGCGGGTGGCAGAGCTTCGGGGGCAGGTGTGGGGCCGGGTTCCGCAGGTGGCAGGGGTGTTGCTGGGGCATTGGGCGGTGTGGCCGGGCCAGTCTGGGGGCTGCCCAGTGGGTCAGGGATGGCGCCCGAGGTGAGCAGGTTGGGGCTGCTGCTGTTCAAGAGTACGATGCTGCCAAAGCCAGTTAGCGCCAGCAGCACGGCCAGGGTGGCTGTCCAGCCGGCCAGACGGCTCCTGAGGTTGAGCAGGGCCCAGACCAGCAAAAGAACCCCCAGCACCCCCAGCCCCCAGAACACCGAGGTGCCATACTGCTGGTGCAACCAGGCCCCGCCCAGCCCGGCCAGGCCCAGCAGCAAACCAAAGCCCGTCCAGGCCAGCCCACCGCGCTGTAGGCGGGTCAGGCCCCATAGCAAAATAAGTAGGCCCAGAATACCCAGAATCCAGAGTAAAAATGCGTTCATGCCAGCTCCTCTCGTACTTTTCTCGAGGCAAACCTCGAGGTTGCTTAATTTAGACTCTAACACTTCACCCACGAAGTGTTTTGTGACCTCGAGGGTAGAAGCCGCCGGTATGCATGAGACTTTCCCCTGGATGGGTAGGGCCAACGGGGCATAAGCCGGGTAAGCCAAACGTCCCAAGGCAGGAATTGCGGGCAACGGTATACTTGAGCCACTATGAAGCTAGTACGGTTTAACGCAGGTCAATGGGGCATACTGGAAGGCGAGATAATCCACGAAACCGACGGCCCGGCGGGCAACCCCACGGGCCGTCATTTTGATCTGGGGGGCGTAACCCTACTGGCCCCGGCCACGCCCAGCAAGATTGTGTGTGTTGGCCGCAATTATCTAGATCACATCCGCGAGATGGGCCACGATTTTGGCGGTGACCTTCCCAAAGAGCCGGGGCTCTTCTTGAAAGCCCCCAACGCCCTGGCCCACCCCGCCAACCCGGCCCGCCCCGAGCAGTCCGGCGATGCGGTGCCTTACCCCAGCTTCACCAACCTGCTGCACTACGAAGGGGAGCTGGCGGTGGTGATTGAGAGCCGCATGAAGAACGTGCCCGAAAGCGAGGCCCTCGATCACGTGCTGGGCTACACCTGCGCCCTGGACGTCACCGCCCGCGATAAGCAAAAAACCGACCTGCAATGGGTGCGGGCCAAGTCTGCCGACAAGTTCTGCCCCCTGGGGCCCTGGCTGGTAACCTCGCTCGATCCGCAAAACACCACCCTGCGCACCTATATAAACGGCGAGCTGCGCCAGGAGGCCCACACCAGCCTGATGATCTTCCCGGTGGCCAAAATCCTCTCCTACATCAGCAGTTTCATGACCCTGGAACCCGGCGACGTGGTGCTCACCGGCACCCCCGAGGGGGTGGGCGAGCTGAAGCCCGGCGACCTCGTGGAAGTGGCCATCGAGGGCATCGGCGACCTGCACACCCGAATTGGGCACTGAGGCCCTGCTTTGGGGCTGGCTTAACTGCATACTGAAGCCGGGGTGCTTCACGCACCGAAGTACCAGCGTTCCCCGCGGTTTTGCCGGGGTATGTGGAGGTGTATTTGCCGAGACCAGAGACCCTTCTGCTAGTTGCCGCCACTCTGCTGCTCCTCAGCGTGCTGGCCACCAAGCTCGGGGGGCGGCTTGGGGTGCCGGGACTGCTGTTGTTTCTGGTTATCGGGATGCTGGCCGGGAGCGATGGGCCAGGAGGGATTTGGTTCGATAACTACTACGCTGCTCAGCTCGTAGGTACGGTGGCGCTTATCTTCATCCTTTATTCGGGCGGACTCCTCAGTCGCTGGAACACGGTACGCCCAGTACTGGGGGCTGGCTTATCCTTGGCCACCTTTGGGGTATTGCTAACCATGCTGCTGACCGGGGCATTTGCCTACTGGGCCCTGAGCTGGGGCTGGCTCGAGGCCCTTCTATTGGGAGCCATTGTTTCCAGTACCGATGCCAGCGCGGTTTTTGGCGTACTGCGCGAGCGGGCGGTGCGCCTGCGCAAGCATCTGCGGCCTTTGCTTGAGTTCGAGTCGGGCACCAACGACCCCATGGCGGTGTTTCTTACCATCGGCCTGACCGCCCTCCTGACCCGCCCCGAGATGAACGCTTGGCAGATTCTGCCCATGTTTGTCCAGCAGATGCTGTTGGGCTTGTTACTGGGGTATGGCCTGGGGCGAGCGGCGGCTTGGGCCTTGAAAAACATCCGGCTTAGCTTCGATGGGCTGTATGCGGTTTTGTCGGTTGCGCTGATGCTCCTGGTGTTTTCGCTCACCGCCGTGCTGGGTGGCAGTGGTTTTTTGGCGGCTTATGTGGCGGGGGTGGTGGTGGGCAACAGCGACTTTCCCCGCAAGACGGCGCTATTGGCCTTTCACGAAGGTAACACCTGGCTGATGGAGATTGGGATGTTCCTCACCCTGGGTCTGCTGGTTTTTCCCTCCCAACTCCCCTCGGTGGCGGTAGGGGCCATTTTGCTGGCACTCTTTCTGATGCTGGTGGCCCGGCCTGTGGCGGTTTTCCTCAGCCTACCCAGCCGGCGCTTCGCCTTCAACGAGAAAGCTTTTGTTTCCTGGGTGGGCTTGCGTGGGGCCATTCCCATCGTACTGGCTACCTTTCCCTTGTTGGCCGGGGTTGAATCGGCACAAAAGATTTTCAACGTGACCTTCTTTGTGGTGTTGTTCTCGGTGCTGGTTCAGGGAACCACCCTGCCCTTGGCGGCCCGTTGGTTGCGGGTTCGCGCCGAGGATGAGGCTGGGATTTCTCCCTAAGCAGTCTGGTAAGTTAAAAAGTGATGTGCAACGAAGTCCCCCAAATGAGGCGCTCAAAGCAACTCCCAGATATTATACCGGATTCAAAAAGATAATCTTCAAACAAAAAGCGCTAAGAGGCTATCTTTTTGAATCCTAGAGCACACC
>NZ_JBEVAL010000037.1:0-28268 GCF_051297115.1 Meiothermus cerbereus
GGGGTGGCGGGGTTCGGGTGGATTCCTGAAGAATGACTATCTATCTAAGGTTGGTATAAGTTGCGCCAGGGCAGATTGGCAAAACCAGCGGGATGAGTCAATGCATACCTGGCGCAATTCCTAAAGCGAACTTTCGGTACGGCATCTTGCATTTCGCTTATGGAGACATTTAGTCGGTCAAGTTTTCAAGGAGACGCCCAAAGCCTTGGCCTCGTACATGCGGTTGTCGGCAGTAACCAGCAGCTTGTCCGGGGTGCTGCCATCCTCGGGATACGTTGCCAGCCCTATGCTTACGCCCAGGTGGTGCTGGCCAAAGTTTATTGACTCGATGATCTGGGCATAGCGCAAGGTAACTGCCACGGCCTCGTCTTTGTTGGTATGAGGAAAGATGGCGGCAAACTCATCGCCACCCCAGCGGAAAAGGTGGTCTCCCGAGCGGCGCTCTTTTTCCAGCAGCTGGGCTACCCTGCTGAGCGCCTGGTCTCCGGTGGCGTGGCCCAGGCTGTCGTTTACAGCCTTGAATCCCTTCAGGTCCATTACCGCCAGGGAAAGCGGATAGCCATACCGAACGGCCCGCTCGAGCTCCTCAGAGAGCACCTTGTCGAAGGCCCGGCGGTTGGGCAGCCCGGTCAGGGAGTCGGTAAGGGCGGCCTCCTCCAGCAGGCGATGGATTCTGATATCGTGCAGCAGGGTGGCCAGTGGAGCAGCGAAAAATTGGGCTGCGTGCAGGCTATCCTCGCCAAATGCTTGGGGGTCGTGCAGGTTGTCCAGGTTGAGGTAGGCCAGCACCTCGCCCCGGTAGGCGATGGGCAAGCAAAGGTTGGCCTTAATCTCGCGCACCCTGCCGGCAGCATCCATGATTTCGGGCGGTGCGGTCTGATGGCTAATCTTGTAGATCGTGGTCTCTTCTGCGCTCAAGATACGGGGTTCTCCCTGGCGGGAACGCTCTTCTCCCAGGCCATACCAATCGAGCATATCCGCTGGGCTGCTGGGTGCGGCCTGTAAACCCACAAGGTCGTACCCCACGGCGGCCTTGTACCGGTACTTGCCATCCTCGAGTATCAGGAGGCTTCCCGCTTCGCTACCGGGCACCTGTTCGATGGCCTCCACCAGCACCATATGGTAAAGATTCTGCGAGGGCTCCTCCAGCAGTTCTTGCATCAGGCGGTTTAACCCTTCGTGGTGGAGCTTTTCTATCAGGCGCTCAAACCCGATACCCAGGGTGCGGCAAAAGAGCAGCAGCAGCTCCTTTTCTGATCTTCTCCAGGTTCTTTCCTGGGGTGTGCCTACCACCAGCACAAAGCGGCCCCTCTTGCTGCCGGCGGTGGGGATGGGGTGGGCTACAAAGGTTTGCCAGCCCAGGGCCTGCAGGGGGTGTACAGCGTGCGGCTCTTCCGCATAGTGCTGAGTAAAGTAGGGTTTTCCTGAGGCATAAACCTCCCAGGCCAGGCCATACCCATAAGGCAGCCCGTTTCGCAAAACTTCCAGCAGGCCTGGCTCACTTACCCCCTGGAAGGCCAGGGCCCGCATATGGGCGCCTCGAGCCTCCCAAACCACCCCGGCCTCGAGGGATAGCCCATGCAGAAGGAGTAAAAGTGCCAGCTCGGCGGCTTCCTCCAGCGAATGCACCTTTTGCATTTGTATGGAAAAGTCGGAAAGCAGGCGGCGGATCTCGAGGTCGGCCAGCCGGTCTAGTTGTAGGCTGACCGTTTCGGCAAAGCGAATCAGCCCGTTCACTTCTTCAGGCCAAAAGGGCCGGCCTCTTTCCAGGTTGAGCACTGCGACTATCTCCCCCCGTTCAAATAGGGGAAGGGCTAGCTCGGCCACACTGGTAAGGCCAGGTGTTGCGATAAAACTCGAGTCTTTTCGCACATCGGGCACGTGCTGGGGCTTGCCCTCACGAAACGCCCTGCCCACCACACCCTGGGCTGAAATTTTTTGTAGGCCAATATCGGGGACGCAGGCGAGAAGACGGAAGCTGCGCTTCTGGGGTAGCCATACGCTCACGTGGCCGCCTGAGCCAAAGCTGACCAGACGCTCTGGGAGGCTTTCCAACAAGGCCTGCCGGTTGTCGAGCTTGGGAAAAACCTCTAAGGTCTCTGCAATTAGCTGGTGGCTACGGGCCAGCGCTTTGGCGTGGCGGTGGGCCATGCGAAGGCTGCCCCCAATGCTGCTGGCAAGAACCGCAGACAGCCCCAGCAGCACTCCGTCCAACGCCTGAACCCCCACCCATCGGGCCAGCAGCAAGGCCGAGATCCCAGCGGCCAAAAAACCCCAGCCCATGCCATAGATGCTGGCGGTGGTGGCTGTAAAAACCATCAGAAAGGGCAGTTTGTACGTGTGATGGGACTCGAGGGAATCCGGCAACAACACAAACACCAACGCACAGAGCACCACTGCAGCATAGAGCATGCTAACGGCCGAGCGGCTAAAAGCACGGTTCATGGGCCTCCTTGCTGTAAGGCCTGCAGTTGCGCGTCGGACTCAATTGCAGCGGGTCTTCCGAGCAGGTAGCCCTGACCCAGCGAAAACCCCTCGGCTAATAGGAACTGAAGCTGGGCCTCGCTCTCGATGCCCTCCACGATTACCTTAAGCCCCAGGCCGCTTCCCAGGGCCTGTACTGCCCGCAACAGGCGGGCCTCAGAGGTTTGGGCGCAGGGGGCGGAACCCAGGTTTTTTATAAACCCCTGGCCCAGCTTGATGGCCGCCAGGGGTAGGGCGGTAATTTGCTCCAGGGAGGAAAACCCGGTGCCAAAATCGTCGAGGTGCAGGGGATGCCCCTGCAGGGCCAGTTGCCGCAGCACCGAAAGGCTGGTCTCGTCCAGGGCCACCTGTTCGGTCACCTCGAGGATCAGTGCTTGTGGGGCCAGGCCATGGCGCTGTAGATGCGCGCTCATCTGCTGGGGAAGGCAGGGCTCGAGCTGGCTTGCGGCCAGATTGAGGGCAATCGGTACCCCCCACTGGGCGGCGCAGGCCACGGCCTCTCCTATAATCCAGTCGCCCAGCTCCACCATCCAGCCTTCTTCTTCGATGATGGGCAAAAACTTGGCCGGAGAAATCATGCCTCGCTCGGGATGCTGCCAGCGCAGCAGGGCCTCGAGGTGCTGCAGTTGCCCGCTGGCAAGGGCCCGGATGGGCTGGAAGTGGAGGCAAAAGCCCAGGGGCGCCTCCCCAGACTTGAGGGGCCGCAGGGCCTGCCCCAGGGCCTGGTGGAGCCAGTCGTCCTCGAGCACGTTTTGCACCAGCGAGGACTCATAAAAGCGCACCTGACCAGGATGCTGGGCTTGCTTCATGGCTATTTCGGCGGCCTGGGGCAGCTCGAGCGTGGCGATACCAGGCTGGGCGAAAGCCACCCCCACCCGCGGGTTAAAGGCGAGCTGATGCCAGCGCGGGGCCAGTTTGCTGTTTACGCTTTGGTATAGTCTAAAGAACACAGCCTGAATGCCCGATGGGCTGTCTACCCCTTCCAGAAGCAACCAAAAGGTGTCCTTTTCGTAGGCCAGATGGTCGGTTGGGCGCAGCTCGGCCAGTATCGCATTGGCTACGGCTTGCGCCGCTGCCGCCCAGACCTCCTCGCCTTCCAGCCGCCGGGTTCGCTCGAGCGAGCGGCAGTGCAGGGCCACTAAGGCCCGGGGGGCTAGCAACCGCTTAGATAGCGTTTCCATAAGGCTTTGCAGATTGGTCAGCCCGGTTTGGGGGTCATGGTAGCGGCTAAAGTGAACCTCGCTGCGCAGCTCGCTTCCGTAAAGCAGCCAGGCCACATGGTGGGCCAGCCCCTCCAGGTGGCGCAGGTCAACCTCGTCGAAGGCATCGGGGCGGTCGAAGTGGTCGAGGTACAGGTAGGCTCGAGCCGTGCCCTTTACCACCACCGGGGTTGCCAGCATGGCCTGGATGGCCCTGGCATGCCCTGGCCCCTCCATAACGGCCCGCCGCTCGGGGTCGAGGCGGCTGTTGAAACGGGCGATATCGGCCTGGGTAAATACCTTGGCTTGAATATGCTGGCATAACGAGAGCGGTTCCTGGGGATGCAGATGAATCTTCTGCAGCGCTGCCAGATCGTAGCCGTAGGTAGCCACAAAGCGAAAATGGCCTTCTGGATGGAAGAGGGTTGCGCTGCCCGCCTGGGCTACCGGGGCCACCCTCAACGCGGCTTCCAGCGCCCGCTCTAAAACCTGCTCAGGCGACAGCACTTCCTTTAAACCCAAGGCCAGAAGCTCCAGCGAGGCCTCCTGGAAGCGGGCCTGGCGGTAGCTATCGCCAACCTCGTAGCCCATATACTGAATGCCCACAGGCTTGCCCTGTTCGTCTACCAGGGCCATAAACTCCCAGCGGCCAAGGTTCCAGGGTTTAGATGGCTTGCTGAACTCTATCCAATGGGTTTGACCGGGATGCTCGAGTGATTTTTTTATGGCACCCAGTACCGCTGGCCGGTCTTTGGGGGCCACGTGCTGCAAAGCACTTGTCCCTACAGGCAGGGTTTGCAGCCCCATGTATTCCAGGTAGGCCCGGTTTGCATAAACAAAGCGCCCCTCGAGGTCGGTACGCACCACCATAATCCCCCGGGATAAGTCCAGCGGGTCGGGGGTGGCAGGGCGGCGGTCTGGCTCAGCCATTAGCGGCCCCCCTTTCCCTGTAAAAAAGACACATAGCATCCCCTGCTATCAAAAGGATAGCAAAAGGGGATGCGTTAAGGTTGGTTATTTGAACCAAAGCGGCATTTAGCGGGAGTGATATCACCTGGTGTTTTGTTGGTCAGACGGGCTTTCGGCTTCGATGCGATAGCGGCAGCAGTCGCCTCCGGTAGAGATGCGCTTTTCGCGGGTTACGGGCACGCCCAGCAGTTTTTGGTACAGCTCGAGCTCGGTGTGACAAAACTCGCTGTGCTCGAGGGAAAGGGCCAGTTTGGGGCAGCGCCCCTGCTCCAGGTACCAGCGGCCATTTTCGTAGAAAAAACTGGCCTGATAGCCCTGTTCGGTAAGAAACTCGGCCAGGCGGTAAAGTTTTTGCTCCAGGCTCAAACCTTCTAAGTGCGGTGCGAGTTCCTCGAGCAGCTTGTTGTTGCGCCGGTTCAATACCTCCAGCACCAGCCCATCGCCAAAAAGCTCCTTGAGGTGGGTGAGCACATCGGCACACATGCGGGCGTAGGGGGCTTGCTCGTCTACCGCCTGGTAGACCTGCTTGGGACGGCCCCGCCCCTCGCTTTTTTCCAGCCGCGCCCGCACCAGCCCTTCACGCTCGAGGTCCTCTAAATGGCGGTGCACCGCAACCTTGGAGATGCCCAGCGACTCGGCCAGCGAGCCAACACAGCTCGACCTCGAGCGCAGGGTCTCCAGGATTCGCAGCTTGGTCTCACCCATTCCCAAGGCCATAACACCCCTAGGCCATCGGCAGCAGCATGTAAGACTGTACCGACAACTGACCTGCTAAATTGCGCGCAGCCTGACGGAAGGCCAAAGCTTCTGGGGAATCGGGGGCCCCAATCACCACCGGCACGCCGCTGTCGCCCCCCTCGCGTACCGAGAGCGCAATAGGGATTTCACCCAGGAAAGCGGTTTTGTATTGCTCGGCCATTTTGCGACCCCCGCCCTGCCCGAAGATGTAGGTTTTTTGTCCGTTTTGCTCAAAAAACGACATGTTCTCGATTACGCCCAGGATATTGACCTGTACCCGCTTGAACATGTCCAGGGCCCGTTCTGCGTCGATGCGTGCTACGTCCTGTGGTGTGGTTACAATGACGCCCCCCGAAAGCTGGGTGAGCTGCGATAGCGAAAGCTGCACATCACCCGTGCCAGGAGGCAAATCCACGATGAGATAATCGAGCTCGCCCCAGGCCACCTCCTGCAAAAATTGCTTGATGGTGCCGTGCAAAATGGGGCCGCGCCAGACCATAGCCTGGCCCGGCGGGACGATGTTGGCAATGCTGATGAGCTTGATGCCATAGCGCTCGAGGGGAACCATGCGCTTTTGCTCGTCTACGCGCAACTTCTCACCCTGGGTGCCAAACATCTGGGCCTGGCTGGGGCCGTAGATGTCGGCGTCCAGCAAACCCACACGGGCGCCTTCCTGGGCCAGCGCGATGGCCAGGTTGGCAGCAACCGTGCTTTTGCCCACGCCCCCCTTGCCCGAGCCGACCGCCACAATGTGCTTGATGCCTGGCAGAGGCAGATTTTGCGGCCCGCGTACCTGGGCGCCAAAATGCACTTCAACCTCGCTCGCACCAATCTTGCCAAGGGCCGCGCGCACGTCCCCCGCGATTTTGTCCTTTAGGGGGCAGGCGGGTGTGGTGAGATTGATTTTGACCGCAGCCTTGCTGCCTTCTACGACAATTTGCTCGACCATTCCCAGCGACACCAGGTCTTTGTGTAGCTCAGGGTCGTTGACGGTTTTTAGGGCTTCCAGTACCAGGGCTTCGCTGAGTGTACTCATCTCGTATTCAGATTATGCCTGGAAAAGCTCTGATGAACGGGGCTGGCGTCACATTACAGGCGACCAAAAACACAATTTTGTCAATCCAACCAATGGTTGATACGCAGAAACACGTGATGGTCATATCGCACAAACGATAGCCACCCACCCCCATATAATCCGCTGCAAGATGAGCACGGAAAAGCTGCGTGATGAAGATATCAAACTGCTGCAAATGCTCGAGCAGATGCGTAATCAGATTGCACAATCCAGCAGCAGCCTCGATTCGCTAAAGGATATTCTGGAGTCGGTAGAGCGCTTAGTAAAAGAACGCAACCATAGCATGATCAATGCCCGTAGCCCCCTGCTGGAAGGCTTTGGGATCGAAACGGATGACCAGTTGACCGGTCTGCCGGGCAAAGCGGCCTTTGAAAAGGCGCTCGAGCGGGTTTTTGCCAGCGGCGAAGTTTTTACGGTGGTCAGCTTTGACCTGGACGGCTTCAAGGAAATCAACGAGCGCTTTGGATACCCCACCGGCGACGAGGTTCTGCGTCGCATTGGACAGCTGGCGCGCAAGGCCCTGCGGGCCTCGGACCTGGCCGGAAGGCTTGGTGGTGAAGAGTTTGCCCTGATTCTGCGCGGCATCACCGGTGACCGGGCCTTTGGGGTGTGCGAGCGGCTGCGTATGGCGGTGCAGAAATACCCCTGGCACCAGCTCCACCCCGAACTTAAGGTAACCATCAGCCTGGGCTTTGCCAGCCGCGATGACGAAGCCACCGCTCAGGCTGTGCTGGCCCGCGCCGACCGCTTTCAGGCTGAGGCCAAAAGCTCAGGCCGCAATCAAACCTTCCCCGGAATGTATTACTAAAAAGGAGCGGTGCCCCATGGCCAGCCGCAACCCCAAAAGCATTTTTGGCCGCAGTGCAGCCGACAAGGCTTCTGTGCGCTACACCATAGCGGTATTCTCGGCAGTTTTCTTCTTGGGCTGGCTCATTCTGGAGTTAACCCTGGCCTTTTAGGGATGCGCTTGCCTTGCTGGCGAATCCCCTTGCCCGCAGTTCAGCACGCCATTACTGGCCTTTGGAGGCCGATCCAAAGGCCCCTGGGGTTGCTGTATAATGCCATTTGGCGTAGACCGGGAAGAGTAGGTTTGCTGCGCCCACAGAAAGGGTGCCCCGCAGGCTGAGAGGGCATCTGGGAACTGCACAAACCGAACGTCGCCCGCGAGCCAGCAGGAAGAAACTCCTACGGGAGCGTAGAGCCTGCCGGGGGTGCCCGATACAGCACGCTTGAGTGCCTGAAGCGCCTGGAATCGGTGCTTCAGGAAGCGCGGTGGTACCGCGGGGAAGGTCCTCGTCCGTGCAGCCAAGTCTGCAGGGGCGTTTTGTTTTATTGGGGGAGAGGATGCGGGAGCAAAAAGCAGTTTTCTACATCGACCGCTGCGGTGCGTGCTGTGCCGGCGGGGTTGGGGCAGCAGCCCCGCATCTCCCCGGCTACGTGGACACCGGGTTGTTCTACCCTGCTTGCATCCAGGAGGAGCTATGAACAGTATCCCTAAAGAATGGCAGCTCGAGCCCCACTACGAGCCCACCCTGCTGTGGCTGAGTCGGGAGCCCCGACCCACTAGGTTGCTGGGGGAGGAAATTCCAGCCGTGGAATCCAAGGAGTATCCCGGCTGGTACTTCTTGCAGCGGGGCGACACCATGCGGATTGTGGATAGCCTCGAGGAAGCGCTTGGCGAGTTGAAGTCCCGCCTCAAGCACTGGAAGATGGAAGATTTCTTGGGCCGAGGTGTACCCATACAGGTCAGCGGCAAGGCACGCAAGCGGATGGTCGTCGAGTTGCTCAACGCGCCCATTGCCACCCCTCCGCCCGACCACGACCCCGACCGGGACGAGCCGCTGCCGCCCCTGCTGGAGTGCAAATGGGAGCTGGGCGAGTACATGCTGGTGGCGCTCATCGAATACACCCCCTTCCGTCCGGAGTTCAGCACCCGCTTCGGCCAGCCCAACAACCCCGTCCGCAGCCTGGTAGGTCAGGTTTGTACCCTCAGCGCGATCGACCTGGACGACCTCGAGGAGGACGATGACGACCTGGACGATCTGGACGATCTGGACAATCTGGACGAAGGCGACTATGAGCTCCTCGACTTAGAAGTGGATCAAGACGACCTCAACCAAGACGACGAAGATGATGAAGACGGATGGAAGGAAATAGCGGTAGGTGCAGTGAGCCTCGAGGGCAACCGCCTGACCGTGGGCTTCTGGAGCCACACCTTTGACGAAAACACCAAGGTGGTTGGGGTGGCTTACGAGGAAGCCAGCTTCCAGGACGAAAAACGAAGATACCACCTGTCACCCAGGAGCAATCATGACCGAACCTAAGGAACTACCCAAAACCTACGACCCCCGGATGGTGGAGCCCCGCTGGGCCGAGGAATGGGCCCAGCACCCCCTGCGCCCCGAACTCAATGCCCACAAGGGCAAAGGCCCTTTTACCATTGTGATCCCACCCCCCAACGTGACCGGCAACCTGCACCTGGGGCACGCGCTGGACAACACCATCATCGACACCATCATCCGCTTCAAACGCATGCAGGGCTACGAGGCGTTGTACCTACCCGGCACCGACCACGCCGGCATCACCACCCAGGTGCTGGTGGAGAAAGAGCTGGCCCAGGAGGGGCTATCCCGCCACGACCTGGGGCGCGAGAAATTTTTAGAGCGGGTCTGGGCCTTTAAGGAGAAAAACGGGGGGGCCATTCTTTACCAGCTCCGGCGCATCGGGGCTTCCTGCGACTGGAGCCGCGAACGCTTCACCATGGATGAGGGGCTCTCCCGTGCGGTGCGGCGGAGCTTTGTGGAGTACTACCACCAGGGCCTGGCCTACCGGGGCCAGCGCATTGTGAACTGGGACCCGGTGGCCCAGACTGTGGTGAGCGACCTCGAGGTGAGCGTCGAACCCACCCCCGGCAAGCTCTACACCCTGGCCTACCCCCTCGAGGGCGGCGGCGAGGTCCAGATCGCCACGGTGCGCCCCGAGACCATCTTCGCCGATGTGGCTATTGCGGTGAACCCCGCCGACGAGCGCTACCGCCACCTGGTGGGCCAGAAAGCCCGCATCCCCCTCACCGAGCGCTACATTCCCATCATTGCCGATGAGGCGGTGTTGATGGACTTTGGCAGCGGGGCTTTGAAGATTACCCCGGCCCACGACCCCACCGACTTCGAGATTGGCAGCCGACACAACCTGGAGATGCCCAGCGTAATTGACCTGAAGGGCTGTTTGAGTGGTGAGCGGGTGCCGGAGGCTTTTAGGGGCCTCGAGCGCTTCGAAGCCCGCCAGCGGGTGGTGCAGGCCCTGGAAGAAGCCGGTCATCTGCGGGAAGTGCGCGACTACACCATCGCCCTGGGCTACTCCGAGCGCACCAAAGCCCCGGTGGAGCCGCTCTTGCTCGAGCAGTGGTTCGTGCGCATGAAGCCGGTAGCCGAGAAGGTGCTAGAGGGCCTGGACAGAGGCGAGATGCGCTTTGTGCCCGAGCGCTGGGAAAAGGTGAACCGCGACTGGCTGGAAAACATCAAGGACTGGGCCATTGCCCGGCAGCTCTGGTGGGGCCACCAGATTCCGGCCTGGTACGACGAAGAGGGCAACGTCTACGTGCCCGACCGGGAAAACCCCGACCTCGACTGCGACCAGGACCCCCGCTACGCCCACCTCAAGCTGCGGCGCGATGAGGACGTGTTCGATACCTGGTTCTCCTCGGCCCTTTGGCCTTTTTCCACCCTGGGCTGGCCCGACCCCACCGGCGACCTGCAGAAGTTCTACCCCACCGATGTGCTGGTCACGGGCTACGACATCATCTTTTTCTGGGTGGCCCGCATGCAGATGTCGGGCTACCAGTTCACCGGCCAGGCCCCCTTCCACACCATCGTGCTGCACGGGCTGTACCTGGATGCCAAGGGTCAAAAGATGTCCAAGAGCAAGGGCAACGGCATTGACCCCCTGGATCTCGTCGACAAGTATGGGGCCGATGCCTGCCGCTTCGCCTGGGACTACCTGGCCACCGGCGGGCAGGACATCCGCCACGACGAGCGGCGCTACGAGCAGGGGCGCAACTTTGCCAACAAGCTCTACAACGCCGCGCGGTTTGTCCTGATGAACAAGCAAGGCGCTCCGTCCGGCGCCCAGGCAACCCCCACCCTGGCCGACCGCTGGATGACCTCCCGCCTCAACCGGGGCATCGCCGAGATTACCGAGGCCTACCAGGCTTTCGACCTGGGCCGCGCCGCCCGGCTGGTCTACGACCTGGTCTGGAGCGAGTTCTGCGACTGGTACCTGGAGGCCGCCAAGCCCGCCCTGCGGGAGGGGAACCGGGCCACCCAGGCCACCCTCGAGGCCAGCCTGGCTACCCTCTTGAAGCTGCTGCACCCTATCATGCCCTTCATCACCTCGGAGCTGTTCGAGGCCCTGACCGGCGACACTACCCAGTTGGCTTTGCAAGACTGGCCCACCCCCGGTGCGCGCGACCTCGAGGCCGAGAAAGCCTTCGAGGCCCTGCAACAAACCATTGCCGCCACCCGCAACCTGCGGGCCGAGCTGGGCATCGCGCCCCAGCAGGAGATTACCGTGCACCTGGACGGGCCGGGGGCCGAGTTGGTGATGGAAAACCTGTCTTTGTTCCGCTTTTTGAGCAGAGCGCAGCCTGCGCTGGGGGTGCCCGAAAAGGCCATCGCTCAGGTGACCACCAGCACCACCGTGTACCTCAAGCCCGAAGGCGATCTGTCCAGCTTCCTGGAGCGGCAGCGCAAGCGGCTGCTCGAGCTGGAAAAGCAGGTTGAGCAGGGGCAGAAGAAGCTGGCTAACCCTGGTTTTGTGGAGCGGGCCGACCCTGCCGTGGTGCAGGCCGAGCGGGAGCGGCTGGCCGAGAACCAGGCCCAGCTCGAGCGCATCCGCGAAACCCTGGCCCGGCTGGGGTAGGCCAGCCAGGGCCGAGCGGCTTAGCGCAATTCGTCGGGCTGGAATCCGAAATAGCCCAGTTCGTACAAACGCTGCCAGACCCGGCTCACAGGCAGGCCCATCACGGTGTAGAAGTCGCCCTCAATGCGCTCCAGCAACACCATGCCCAGCCCCTGTGCGCCGTATCCTCCGGCCTTGTCCAGCCCTTCGCCGCTCTGGGCATACCACTCGAGCTCCCACGCCCGCAAAGGGCGAAACGTAACCTGGGCCGGGGCCACCTCACGGTGCAAAAAGCCATCCGGTTTCAGGATGGCAAAGCCCGTGTAGACCGTATGGGTACGACCCGAAAGGCGCTTTAAGAAGACCTTGTTTTCCTGCATGTCTTTCGGTTTGCCCAGGGTCTCGCCTTCCAGCGCAACCACGGTATCGGCAGCCAGCACCCAAAGCCCCGGCTGCCAGATGACCCTGGCTTTTTGCGCGGCCAGTTCCTGGGCCATTTGGGCGGGCTCGAGGTGCTTTAGGGCTTCTTCGTCGATGTTGGCAGGGCGCGCTTCAAAAGGCAGTGCTAACCGCTTTAAAAGCTCGGCCCGGCGTGGGCTTTGCGAAGCCAAAATCAAGGTGGGAAGGTTTTTCATAGGCGGGTTCCGGCACGCCAGATGGCCTCTACCTCACGCTGGTAGCGCTGGGCCAGGGTGCTGTCGCGTAAGATCAGCAGGTTTTCATTGTTGCGGCCAAAGCCCGAATTGGTGAAATTGTAACTGCCGGTAACCACCCATTCCCCGTCCACCACCATTACCTTGTGGTGCATGGTGTAGGGGTTGCCGTCTTTGCGTACGTCTATCCCGGCCTGCTTTAAGGTTTCGTCCTGAGAATTGGCCAGGTTGCGCGCATCAATCACCACCCGCACCCGAACCCCACGCTGGTGGGCTTTGACCAGCGCCTCGGTGATGCGGGTATCGGTCAGGACATAAGCAGCTACCCAGATTTCCCGGCTGGCCCGCTGCAGCACCTCGAGGATGGCGCTGCGGGCTTTGCGGCCACCGGCGGGGCTGAAGTAGACCGTGCCCAGGGTGTTGCCTATCTGGAAGCGCTCAGAGCGGCCCAGGCCGCTTTCCTGACCGGCAAAAAGGGCTTCGAACTCGGCCCGGTACACCTGCACCAGCCCCTCCACAGGAAGCCACAGGCTGTTTTCGTTGTTGCGCTCAAAGGCATTCCAGGTCAGGTTGGTGCTGCCAGTCCAGACCCCCAGGTTGTCTATGAGCACAAACTTGTGGTGCATCAGGGCGTTGGCGCGGCTGTCATAGCAGACCTGCACCCGCTTTAAGGTTTCGCAGCGGGCTGGGTTGTTGCTGCGCACGCCCAGGCTTTCGCGGGTCTCGCGGCGGTAGTCGCTGTCGTTGAGCATCCGCACCTGCACCCCGCGGGCCGCCGCCTGCAGGAGGGCCTGGCCAATTTCGCGGTCCTCGAGCTCGAGCGCGGCCACCTCGACCCGGTTTTGTGCGGCGCTGATGAGGCGAATCAGACGGTCCTTGGCCCCACGACCTTGCTGGGGGGCCAAGTACAGCTCGAGGCCCCCGCTGGACTTGTATACCTGAGGAATAGGGCGCAGGTAGGCATCCCAGAGCAGATAACCCACCACGCCCAGAAAAAGCAGGAATAGCCAAAGCCGGTCGCCACCAGAACGGCCTCGGCGGCGGCTTGTGCTGGAGCGGAACAAGCCCCACACGACCCAGAGCAGATTTTGCTTCGTACCACGGCGCATAGCAGATGTCTACTGTACAACGCTGGACAGCTTTTGTTCGTTTGCCGTTGAGGCCAGGGGCGTTTGGGGGTACTGGCAGTGCGTCCTCAGCTCGAAATGGGCAGTTATTTGAAACCGCTCTACCGGGGTCTACCGTATGCTTTGGAAAGAGATATTTCCGACCAGGTGCCGACTAGCACATTTTATTGGACTTGGGTACAATCTCATCATGCCCACGCTTCGGGAAAGGCAAAAGCAGCGCCGTCGAGACCGCATTTTCCGCACCGCCATCAACCTGTTCCGTGAAAAGGGTTTTCACCAGACCACTGCCACCGATATTGCCAAGGCTTCGCACGTTTCGAGGGGAACTTTCTTCAACTACTACGCCTACAAAGAGGCTGTGCTGCTCGATTTTGGGGCGCAACTGCTGGGCGAGCTACGTGAACAGGCCCTGGCGGAATTGGCTCAAGGCGAGCCGCCGCTTCAGGTCTTGCGCCGCCTGTGGAACCGCTTGGCTGCGCTGAGCGAGCGCGAGCGGGTCTTGCTATCGCCCCTGGCCTACGAGCTTTTGAACCCAGACCCCCAGCGGGCCAAAGCAGCTTTCGAGGCCCTGCCCCTAGGCGACCTGATAGCCGACATCCTACGTCCACTAAAAGCACAGAGCCAGCTACGGCAAGACATGTCGCTCGAGCGCATCTCCCGTTCGATTGCCGATGTGTACCTGCTCTCGGCGTTGCGCTGGGCGGCCTATACCCCAGGGCGACAGCTCTCAGACGAGATGGCCAAGTTCCTCGACCTGATGTTGGAAGGCGCCCTCGCCAGGCAAACCAGCAAATCCGAAAAGGTTGTGCGAACCGCACAAAAATCATAACCTGGGTTTGTCTTTGCTGTTATGTACAGCCTGCTGATTCCCACCCCCATTGGCCCCTTATACGCCAGGGCCAGCACCCGGGCCTTGCAGTCGCTGGAGCTGCTGGTGCTGGGCGAGGGTCTGCCAGAGCGCCCCAGCCCCTTGCTGCACGACCTGGCCCGGCGGGTACAGGCTTATTTTTCCGGCAGCGGCGAGACTTTTTTGCAGGTACCCCTGGATTATGGGGGCCTCGAGCCAAGGCGGGCAGCCCTGTATGAAGAGGTTCGGCGTATTCCAGTGGGCCAGACCCGCAGCTATGCCCAGCTGGGGCGCTTGTGTGGTCTTTCCCCCCGGGCGGTAGGGGCGGGTATGCGGGCCTGTCCGTTCTTCCTGGTGGTTCCGGCCCAGCGGGTCATCCATGCCGATGGTCGCCTGGGTGGGTTTGCCGGGCTCGAGGGTGTTAAGGAGTGGTTGCTGCGTTTTGAGGGGGCTACCTGAATGGGGGCACTTTGTTGACCGGTGGGGTTTACCGGCAAGGCTTGCGCCGACTTTTACCTACGCTTGATGAAGCCAGTTTTTCTGGGTGAACTGCGCCATGAACTGGAAGTTGCGAGGTAGGTTGTTGCGTTTGTTTTTTACCCAACAGGATTGGATTCTTGCGGTCGGGCGGGCCAAGCGCAGCATGCCCGAGTTCGCCGCCCGCCTCAAGGCAGCCGAGAAAGAGGCTGTAGCCGCAGGCGTGCCCCTGCCGTTTGTTTTTCATGCGGCCCTGCGTAGATACCCACAGCCCCAGCCTGCCCTGGTGCGGGGCTACCTGTCGGCTGTAGAGGCCTCCAATAGGCTGCTCTGGGAGGCGATTCAAACAGGCTGGCCGGGCAGGCGGGCGGTTGGGGCAGCGGGGGCTTTTGCGGCTGCCGTACTGCTGGCCCACGCCGACGACGACCCCCTTCTGCGCCAGGCGGCACTAAGGCCAATGCGGGTGGCCGTAGAAAAGCGGGAGGCCGACCCCCGGGCCTACGCCCACATTGTGGATCGGGTGCGGGCTTTCGAGGGCAGGCCCACCCTTTTTGCCACCTTTGGCCTGGGTGGTCTGGGGGAGTGGCCCTCGGAGGCCCTCGAGGTGGTGGCGCTGCAACGCGAACTGCTGGGCCTGCCGAGCCTCGAGGCCGACCTGCAGCGCTTTGCCAAAGGGGCCCGCCCCGGCCCCTTTTTGGCCCCCTACACCCAGTGGGACTGGTTCAAGCTGGCCTTTTTGATGGGCACCGCCCGCCTGACCCTGGGGCCTCAGCTGCAGCGCTACGACCCTATGCTTTAAGCGCCGTAAGGAACCCAGATGTTTTTGACCTGGGTGGCCTGGCGCAGGATCTCCTCGGTGTCGGGCAGCGGGCCGCTGGAGGGCAGGGTCCAGGTGCGCTTCATATTGCCAGCGCTGGCCTTTTCCACCAGGGCCCACCCGGCCTGTGGGCCAGCGTACCAGACGGCGTCCACGTCGTCGTGCTCGGCCAGGGTACGGGCCAATTCGTCGCGCTCGCCGGTGACGATGTTGAAGGTTCCGGCAGGGACGTCGGAGGTCTCCAGCACCTGATAAAAATCGGTAGCGCTCAAGGGGGCCAGCGGCGAAGGCACCACCACCAGGGTGTTGCCCATGGCCAGGGCGCTTCCAGCCAGGCGGGCCAGCGCCAGCAGGGGCTGGTCGTCGGGGCAGAGAATACCCATTACCCCAATCGGTTCCGGGATGGCCAGGGTGACGTTGCGGAGCGGGGTGGGGTGCACCAGGCCCTCGTATTTGTCGGCCCAGGCCGCGGCGGTGAACAGGGCCTCGAGGGCCGCTTCGACCTCGGCCCCTCCATCCTGCCCGGTTTGCTCGCTGAGGCGGCGGGCAAACTCCTCGGCCCGCTCGGAAAGGTTTTCGGCCAGGAAGTAAAGGATTTGGGCCTTGCTGTGTGCAGCGGTTTTGCGCCAGCCCTCCTGGGCTGAGCGGGCTGCTTCCACGGCGTTGCGGATGTCCTTGCGGTTGCCCAGCCCCACCTCGCCAACCAGGCGCCCATCCGGGGCGTACACAGCCTTGCTGTAGCCGCTATCGGGGCGAACCTGCTTACCCCCGATGAAGAGTTTGGCGGTGCGGTCAATGGGGGGGAGGGACTCAGCGCTGGCCCTGGCTGTGAGGCCCCTGGCACGGGGCTTTTGCCCCTGGGCGGTATTATGCACCTCGATTTTCTTGACGTACTCCCACAGCCCCTCTTTGCCCCCCTCGCGCCCAAAGCCCGACTCGCGGTAGCCGCCAAAGCCGCTGGCCGCATCGAAGAGGTTGGTGCTGTTGATCCAGACGGTGCCCGCTTTAATCTGGGTGGCAACGTCGAGGGCCAGGTTGATATCCTCGCTCCAGATGGAGGCGGCCAGGCCGTAACGGGTGTTGTTGGCCAGCCGGACGGCCTCCTCGGGGGTGCGGAAGGTCAGGGCGGCCAGCACCGGCCCAAATATCTCTTCCTGGGCGATGGTCGAGGCGGGGGCCACCTCCGTAAAGAGGGTGGGGGGGTAGAAGCAGCCCTCGGTGGGGACGGCCCAGCTTGGCTGCCAGAGTTTTGCCCCTTCCTCTACGCCTTTTTGTACCAGCTGCTGGATTTTTTGTAGCTGCACGGGCGCGATGATGGCCCCGATGTCCACCGCCTTGTCCAGCGGATCACCTACCCGCAGTTTTTCCATGCGGGCGCGAAGTTTGGCGTACATTTTTTCGGCGATGCCCTCCTGCACCAAGAGCCTCGAGCCCGCACAGCAGACCTGCCCCTGGTTGAACCAGATGGCATCCACCACACCCTCTACGGCGCTGTCGAGGTCGGCATCCTCGAACACCACAAAAGGCGACTTGCCCCCCAGCTCGAGCGAGAGCTTTTTGCCGCTTCCGGCGGTGGCCTTGCGGATGATTCGCCCCACCTCGGTGGAGCCGGTAAAGGCAATTTTGTCCACACCGGGGTGCTCCACCAGGGCTGCACCGGTTTTGCCGTCGCCGGTAATGATGTTGACCACGCCCGGCGGCAGGCCGATGTTCTGACAGATTTCCGCAAACAGCAGTGCGGTCAGGGGGGTAAACTCGGCGGGCTTGAGCACCACCGTGTTGCCCATGGCCAGCGCGGGGGCTACCTTCCAGGCCAGCATCAGCAGGGGAAAGTTCCAGGGGATAATCTGCCCCACCACGCCCAATGGCGCATAGCCCGGTAGCTCGCTTTCCATGAGCTGGGCCCAGCCGGCGTGGTAGTAGAAGTGGCGGGCTACCAGGGGAATGTCGATATCGCGGGTCTCGCGGATGGGCTTGCCATTGTCCAGGGTTTCCAGCACGGCAAACAGGCGGGCGTGCTTCTGAATCTGGCGGGCCATGGCATACAGGTAGCGGGCCCGCACATGGCCCTTGGTCTGGCTCCAGCCTGCAAAGGCTTTGCGGGCCGCCTTGACGGCCTCGTCCACGTCGGCGGCGCTGGCCTGGGCCACTTCGGCCAGCTTCTGGGCGTTGGCCGGGTTGATGGTGGTGAACCATTCCTTGCTGGCGGGGTTGCGCCACTTGCCTGCAACGAAGAGCTGAAACCTGCCCTTATGGGCTTTTAGCCAGTCCAGTGCGGGTTTAGCAGCCTCGGGGGCAGGGCCGTAGGGGAGGGTTTCCATAATCTCTGTGAGGGTCATTGGGGGCTCCTGGGGGCAAGGTGATTTTTATCCAACTGCGCTTGAATGTTGAGCGCTGTTTTTGCCAAGCGCAGGAAGACGATGGGCTTTTTTCTAGCCCAGCGGTTGGTACTGCATCGAGGCATAGCGCCCGTAAGCGAAGTGCTCGAGCTGCCGTTCGATGTCGTTCAGAAGGGCGCTGGCCCCAATCCGGAAGAGGTGGGGCTGCATCCATTCGTGGCCGAGTTCTTCTTTCATCAGGATGAGCCAGTCCAGGGCCTGCTTGGCGGTGCGGATGCCCCCGGCGGGCTTAAAGCCTACTTTGTAGCCGGTCTGCTGGTAGAAAGCCCGGATGGCCCGAACCATCACCAGGCTGTTTTGCAGGGTGGCATTAACGGCTTCTTTGCCGGTGGAGGTTTTGATGAAATCGGAGCCAGCCTGCATGCAGACCATGCTGGCCTTGTAGACATTTTTTAAGGTGCCCAGCTCGCCCACTGCCAGGATGCTTTTCATGTGGGCCGGGCCGCAGGCCTCGCGGAAGTCGCGCACCTCCTGGTAGAGGGCCTTCCAGTTGCCGCTCAGGACATGGCGGCGCGAGATGACGATGTCTATTTCGCTGGCCCCAGCCGCTACCGAGGCCTCAATTTCTTGCAGCTTGAGGCGGTGCGGATTGAGGCCCGCCGGGAACCCCGTTGAAACCGCAGCCACCGGGATACCGGAGCCCTCGAGGGCAGCTACCGCAGTGGGCACCATTTCGTGATAAACGCAGACTGCGCCAGTGGTAAGCCGCAGGTGGGGTATACCCAGGTCTTGCAGGAGCTCTGGGCGCACCGGCTGGCGGGCTTTGGCGCACAGGCGCCGCACCGTGCCGGGGGTGTCGTCGCCCGCGAGGGTGGTGAGGTCTATGGTTTTGATGGCGTGAAGAAGCCAGGCCGCCTGCCACTCCTTCTTGACGGTACGGCGGGTGGGCAGGGTGGCGGCCCGACGCTCAACGGCGCTCTTGTTGACCAGAGCGCCCTCGAGCACACCGGGATCGAAGGGGGTGCCGGGGTTGCGTTCCGGCAGTGGATGGGCTTGAGGAATGGTTGCGGTTGCCATAAGTGGGCCTCGTAAGGCTCGAGTACAGCCGATTATAGCCTAGCACCAGCCAGCCTGTGGGGTTCGGAGGTAACGCCCGTGAAGAGTGCGATAAGCTGGTGCTGAAAACCAGCAAGGGTGGTTGCCTGGTGGCTACGGCTCGAGCTGTAACAGTCGCGCTGGGACATTCGGTCCACCCCAACCTGCCATGCTGGTGCTGGGTACAACAGTTTGGGTGCGATCAAAGCTGTGGGAGGTGAAGCATGGAAACCCTGGAAGCTGCACAATGTCCGGTTTGTGACGAGCTGGTCGAGGTGCCCAACCCCTGGGTGGGCCTCGAGGTGGAATGTCCCGAATGCGGCGAGGTGTTGCGGGTGGTCGAGGTACATCCGCTCAAGTTTTACTACGCCTTCGACCCCGACGACGAGCCCCTGCCCGACGAGTAGCAGCTGCGGGAGGCCACGCAAGGGATGTTTGCTCAGGCGGGCCCCAGCACAATAATCACGTCGTAACCCCTGGGCTCGAGGCGAATGCGGGTTTGCAGAGGCAGGTGGAGTAAATCGGCGTAATCTTTGGCCAGCAAGAATGCCGGGGACTCACGCCCTACCACCGAAACCCCACTGCGCACCAGAACCATGCTCGAGCCCCCTACCCCCCCCACCTGTACTTCGGGCGGGGGAATGCCCATTTCTATAAAGCCCTGCCGGTAACGCTCACCCAGCCCAGTACCGCTCTGGTCGAGCAAAAGGCTTTTGAGACCCAGGGCCTCGGCCTGCACCAGCCGGGCCATCACCTCGGCATCGGTGGCGTGGCCCAGGAGCCCGGCGGTAAAGGAAGGCATGGCGGCCTGGTCGAGGATCAGGTAGTTGCCCTCTTCCAGGGTGGGCAGGGTAGCGCTCCTCAGGCTCAGGCTGCGCAGGCTGGGCAGCAGGCGCAGGGCTTCGCTGGCGGGAAGGCTGGTCTCGAGGGAGTCCCACATTGCACTGGCAACCCCTGGCAGGCGCGGCCAGTAGCGGGGGCTTTGAGCCTTGCGGAGGGCCAGCCCCATCACCTCCTTAATGCGATCCAGCCGGCCCAGATCGGAGCCTTCCCAGCGGCGAAAGCGCATGTACTTAACAGCATCTTTGCCGTCGAGGTGCACGGGCCCTGCCGGAAAATCTATGTACAGCCCGGCTGCCCGGTCGGTGTACTTCATGGGATAGGGCAGCACCACATCCACCCCGTCCACCGCATTCACCAGCTTCATCACGGCTTCAAAAGTTAGAATCAGGTAATGCTGCACCGGTACACCCAGCAGGTCTTCTACTGCCAGGCGCAGGGCATCGGCCCCACCCCCCCGCTCGTAGAGGGTGTTAATCTTGCCCTCGAAGGAGCCTGCTGGTGTTTCGCCTTTGTAGCGCAAATCGCGGGGAATGGCCACCACGGTGGCCTCCGAGCCGCGTAAGCGCATATAAAAGATGGTGTCGGTGCGGAGCCCCGGCCCGCAGGGGGTATGGTAGCCGCAGTACTCGGTGTCGCGGGCCGCAACCACCAGGCTGAGTTCTGCAGGGGAGCCGCCCCCCTGATATTCGCCCAAAAGCCCAGCCCGCACCTCCTGAATTGCTGGCCCATAGGCCAGGGCCCCGGCCAGGGCCAACAGGGCCAGCCCTAGAAAAATTAGTGAAATGCGCGGCCCAGCCCGGTGGTAAGCCAGCGACCCTGACCTGCTGCGGTGGGGTCTGTGCGGTTGCGCCATGACCACTAGATTACAAAATTGAACGGCCTATGGCCTTCCCGGCTGGGCAATACAGCAGGCCAAAGGCATTTTGGACTATGGCTCATCTGTCTTTGGCCGCAGCGCCTGATAGGCGGCCCAGGTGCGTGGGTGGGGCTCGATGCCCTTTTTCTGCAGATACCGGACTTTGCAGATGACGGCCTTCTGGTAGGCCTCCTCGAGCTGCCCCGCCAGCGCCATCTCGCGAATCTCGTGATTAACCTCACGGCCCGGTTCGGAGACATCGGCGATGTAGAGCGCCATGCCGATTTTATGTTCGGGACCAACCCCGTAGACGTGGCCCTCGATGGCCTCGAGCACTTCTTCATCCTCGATGCCCCATTCCTGGGCCAGCCGCCGGCCCGCCCGCCCATGCAGGGCCAGGGGGTTTTGACGCTCGATATCGTTTTCGGGTGGGGCAAGCTGCTGCAGGCGTTCGGCGCTGAGGTCGCGCGCCGCGTCGTGCAGGATTGCAGCCAGATAGGCTTTCTCCTGGTCAAGCCCGTTGGCTGTGGCAATCTGGGCGGCCAACTCGGCTACCCGCAGAATATGTTCGTAGCGCTCAGGTTTGACCAGCTGGCGCACCTTTTCAGCGTAATCAACGACAGAGCCTGTGCTTATCAATTTAAGCCTCCGCCGAGGGCGGGAGCAGGTTCGGAAACTCCTGCCCATCCGCAAAAGAGAGCCTACCACATTTTTGGAAGTTTCCAGCAAGCCCCCCCTGGGGGCCGCGACAAAGCACTTGAAACAATTGGCCATAGCCGCTATAGTTGTCAGTTGGCTGGGTCAAAAGGCCCGAGCCGTTTGGTTGGATTGCACCTGCATCCCGGACGGCTAACTGGAGAGTGTGGTCATGTACGCAATCATCAAATCCGGTGGTAAACAGTACCGCGCAGAAGCGGGCAGCAAGCTGCGTGTGGAGAAGCTCGAGGCCAACCCCGGCGATACCGTGGAGTTCGACGCCCTGATGCTGGGTGGCGAGAAGACTGTGATTGGCAGCCCCACCGTACCCGGTGCCAAGGTGGTGGCCGAGGTGGTCGAGCATGGCAAAGGCAAAAAGGTAGTGGTGGCCAAATTCAAGGCCAAAGTCCAGTACCGCCGTAGGCGGGGTCATCGCCAGCCCTACACCGAGATTGTGGTGAAGGAGATTCGCGCTTAGTTGCTGATAGCCGATAGCTTTTAGCCATCTGCTATGAGCTATCGGCGCCCTGAAGGAGCTCACTATGGCACACAAGAAAGGTCTGGGTTCAACCAAAAACGGGCGCGACAGCCAAGCCAAGCGCCTGGGGGTCAAGCGTTTCGAGGGCCAGGTGGTCAAGGCGGGTAACGTGCTGGTGCGTCAGCGTGGTACCAAGTTCCGCGCCGGTGCGGGCGTGGGTCAGGGCCGCGACTACACCCTGTTTGCGCTCATTGACGGCGTGGTGGAGTTTGCCGACAAGGGCCGCATGGGCCGCTTCGTGCGGGTCAAGCCCCTGGAAGTAGCACAGGCGGGCGACTAACCAGAATTTGCGCCGAAGGCGGAAGCCTGTGCTTCTGGCCTTCGTTTTTTTTGGTGAAGGATTTATGTTCAGAGATGTGCTCGAGATTAGCGTGGCCGCTGGACGTGGGGGCGACGGCTGCATTAGCTTTTGGCGTGAAAAATATATCGCCAAAGGTGGCCCCGACGGGGGTGATGGGGGCGATGGGGGCTCGATTATCCTGCGTGCCCTGGGCCAGGTGGACTCGCTTTCCAACCTTTCCAAGCGGGTGTACAAAGCCGAGAACGGCCAGCACGGGATGGGCAAAGGGCTATTTGGTAAGTCGGGCAAAGACCTGGTTATCGAGGTGCCACGAGGAACCCGGGTCTACGATGCCGAGACCGGCGAACTGCTGGCCGACCTGATCGAGGAGGGCCAGACCTTAGTGGCTGCCCGAGGAGGGCGCGGAGGCTGGGGTAATACCCGTTTCGTGACCCCTACCCGGCAGGCCCCCCGGTTTGCCGAAGCTGGCGAGGAAGGACAGAAGCGCAGACTGCGCCTAGAGCTGATGCTTCTGGCCGATGTGGGGCTGGTGGGCTACCCCAACGCTGGCAAGAGCAGCCTTCTGGCGGCCCTGACCCATGCCCATCCCAAAATTGCCAGCTATCCTTTTACTACCCTTTCGCCCAACCTGGGGGTAATTGAGCGCAACCTCGAGCGCATCACCATGGCCGACATCCCTGGCATTATCGAGGGGGCCGCCCAGGGCCGGGGCCTGGGGCTGGAGTTCCTGCGCCACATCGCCCGGACTAGAGTTCTCTTATACGTGCTCGATGGCACCGACCAGCCGGTGCAAACCCTGCACACCCTCCAGGCCGAACTGCGGGCTTACAACCCCGAGCTCTTAGGGCGCCAGGCCCTGATTGCCCTCAATAAAATAGACCTGCTGACCCCGGAAGAGGTGCAGGCCCTGGTGGGCGAGCTGAGCCAGAATGGCCTACCGGTGCTGCCCATCTCTACCCAGACCCGCGCGGGGTTGTCCGAGCTGGTAGAGGCCCTGTTTGCCCTGGTGCAGGCTGCGCCCAAACCCATAATGGAACAGCCCAGGCCCAGGCCCGAGGCCCCCGATTACATCAAGGTAACCCAGGTAGAAGAAGGGGTGTTTGAGCTCGAGGCCCCCCAGGTGCAGCGCCACCTCGACCGTCTTAAGGGCGACCTGATGGAAGCCGCAGGCTACCTGCAAGATCTGTTCAAGCGCTACCGGGTGGAGCAGGCCCTTAAAGCCCACGGGGTGCGGGCGGGGGATACCGTGCGCTTTGGGCAGCACGAGTTCGAGTACATCCCTGAGGTCAGGTAGCCTGTCCTGCCCACTTGTGTACAATAAGGACGAATGGTCAAAGCCATTGATACCCAAACACTCATCCGCCAGATCAAAGAAGCCCTGGAAGACAAGAAGGCCGAGAATGTGGTGGCGCTGGACCTGACCGCTGTCTCCGACTCGCTCGACTACTTTGTAATTGCCACCGGAACCTCCCAACCCCACCTGCAAGCCCTCGAGCGGGCCGTGCGGGAAAAACTACAGGAAGAAGAAGGTATCCGGGCCAACAAGGTCGAAGGCCCCAGCCCACGCTGGGTGCTCCTGGACTATGGCCCGGTGCTGGTGCACCTGATGAGCGCCGAGGCCCGTGAGTACTACGACCTGGAAGGCTTCTGGGCTGACGCAAAGCGAATTTAGAGCACATTGACCCCCCTACCACCTTGATGGCTGTGCCCTGCACAGCACAGTTGCCTCCCGGATGGGAGGCAACGTCTGTGAAGGGTGCGATAGCGCCAACAACACATCTGACGCCCCACCTCCTGCTTGAGGCGGTTGTGTGGGGCCTCGGCGGCATGTGCCCTCCCTAAAAAACAGCCCTGGTGTGTTGTGGTTGCACGGTGTGCCGGCGGGGCTACCACGCCAGGGGTATATCAGGAAACTTTGTGCACGCGGCCAAAGACAGGCCGCGACAAAGGCAACTACTTGGCTTTGGGCGTGCTGGAGGGGTTGGCCTGCACAGGTCGGTAGTTGCGGATGGGGCCAAAGATAAACTTGTTGAACACGATGTAAGCCGCCAGATAAGCCCCCATCTGTACCCAGAAGTTGTTGAACAGCGTAACCCCACTGCCGCCCAGAATGGTCATGAGCAGGGTTAGCGGCATGACCACAATAAAAGCCCGCAGGAGCAGACTGGGGAATATACGCAGCATGTCCCGGCCCGAGAGCGGTACGCGCTGCTGTGTTTTGCGTTTGAGCTTTTCTTCCCGACGCTTCTTACCCATGCCTCCAAGTTTAAGCCCTGGGCTTGGTGGGGACAAAGGGACTTTCGCACAAAGTGTGATGCAAAACCCCCAGACCCCCCGTGTCCGGTTTTTTGTCTGCGGCGTTAAGCTACAGCCATGCGCCACCTCTGGGAAGAACTCTGTGCCCTGCCCCACCGGGGGAGCGCCACGGCCTGCGAGGCCCTGGCAGCCCGGAAACTCAAAACCTACCTCGAGCAGACCAGCCCCCGCACTTCGGAGGATCCCGAATATCAGGTGGAAGTGCAGCCCTTTATGGCCCCGCGCAGCTATGGCCCTGAGCTCATCCTGATTAGCCTGTTGTTGGCCCTGGGAGGCTGGCTGGGGCTTTGGTGGCTGGCCCTGGTGGGTGCCCTCGGCTTCTGGGCGCATTTCTCGGGCTGGTGGGTACCCTGGCGGAAGCTTTTTGACCGCTACCCCTCGCAAAATGTGCTGGCCCAGACCGGACAGGGCCGCAAGACCCTGGTTTTGATGGCCCACTACGATACGGCCAAGACCTTTTTCCTCTACCACCCCAAACGGGTACGGTTTTTTCGCCACAACTTTCTGATTAATGCAGCGCTGGCTACGCTGCTGCCCTTGGGGGCTTTGTGGACTGGGGTTTCGCAGCTACTGGGCCTGTATTTTCTGGTACAGGCAGTGCTTCTGGCTTTGCGTGAACTCGGCGCGCCTTATGTCAACGGAGCCAACGACAACGCGACAGGCGTGGCGGTGGCGGTGGCCTTGTTCGAGGAGCTGCGCCGGGATCCCCTACCCGACCACCGGGTGGTGCTGGCCCTTACAGGCAGCGAGGAGGTTGGAGCAAAGGGGGCCGAGTTCCTGGTGCGCTCGGGGCGAATCCCACCCGATGCCCTGGTGCTTAACATCGACAACGTGGGTCAGGGCGAGCTGTTTTATGCCACCGGCGAGGGGATGCTGGTCTACCATGCCTACCGGGGGGTTTTGCTCGAGCGGGCCAGGGCCACCCCAGGCGCGCAACCTTTGGCCTATCGCCTGGCCTACTTCGATACCCGCCCTTTTGCCGCAAGAAAAACCCCCTGCCTGACGCTTATTCGTTTGAAGAACGGGATACCCCCCAACTGGCACTGGCCTACCGACCGGCCCGATGGGGTCGACTGGGAGGCAGTGCAGGAAACCCTGTTTTATGCCCGTACACTGGTGCGCCAGCTGGTTTGAGCAGAACCGGCCCGGAGGCTGGGTTAGCCTGGGTATTGACATTCGGGATGGCTACCTGAAATTTGACCCATGGATTGCCAGCGGGGGCTCGAGCTACAAGGACTGGTACCGCGACCTGCCAGGTTACCGCGAGACCAGCAAGCTGATGAACCTTCCCTCGCTGGCTCACCCGGGCTCCAACCGCTTTAAGTAAGATTTTCCCCTGGACTGCCCAATCGGTAGGGTCAAACCAGCTACCGATTGATTGTTGGCCGGGCCTGTCCGAAGACCAGAGGGTGTAGACTTGAACAGGTCAGGCTACAAGGAGGACTATAATCTGCTAGTGCTGCGGATCCTACTGGCGACCCAAAACCCTCACGATGACCCGCTTATTCAGCGAAGCCTCGAGGGTTTGCGGGCGGAGTGGCATACGGCCAGAGACCTGACCACGCTCCAGCAGCTTCTGAGTAAAGGGGCCTGCGATGCGGTAATTCTCTGTGCCGGGCCAGGGTATGGCCTCGAGGCACTGCGCCTTGTGAAAACTTTTGCCCCCGATACCCCGGTGGTCGTGCTGGCGCCTGCCGAGTTCGAGGCCCTGGCGCTGGTGGAAGCAGCACCTATCCTGACCGAGTTTGTGAGCACCTCGAGGCTTCCCCACAGCCTGCAAGAAGCGCTGGACAAGCTCCTCGAGCGCAAGCGCCGCTGGGAACTTTTCGAGTCGGTGCCGGTGGGCCTGTACCGCTCGACCCCGGACGGGCGCATCCTCGAGGCCAACACCACCCTCTGCACCATGCTGGGCTACAGCCGAGAAGAGCTTTTGGGCCTGAATGCCCGGGCGCTGTACCTCGAGGCCGCAGAGCGCGAACAGCTTATTCAGCAGGCCGCCAAAGCCGGCTTATTGCTGGCCCAGCGCATTCGCCTGCGGCGCAAGGACGGCCAGGTGCTGTGGGTGCAGGGGTACTCCCTTCCGGTGCGGGATAGCCGCGGACAGGTGCTCTATTTCGAGGGCAGTTTAATTGACCTTAGCGAGCAAACCCGGCTGGAGGAGCGTTTCCGGGCCCTGGTAGAGAATACTTCCGACCTTATATACCTGATGGACGAAGCCGGCACCATGCGCTACGCCAGCCCCAATGTGGGGCAGGTGCTGGGCTACAACCCCGAAGGCTATTTGCAGCAGCAGACGAATATCCTCGACTTCGTGCACCCTGACGACCGCCCCTATGCCGAGGCCGCGCTCGAGTACATGGTGCACCACCCCGACGAGACCCGCGAGTACCGTGTGCGCATCCTGGATGCCTCTGGGGAAGAGCGCCATGCGCGTATCTGGGGGCGCAACCTGCTGCACGACCCCGCCGTGCGGGGCATTGTGCTTAACGTGCGCGACATCACCGAGGAAGACCGGCTCCGGCACTCGCTGGAGCAGGAAAAAAGCCGCTTCAAGGCCATGGTGGAAGCGCTTTCGGGGGTGGTGTTCCAGGTGGAATTTCTGCCGGGTCAGCTTGGCCGGCTGCTTTATGTCAGCCCCCAGGCCCAGACAATCCTGGGCCACGCCCCCGAGGCCCTGCGGCACAACCCCTCTTTGTGGTGGGATAACATCTACCCCGAAGATCGGGCCCGCCTGCTCAACAATGCGGGCACCCCTGGCGAGGTTAAGGTGCTGCGCTACCGTTACCGTCACGGCCAGAGCGGGCAGTGGGTCTGGCTTCAGGAACATCGGGTGGCCGCCCCAGAAGGCCAGCTCCTGACCGGCTACGCCTACGACGCCACCGGCGAAATTGAGGCCCAGCGCGCCCTGGCCGAGCAGGAAGCCCTCTTCCGTACCCTCTCCGAGACCGCACCCGCCCTCATTCTGATGTGGCAGGAGGATCGCCTGGTTTTTGCCAACCTCGAGGCCGAGCGCATCACGGGCTACTCGTTGGAGGAAATCAAAAACCGCCCGATCTGGGAGTTTGTACACCCCCTCGACCGGGAGATGGTGCGCGCCCGCGGCCAGACCCGCTTGCGGGGCGTGGGGGTGGAGGGCCGCTACCGCTTTCGCATCCAGACTAAAAGCGGCCAGACACGCTGGCTGGACTACTCGGGGGCCCGCGTAGACTTGGGGGGGCGTTCGGCGATTTTGGGTGTGGGCTTCGACGTTACCGAGGCCCAGGAGCACCAGCTCGACCTCGAGGCGGTGGTTCGGCTTTCCGAGGCCCTGCGCCGCTCCGACGACCTCAAGGAGATGCTCCAGGCTGCCCTGGACGAGACGCTGGCCATCCTGGAGACCCCTGTGGGCAGCATACTGCTCTACGACCCCGAGACCCATGCCCTGGAGGAGATGGCCAGCCAGGGCTGGTTGCTCAAAATCCCCACCCCGCCGGTCGCCCGGGAAGAAAGCATAACCGGCTGGGTGCTGCTGAACGGGATGCTCTACCAGAGCCGTGAGTTTGCCGCCGACCCCAGGGTGCGCCCGGGCATCCGCCACCTGGTACCACCCGGCTGGGGTGGGGTGGTGCTGCCCCTGCGGGCGGGAAGCTTGCGGGTGGGCGCGCTTACGCTGGCGGTGGCCCACCCCCGCGAGCTTAGCGCGCGCGAAGTGCAGCGCCTGGAGCTTATGGGCGAGGTGATCGGCAATGCGGTACGCCGGGCCTCGCTGCGGCGCAAGCTTCAGGCGCGTGTGGGCCAGCTCGAGGCCTTACGCGCCGTTGACCAGGTCATCAATTCCAGTCTGGACCTGCGCCTGGCCCTGGAGGTCTTGTGCGAACAGCTTATGCGACTGCCCCTGGACGCGGTCGCGGTGTTGCTATACCGCAAGGAAAGCCACGCGCTCGAGTCAATTAAGGCCCGTGACCCCAATTCGGAAAAGCCACCAGCCACATTTCCCCAAACTGCGCCAACAGGAGGCGC
>NZ_JBEVAL010000038.1:0-27942 GCF_051297115.1 Meiothermus cerbereus
AAACACCTTACAGGAGCGGCCTGCTTTTGCCTACTCGGGGTTTTGTCGTGTACTTAGCCCAGCAGACCAAACTTGCTGGCGTTGTAGGCGGCTCCGTTGGCGAAGGCGTTCTTACTGGCGAGCGAAGCAATGTTGATGATATAGCCCCCACCGCGCTTCTGCATGGCCGGCACGGCAGCTTTGGTGGCATAAAAGGCGCCGGTCAGGTTGGTTTGCAAAACCTGTTGCCACTCTTCCGGGGTCAGCTCGTGTACAGGCTTGAAAATACCCACCCCAGCGTTGTTAATCAAGAAGTCGAGGCCACCAAAGCGGGCCTCGAGCTGCTGTACAGCCCGCTCGAGATCCTCGTAGCGGCTCACCTCGCCCGGCAAGGCCAGGCTGTTGCCCAGCTCGCCTGCAATATGGGCCAGCTTAGACTGGCTACGGGCAAAAAGCCCCACCCCCACACCACTGGCAACCAGTTGTCTGGCGACCTCGAGGCCAATACCGGAAGAAGCTCCGGTAACCAAAGCGACTTTTCCTCGCAAACTTGCCATGCCCTCATGGTGCAAAAAATACGGGGCGAACACAAGGTTCGCCCACACCAATGCTTTTATTATTTGGGTTTGTAGATTTCCAGCCCTCCGGCTTTTTCCAGGCTCTGCATCAGGAACTGCGGCGTAACCAGGGGTTTGCTGCTGGCATCACCCGGCAGGGTTCCGGCAAAAACCTCGAGCACATCGGCGTAGCCGTCGCCGTCGGAGTCCTTCATGGCCTTCAGGGTTTCGTATAAGGCCTCGCCAATGTTGCCCTTAAAGTTCGCCCGCACCTCGTTGCCAAAAGCATTCCAGGGTGCGCCACCATTGGGGTTCACATGGCAGTACTGGCAGGTAATCGTGCGCACATCGCCTTTATCGGCAACAAGGTTGAACTGGCTAATGGCCTGCAAACGGTAAGGCCCTCGAGCCTGCACAAAAGGCATCAGAATCAGGGCCAGCATGAGCACAATAAAGCCTACTTTTCGCATATACGCCCTCCTTGGGGCCGCACTGCTATCGAACCGTTATTTTGCCGAACATGTTTCTGGCGTGTACCACATTGCCGGTGTTCAACGAGCAGATGTACTCGTATTCACCCGCAAGGTTGAGTACTACTCTTTCCTTTTGTGCTGGATTGGGCAGCAAGTTTGGCGTGATGAAATTCTCAGGTGCGCCCGAGTTCGGTTTGGTCTGTGCTAGATGCACAGTCCCAGTTGGGTCGACGTTTACAAACTCGATGCAGCCCCCCTGGCGGATGGTCACGTTTGCGCTGTCGGTGCCCACCACCCTGAAGCCCCGCTCAATGCCCAAAGCCTCAATCACCACACAGCTTGATGAACTGGGCTGGCACGACATCAGCGCACCCAACATCAGTAGCAGCAACCAGCGCATAGCCTCATAATACTCGCTCCCTCAACCAGCAGCGAAAAAGCCGACAAGCCCCTAGCCTGGTCTACATCGTTTCATATGTTTACCCTCCACCCACTTATACGCAGCAGGTGTGGGGTCGGATTCACGGGTTCGACAACGCGGCCAAGGGCTTGCAATGCCCGCCCCAACTCCCGGCAACTAATCCCTTAGGGGCTGCTCCTTACGGGGCGGGCCAGACTTGTGGGCCTCGAGCAGCTGGCGCAGGGCCTTGCCGCGGTGGGAGTGGGTGGCTTTTTCCTCCAGGGTCATCTCGGCAAAGGTTTTGCCCGCCTCGGGCAGGTAAAACAGGGGGTCGTAGCCAAAGCCCCACTCACCCCTGGGGGCCTCGAGGATTTGCCCCTCGGTCTCACCCCGGTAGAGTTCCATGTAGCCGTCGGGGTAGGCCAGCACCAGCACGGCCACAAACTTGGCCTTGCGTTCGTTGGGGGGAATTCCTTTGAGGCGCTCGAGCAAATACACGTTGCGCTCGGTATCGGTTTTTTTATTGCCGTAGCGGGCCGAGTAGACCCCTGGCTCCCCTCCCAAGGCAGCGACCTCGAGGCCCGAGTCATCGGCCAGAGTAGGCAGGCCGCTGTGCCTGGCAGCAAAAGCCGCTTTCAGCACGGCATTGTCCTCGAAGGTAGCGCCCTCCTCGGGCGGCATCTTGAAGGGGTAGTCCAGCAAGGAAAAAAGCGTCCAGCCCAAGGGCGCAAGCCCCTCCTTAATCTCGCGGAACTTTCCTGGGTTGGAGGTAGCGATCAACAGGCGCATCTATAACATCTTATCTGTAGAACCCGTCCTGGGATGGGTTATGCCGAGTTTGGGAGAACAATCACCGTTCAGGAGACTGCTCACCCCAACCGAAGGGGCCGCACCTGGCTTCACCGAGAGGTGCTACGTTGAATAGTTTGATGGGTATCTCTGTGAAGCCAGCCTTACCCTGGGTTTGCCTCTCGGTAAGGGTTCTTGGCCCTGCGCTCATTTTCCTTTTCTGACCGGGCCCGGCCCAGCTCAGGCGCGGTTCTTGAGCTGGGCGTGTACCCTCCGCACCATCTCGGGAATATGTGCCAGACCCATCTCCAGCATGGCCTGGTAGGTGGCTTTGGGTACCGGGCGACCCTCCCCTGCCCCGTGCAGTTCGATGATATCGCCAGACTGGGTAGCCACCACGGTCAGGTCGGCCCAGGCGTTCTCGTCCTCTATCTGGGTCAGGTCGAGCAGCAAGCTATTGTCGCTCATCCAGCCCACGCTCACCGCGGCAAACTCGATCAGGGGCCATTCGTCCAGTTTGCCCTGGTTCACCAGCCGATCCATGGCCATGTGGAGCGCGGCATAGCCCCCAAGGAGCGAAGCCACCCTAGTTCCGCCATCGGCCTGAATCACATCGGCGTCCACCACCACCGTTTTGTTGGGCAGCAGGCTCAAGTCCAGGGCCGCACGAAAAGCCCGTCCCAGAAAGCGCTGGATCTCGGCCGTACGACCCGAGATTTTCTGACGCTCACGGTCCTTGCGTTCTTTAGTAGAACGGGGCAGCAGGTTGTACTCCGCCATCAGCCAGCCCTCGCGGCCCGAAACGTGCCGGGGTACGCCGTCGGTCAGCGAAACATTCACCAGCACCCGGGTATTCCCCAGTTCTACCAGCGCCGAACCCTCGGCATAATGTATGTAGCCCATGCGCAATTTGAGCGGGCGGAGTTCCTCGGCTGTACGGCCATCCTTGCGTTTCATCGCCCGAGACTTTACCACATGGCCCATTACCGCTAAAATAACCAGGCGTGCCGGTGTAGCTCAGCGGTAGAGCACTCGATTCGTAATCGAGCGGTCGTCGGTTCAAGTCCGACCACCGGCTCCAGTTCAGGACGCAAAAAACCGAGGTCGCCTGTACCTCGGTTTTAGCTTTGACCCTAGCGTTCGACCCAAATGGAGTTTTGACTCCCTGCGCTTTGACCCGTGGCTTCAGCAGGTCTTCAGGGTCAAGCAACCAGCCCCAGCGCTCTTACTCGGCAAATCCTCAAGGCTGTGTTGCCAGGGGCCAGGGCTCTGCTTCAAAGTTGTTGTTTTATCCAGGGGGCCAGGTCGGTCAGCGAGTGCATAGCCGGAACCGAGTTCGCCAGCGGGCCACAGACCACCAGGGGCACCGGATTGAGGGTGTGCTGGGTATGCCAGGGCTCCTCGGCGTTGCCGTGGTCGGCGGTAAGTATCAGGGTAGCGGCGGAGTTTGCATTCAAGAAGCCCAGGAGGAAGCGGTCGAGTTCCACCAGGCGCTCGTCCAGCTTTTCCGGCAAGCGGTGGCCCCAGTAGTCCAGCGCCCAGTTTTCCAAAATGGTCAGGTCGTGCCGCTGGGCGATGTGGGCAAAGCGCTCCCCTGCGGCTTCGGGTTCCGGCCAAAAAGCAGGCAGCATGGCCTGGGGGTGGTCTATGGGCAACAGACCCAAGCCGGCTGCCCTGGCAGCAAAGCCAAAGGCCGACAGCAAATTGCGGCGGCTATTTAGCACCTTTTCCAGGTATTCCTGCCGGTAGCCGTTGGCATGCAAAACCCGCAAGCCCTGCTGGGCAGCCCAGACCTGTAAGCTCTCTTGCCTTAGCAGGGTTTGGAGCTTGCTCAGGGGGTGCGGCCCCTGGTGATGCCCCAGCAACTGGGCTGCATTAAGCCCGGTCAGCAGGGCGGTCTGGCCGGTGCCCGACTGGGGCAGGCCCTCCACCCCAAGCCGGGCGTCCAGAACCCGGTAGGCTAGATTGGGCTGGCTAAAGGGCTCCTGGCTAAACCCACCGCTCAAAGCCCGCAGGGTGGGCAGGTCCCGCTTCAGGGATGTGCGGGGGTCACTGGAGAGCCCCAGACCATCTACAAACAAGAAAGCCAACACGATGGCATTGTGCGCCTGGGGTCGGGAAAGGTCAAACACCATGCTCGCTGCCGGAAAATCCATGACGGCCATAGAAGCCCGGAGCCCAACTTGCGACCTGTGACACAGCCATACCGGACTTACTGGTTGCATGATAGGTGTCGAAAGGAGCAAATATATGCCAGTACGTTCAGCCAGCGCAGTTTGGAAAGGCACACTCAAAGAAGGTCGGGGGCATCTGAAACTGGAAAGCGGGGTGTACGAAGGGCCCTACACCTGGGCTTCACGTTTTGCCAGCGGCAGCGAAACCAACCCCGAAGAACTGATTGGGGCGGCCCATGCCGGCTGCTACGCCATGTTTTTATCGGCACTCCTGACCAACAACAATACCCCGCCCGAGGAGCTGAGCGCCACGGCCAGGGTGCACCTGGGGGATGGCCCCACCATCACTAAAATTGAGCTGCACATGCAGGCCAAAGTGCCTGGCATCAGCCCCGAAAGGTTCCAGGAGCTGGCCCAGGAAGCCAAGGCCAAATGCCCCGTCTCCAAGGCCCTGGCCGCGGTTCCCGAGGTTACTCTGGACGCAAAGCTGGTGTGATCTTCCCCAGGGGTATAGCCGTTCCCCAAAAGGAATCCCTAGAGGCTCAGCCGACCCTTGCGACGAATAAAACCGGAAAGCCCTCCGAGGCGCTTGAGTATCCGTTTCACTTAAACATCTATAGCGCCAGAGCCCAACGTAGTGTTGAATAGAGGCGTGGAGCCAGACATTAACCTGATGTCGCGCCTTGCCCAGGGAGATGAGCGTGCCCTGGAAGAGCTATACCGCCGCTATAGCCCCTTGCTGTACGCCCTTCTCCTGCGGATGCTCCAGAGCCGTGAGGAGGCCGAAGAAATCTTGCAAGACAGCTTTGTTCAGCTATACCGGGAAGCCGCCCGCTACCAGCCCGAGCGGGGGGCTGTGGTGGCTTTCTTGTTCACCATTGGGCGTAATTTTGCCCTGTCGCGCCTGCGTAGCCGCAAGGCCAGGCCGCAGAAAGTAGAAGCGCACGACCTGCACAACCCCGAGCAGGAGCTGGGCCTCTGGCGGGAGGACGACCCCACCGACCGTGTTCTGGTGCGCCGGGCGCTGAGCAGGCTCGAGCCCACCGACCGCAGGTTGTTGGAAGAAGCCTTTTTCGATGGCTTCAGCCACAGCGAGCTGGCGGAGCGCCACGGCTTGCCTTTGGGCACGGTCAAGACCCGGCTGCGCCGGGCCCTGCTCAAGCTGCGCGAGTACCTGGGGGGAACCGCGGTCTCGGAGGAAGCATGAAAGACCTCCGCGAACTACTTCCCGACTACGTCCTGGGCCTCCTGGAAGGCGAGGAGAAAACCCAGCTCGAGCAGGCCCTGCAAACCTCCCCCGAGCTGCAAAAAGAGCTTGCCGAGCTTCGGGCGGTGCTGTTCAAGCTGCCCGAGAGTCTTCCGCCGGTAACACCCCCTCGCCGGGTCTGGGCCCAGGTGCGGCGCAGGGCTTTTCCCAGGCGGGATTTCCTGCGCTGGATTGCGGTGGCGCTGGTGCTGGTGGGGCTGGGTTGGGGTGGCTGGGGGTTTGAGCAATACCGCCGTTACCGGGTTTTGGCCGAGGAGCAGGCCCGGCTGGCCCGCTGGCTAAGCGACCCCGAGGTAAAGTGGCAGCTCATTAAAAACGACCAGGGCCAGGCCTTCGGCACCATGCTGTGGCGGGAAGAGGGGCCCTGTCTGATGGTGCTGCGCGAGCCACCGCCACCCGGCAAGGTTTACCAGGCCTGGGGCCGCAAAAGTGGGGAAAAACCGGTTTCGCTGGGGGTTTTCTCGGGGCGGATTTTTGAGACCAACTACCAAGGCTTCGACCTGATGGGGGTTAGCCTCGAGCCACCCGGCGGCAGCCCTCAACCCACCCAACCGCTGGGCCGTGTGCCTACCTCCTAATCTAGACCCGGTACCACCAGCGGCTGAGCCATTTAAGGGCTTTGAGGGCAGCAGTCACGATGCGCCCGTACCAGCCCCTGGGTAGCCAGGTCGGGCCGGTGACCGGAACAAAGCGCTCGATGGCGATGGTCTGCACCTCGGTAAAGCGGTAAAGCCCCTCCTTGCCGTGCCGTCGCCCCAGGCCCGAGGCCTTGAAGCCCCCCATGGTCGCGTCCATCGAGGCCCAGGCGGCGGCGTAGCTCTCGTTAATGTTGACCGTACCGGCCTGGATGCGCGAGGCCAGCGCACGGCCTTTGCCCAGGTCTTTGGTCCAGACGCTGGCGTTGAGGCCGTACTCGCTCTGGTTGATGAGGGCAAGCACCTGCTCCACATCGCTAAACTTGTAGAGGCTGACCACCGGGCCGAAGGTTTCCTCGTTGTACACGCGCATCTCGGGCGTTACCTCGGTCAGGATGGTGGGCTCGAAGAATAGTGGCCCCAGGTCGGGCCGGGGCCTTCCGCCGGTGAGGACTCGAGCCCCCTTAGCCACCGCATCCTGCACGTGGGCCAGCACGGTGTCGAACTGCCGCTGGACGGTAAGGGAGCCCATCTGCGAACGGTGGTCCAGGGTAGCGCCCAGACGCAGGGCCGAGGTTTTTTCAACAAAGCGTCGGGCAAAGGCATCAAAGATCTTTTCGTGCACGTAGATGCGCTCGAGGGAGACGCAAAGCTGCCCGGCATTGGCAAAAGCGCCGTGAATGGCGCCATCCACGGCGGCCTCGAGGTTGGCGTCTTCCAGCACCAGCATGGGGTTTTTGCCGCCGAGCTCGAGGCTCACCCCAATCAAGCGCTCACCCGCCTGGCGGGCCACTTTTCGCCCGGTGGGGGTGCTGCCGGTCAGGGCGATGAAGTCTGCCGTGGCCACCAGGGCCTCCCCCACCTCTGCCCCCCCGGTCACAATCTGAAACAGGCCAGGCGGCAATCCGGCCTCTTCCATCAGGGCCTGAACCCACAGGGCCGTAAAGGTGGTCTGGGGGTCGGGCTTGAGCACCACCGCGTTGCCTGCCATCAGGGCCGGGATCGGCTCGCTCACCGCCATCACCAGCGGATAATTCCAGGGTGAAATAACCCCTACCACTCCTACCGGGTGGCGGTACTCCCAGGTCTGGGTCAGGCCCACAAAGGTTCCACCGGTGCGCTTTGGGCGCAGCCAGCCAGGGCTACGCGTGGCGTAAAACTGGGCCACAATGGCCGAGTCCAGCAGTTCCTCCTGGGCATCGCGGCGGGCCTTGCCGGTCTCGTACTGGGTCAGGTCGAGGATTTCGGCCTGCCGCTTTAGCAATAGGTCGTGAAAGCGCAGCACAATCCGGGCCCGGGCCCTGGTATCCACCCTGGCCCAGGCAGGCTGGGCCCGCCTGGCGCGTTGCACGGCCTGCTGGACATCCTCGGGGGTGCAGAGCGGAATGACCCCCAGGATCTTGCCATCAAAAGGCGAGTACAGGGTATGGGGGGTGCCCGGGCCAAACAACGAGACCCGCCCGACCAGGCGCTCCAGCAGCTCTGGTGTGAACTGCGGGGTCTCGCGGGCGGGGTTGATGACGCCAAGTCGTCCGGTCTCGATCATCTTGAACCCATGGTGGACTTGCAGGCCAGCCGCGTCAAGACCTTACTCAAGCACCTGCACAGGCCCAAACCAGAAATAGGTAAAAGCGCTTCCATAGCGACCTACAGGCAATACCTGAGCCTCGAGGGGCTTACAAATTGAGACCTTCGAGTATATGCTGGGGGCGTTCGAAAAGGCTCGTTGGTTGGGCCAATCCCAAACAACGCCCACGACGGAGGTCTTTATGTATCGTTCTCCACCAGGCGCTCGAGGTTTTTTGATCGCTATTGGGTTGTTGGGGGGGGCCCTGATCGTTGCTACGCTCTTTGGGCTCCTCATGTTCTGGGCCCTGCAGGCCGCTTTTCCCAGGCCAGTAGAAGAAGGCTACCCGGGCTACCTGATCCTGATCTTCGCCACACTGGTTCTCATTCCAATTCTGGTTGTGCTGGGGCGGCGGGTTCCCTACCTGACCGACTGGTACTACCTTCTTCCGGCCATCACCTTCTTGCTGGCCTTCACCGTATTTCCCATCGTCCTGACCATCTACTACGCTTTCACCGATTACACCGGCATTCGAAACGGCAAGCCCGACCGCTCCACCGAGACCCAGATCGTGCGTGTGGAGGGTCGGCAGCTATTTGTTGACGGCAACGCCCATGACCTGCTGCGCTGCGACCAACCCAATTGTGCAGGCCAGGCCCTGGAGATCACCACCCGAACCCAACGCGCCCGCGTAAGGGCCGAGCAAGCCACGGAGGGCGTCATCACCCTGACTGCGCCCCCGCCCTTCACGCCCACACTGGTCTACAAAATTAACGAGTTCCGCTTCATTGGCTTCCGCAACTTTGCCGAAATCTTTAGCCGGGCCGGCACCGTTCTGATTCCGGTTCTTATCTGGAACATCATTTTCGCAGCGGGTGCAGTTTTTGTGGGGGCCATCCCCGGGCTAATCCTGGGCCTGATGCTCAACAACAAAAACCTGGCTTTAAGGGGCTTTTACCGCACAGCCCTGATCATCTCCTGGGCTATCCCGGTGGTAATCAGCGTGCAGATTTTTACCGCCATGCTCAATGTGCAGTTTGGCCCCATCAACCGCTTGCTGGGGCTGCTGGGCACCTACCCCATTCCCTGGCTTACCGACCCGGAGTGGTTTAAGGTCTCAGCCCTGCTGATCAGCCTGTGGCTGGGCTTTCCGTACTGGATGACGGCTACCCTGGGAGCCCTCTCCACCATCCCGGATGATGTGTACGAAGCGGCCAAAATTGATGGGGCCAACGGCCTGCAAACCCTCACCGGCATCACCCTGCCGCTGCTGCGTCAACCTTTCATCCCCTTGCTGCTGGGGTCTTTTGCCTTCAACTTCAACAACTTTGGCCTGATCTACCTGATGGGGGCCCAGCCTGGGGTCGAAGGCCGACCTTCCACAGCCCAGGCCGCCGATATCCTGATCACCTGGGCCTATAAAACCGCCTTCCAGGCCGATGGGGGGCAGGCCTATGGTCTGGGCGGGGCCATCTCCATCCTGATCTTCTTCCTCACGGTAGCAATCAGCCTGATCAACTTCCGTTTCACCGGCGCCTTGAAGGAGGTGCGCTAATGACCGCTTTTCTGCGGTTTTCTGGCTGGGCCGCCCTGGGTTTGATGGTGGCCTGGGTGCTGTTTGTGTATTTCCCCAGCCTCTTGGCCCGCATCCAGCCCAACACGCCGCCGGGTTTTGTCCGCATTGAGAACGGTTGGGTCTACGCCCTGAGCGGCCTTCTGGTCGTTGTCGGGTTGATCCTGGCCTATGCCTGGCTGGTCACGTATATCAACAATAGCCGCGCAAACCGCAAGCGCAGCTTCTTGCCCCTCTTTGGGCAAGGTCTCACGCACCTATTCATGTTCCTGGTGCTGCTCTTTGCCTATTATCCGGTACTGCAAATCCTGGCGGCCTCATTCGACCCCCGCAACACCCTTTATCGCATCCTGCCCCCCGCCAGCGACAACCTGCTGGTTCGGGCCAGGGTGCTACCGGATTTCTCCCAGCTCAGCTGGGAAAACTACATCCAGCTCTTCGATGGCATCATCATCTACCCCTATCAAGCACTGATGCTGCTGGTGGCGGCACTATGCTTGCTGCTGGTACTGGTGCTGGCTGCTTACAGGCGCATCATTGGCGATGACAGCAGCGACAGCCGCTGGGGCCGGCTGCAAGGACGCAGCCTGACGGCTTTTGCCATCCTGGGTTTTCTGCTGGTGATCTTCATCTCCCCCAGCCAGTTTACCGGCCAGGGCACCGAGGCTAAATTTGTGCTTTGGGTGCGCAATACCCTGTTTGTATCTGGCATTACGGGCATTTTGGCGGTGCTGCTCACGGCTACAGCCGGCTATGCTTTCGCCCGCTTCGACTTCCCAGGCCGCTATTCGATGCTACTGGTCTTCATTTTTATCCAGATGTTCCCGGGGTTCTTGGGCCTGGTCGCGACCTACATCCTGATCTCCAACCTGGGCCTGCTGAACACCTTTACTGGCCTGGTTTTGGCCTACTCGGGGGGGATTATTAGCTTTGGAACCTGGGTGTACAAGGGTTTTCTAGAAAGCATCTCCAAAAGTCTGGAGGAGGCCGCCCTGATTGACGGGGCCAGCAAGTGGCAGGTCTTTACCAAAATCCTGATGCCGCTTTCGGCACCCATGTTTGTGTTTATATTCCTGCTACAGTTCGTGGGCACCTACTCGGAGTTTATTGTGGCCAACCTGTTCCTGACCGGAGTGGAGTCCTGGACGGTGGGAATGGGGCTGCGCAACTTTACCACCGGGCAGTTCTCCACCCGCTGGGGGCTGTTTGCCGCGGCCTCGGTGCTGGGCTCGCTGCCCATTCTGCTGACCTTCTACGGCTTCCAGCGCTATTTTGTCTCGGGGTATACCGCGGGCTCGGTGAAGGAATGAGGCATTACCACGATTGGGAGCCCTTCTGTGTAGACCCTCTAAAGCCCGAGCTGGGGCAGGAAATCACCCTGCGCCTGCGCACACCGGCTAAGGCTGGCTTCCTGATTCTCGAGCGCTACGGCGAGGTGGAGCGCCGTCCGATGAAAAGGGTGGCGGGAGGGCTGGAAATCCGGCTGCCGCTCTACACCTCGCCCCTGCGCTACTGCTTTTTTCTGAGCGAGGAAAAGGCCTACCTGACGGCAGGTGGGCTGCACGGGGCCATGCCCCGCTACGACAAGTTTTTTTACCTGCTGGCCCAGCCCACGGTGCCCGACTGGGCAGTAGGGGCGGTGTTCTACCAGATATTTCCCGACCGCTTTCGCAACGGCAACCCCCACAACGACCCCCAGAGCGGCGAGTGGGTGTATATGGGCCGGCCCATCGTGCACAAAGAATGGGATGAACCGGTGGACTATGGGCCGGGCGAGGGGCCCATCCAGCACTATGGGGGCGACCTCGAGGGCATCCTGGAGAAGCTCGACTATCTGCAAGAGCTGGGCATCGAGGCCCTTTACCTGACCCCCATTCTGCCCTCAGGCTCCAACCACCGCTACGACGCCAGCGATTACCACAACGTAGACCCTCACTTAGGCGGCAACCCGGCCTTCGAAAGATTGCTCGAGGCCCTGCACCAGCGGGGTATGAAACTGGTGCTGGACGGGGTGTTCAACCACATCGGCAACACCCACCCCGACTTCCAAAAAGCCCTGCAAGACCCCACCGCGCCCGAGGCCAAAGAGTTTACCTTCTATGCCGACGGCTCGTATGCCGCCTTCTTTGGGGTCAAAACCCTGCCCAAGCTGGATTATGCCAGCCCCCTGACCCTCGAGCGCTGGATTGATGGCTACCACGCCCCGGTGCGGCACTGGATTCGCAAGGGGGCCGATGGCTGGCGGCTGGATGTGGCCCACCAAATAGGCGAAGGGGGCACCGACCGCCGCAATGCCGAAATCCTGCGCCTGATCAAGCACAACAGCATGGAGGAAAACCCCCAGGCCTTGGTGTTTGGCGAGCTGTTCTTCGACACCCTGCCCACCCTTAGGGCCCACACCCTGGATGGCTCGATGCACTACGCCGGGTTTGCCAACCCCCTTTTGGAGTGGCTATCGGGCAAAAATGTGTACGGCTGGGAGGTGGCGGTCTCGACCCAGGAGCTCTGGGACACCCTGTGGGACCACTACAGCGCCCTGCCGCTCCAGCTGCGCCAGAGCATGTACACCCTGATTAGCAGCCACGATATCCCCCGGGCCCTCTGGCGGCTGCGGGGGGATGTGGCGCGCTTCAAGCTGGCCCTGGGCCTTCTGCTGACCTTCCCCGGAGCGCCGGGCCTCTACTACGGCGACGAGATCGGGCTCGACCAGAGCAACCCCTACCACGACTGGAACGGCGACCCCATGTGCCGGGGTACCTTTCCCTGGGACGAGCAACGGTGGAACCAGGAGGTGCTGGCCTGGTGCAAAACCCTCATCCACCTGAAAAAAAGCATCCCCGCCCTGCGCCGGGGGGGCTTACAGCCCTTGCAGGTTTCGGAAAAACTGCTGGCCTTCAAGCGCCTGTACCAGGGGGAAGAGGTCTGGGTCTACGCGGCCCTCGAGCCCACCAAGATTGAGCTACCCCATTCAGAAAACCTGCTTACCGGCGGGCGCCTGCAGGGCCCTGTGCGGCTGGAGGGGCTGGGGGTATTCCGCCTGCGCCATAAGTAACCCAGGTCGTATCCCGTCCTGCGCCCTGGGCTATACTGACGCTTTGGGTATGCTCGAGGTTACCGAGTCGCTGGACTTTGACCGGGTTCGCCAGGCTCTGGCCGAGCGGGCCTCCACCTTTATGGGGCGAGAGGCCCTTTTAGCCCTGCAACCCAGGGCCACCCTCGAGGAAGCCCAGGCCCAGCAGGCCACCGTGGCCGAGGCCCTGGCTTACCCCTACCGGCTGGGGGGTATCTCCGATCTGCGCCCTGCCCTGGCGGCGGCACGGGAAGGGCTCCGGCTGGAAGGGCCCCAGCTGCGGGAGGTGGCAGCTAGCCTCGAGGCCGCCGTAGCCCTGCGGCACGAGTTGCTGGAGATTGGGGAGCACCTCAGAGCCCTGGCGGGCCGCATCGGCGAGCACACCTTCTTTTTACGGCGCGTCCGGGAGTGCCTCGACGAAGCTGGCAATGTGCGCGACGAGGCCACCCCAAGGCTGCGGGAGATCCGCCGGCGGGTCAACCCTTTGCGTGAGCAAATTCAAGACCGGCTGCACGCACTCATGGATCGGCATCCAGAAGCCATCCAGGAGCGCTTCATTACCCTTAGACGCGACCGTTTTGTGATACCGGTCAAAGCCAGCCACCAGAACAAGCTGCCGGGCATCGTGCTCGATCAGTCCGACTCGGGGCTCACGGTTTACATGGAGCCCAGCTCGGTGGTGCCCCTCAACAACCAGCTCGCCAGCCTGAGGCTCGAGGAAGAAGCCGAGGTCAACCGGGTGCTCTTCGAACTGTCGGCCATCCTGGGCCACGACCTCGAGCTCGACCAAACCCTGCGCGCCCTTACCGAACTCGACGTGGCCCGGGCCGCCGCCAACCTGGCCGAAGACTGGGGGCTGGTGCGGCCCCGGCTGAACCAGGAAGGGCTATACCGGCTGGTAAAAGCCCGCCACCCCCTGATTGCGAATCCTGTAAGCAACGACCTCGAGCTCACCCCCACGCGCAGAATCCTGCTCATCACCGGCCCCAATATGGGCGGCAAGACCGCGCTCTTGAAGACCCTGGGCCTGGCGGTGCTGATGGCCCAGTGCGGGCTGTTTGTGGCCGCCGAGCGTGCAGAGCTGGCCTTCCCGGATCGGCTTTTTGTGGACATTGGCGACCAGCAGTCCATCCAGGAAAGCCTCTCGACCTTTGCCGCGCACGTCCTCAGGCTCAAAGAGGTGCTGGAAAAAGCCACCCCCCACAGCCTGGCCCTGATTGACGAGCTGGGCTCGGGCACCGATCCCGAGGAAGGCGCAGCCCTGGCCCAGGCTTTTGTGGAGGGGCTGCTGCACCAGGGGGTACGTGGGCTCATTACCACCCACCTTTCCCCCCTCAAGGCCTTTGCCCAGGACACCCCAGGGGTGCAAAATGCCTCGATGCGCTTTGACCTGGAACACCTGCGCCCCACCTATCAGCTGATGGTGGGAGCACCGGGGCGCAGCTACGCCCTCTCGATTGCCCGGCGGCTGGGCTTTCCGCAGGCGCAGCTCGAGCGGGCCCTGGCCCTGCTGGGGCCCGAGGGGGGGCGGCTGGAGCGGCTGCTGGCCTCGCTCGAGGCCGAACGGGAACGCCTACGCACCCAGAGCCAGGCCGCCCAGGCCCAGCAGCAGGAAGCCGCCCGTCTGCAGCAAGAGCTGGCCCGGGAGCTGGCCGAGCTGGCACACCACAAAGAACGACTGCTCGAGGAGGCCAAAGCCCAGGCCGAGCAGGTGGTAAAAGAAGCCCAGGAACGCATCCGTCTGGCCCGCGAGCGCAGCAAAACCCAGGGACAGGGCCAGGCCTTGCAAGAGCTCATCCAGCTTCGGAGTCGCTACCAGCGCCAGGAAAAAGCCACCCCGGCCAGCCCTGGCTTGCAGGTAGGTGCAGTGGTGGAGGTACCCGAATACGGTGGCCGGGCCACCATAGTGGAGCTTAGGGGGCAGGAAGCTGTCTTGCAGATGGGGGCAGTACGGCTGACCATGCCAGTTGCAGGCCTGCAACCCAAACATACCCCCAGGCCCGAGCCGTCGGCAGGTCGCACGGTGCATAAAGCCAAAATTCCCACCGAACTGAACCTGCGGGGCCTTACGGTAGAGGAAGCCTTACTGGCGGTAGACGATTTCCTGACAGAAGCAACGGCCACCGCCACCACCCCTGTCCGTCTGCTGCACGGCAAGGGCACCGGGGCCTTACGAAATGCGCTCCGCGAATCCCTCAAACGCGACCGTCGGGTCGAACGCTTCCACGACGCAATCCCCCACGAGGGCGGGCATGGGGTAACTGTGGTACATCTGCGAGTCTTATGAGCGTTTTGTGACAGCACTTGATCAGGCCAGCTGGGGGTGCGGGGCCGAGGCCTTTTTGAGAGAGATGCTAAAAACTGAGCCTTTGCCCGGTTCGCTTTCGGCCCAAACCTTGCCCCCGTGAGCCTCTACAATCGAGCGCACAATGGCCAGCCCCAATCCACTGCCACCGCGCTCACGGTCGCGGGCTTTATCCACCCGGTAAAAGCGTTCAAACAGGTGAGGGAGGTGTTCTTTGCTGATGCCCTCGCCGTTGTCCTCCACCCGGATTACCACCCGCTCAGCCAGGTCGAGCACGATTAGCCTGATCTGGGTGGAGTTGGCCTTAATAGCGTTAGAAACCAGGTTGGCAATGACCTGATGCAGCCGTTCGGGGTCGCCCAGTACCCAGACGTGGTCGGGGGCCTGCACCTCAATTTGGCCCTCGAAGCTTTTGCCGTACTCCTCCTCGATCTCGTTTAGAACGGTCTTCAGGTGAACCGAGCCCAGCTCGACCTTCCAGCTACCACCGTTGGAGAGATCGAGCAAATCCCCCACCAGCTTTTGCATCCGCTCGGACTCGCGCTTGATGATCTCGAGGCTTTCTCGCTGCTGTTCGGTAATTTGCGTCCGCCGCAGCAGGTAGTTGACGTGCCCCAAAATGGCCGTTACCGGGGTTCGCAACTCGTGGGAAGCATCGGCCAGGAAGCGGCCCTGGGTCTCCCAGGCGCTCTCGAGGCGCGCGAGCATGCGGTTGAGCGACTTGACCAGCGAGGTCACCTCGTTGTGGCCCTCGAGCTCTGGTAGCTTTTCGGGTTTGTTGCTGACCTGTTCAGCTTTTTTAGCCACCCATTCGAGGGGCTCGAGCGCCTGTCGCACCAACCGAAAAGCCAATAAGCCGCCAAAAATTAGAACCAGCAGGGCGGTGGCGGTGTAGGTACGGGCAAAATCGGCCAGGGTGCTCTCAATACCCTCGGTGGACTTGCCCACCATCAGGATTACTAGCTGAGGGCCCTGGGGAATTCCAGCGATTTCGGTTTCAAGGCGCTCAGCCCGCATTCGCAGGGGAACCTGGGTGCCATCCGGGCGGGTAAGGGTGGTCTGGGTATAGAACCCACCCGAGCGCAAAACCTCTTGCAATCCCTTTTCCGAAAGGGTCAGGGTGGCGTCGCCCATGGCCAGCGATTTTGCGATGGGAATGGCCGCCCCCTGCAGGATGTCGCTGGGGGTGGGGTTGGGGAACGGCACCCATAAGGCCTGGCCATAAGCCGTAAGTGGTAGGCCGTCAAGGCTGCCTTGCTCACGGATGAGGCGCTGGGCCGTCTGGGAGGTTTCGATGAGTTCCCGGCGCAGGTTGTCGTATAAGGTAAACTGCAAGCTGCCGTACACCGACCCCCCAATCAACAGCAGCGAAAAAGCCAGCAGGGCCAGCGTAAGCAGGGTGATGCGGGTGCGGAGGGTCATGGGTGTGTGCCTTCAGGGTCGTGCCAAATGCAAATGCATCCAGCGTACTGGGCCTGCCCCGGTGTGGTGGCTTATATAGATTTTATGCGCTAGGCAGGAAAAAGGCCTGGGTTTGCTGTATGGCTTGCTCCAGGGCCCTCGTCCACGGGCGACCTGTGGTGGCTCAAAGTGCACCACCCGGTTTTCATCATAAAGCGCTTGCCCGATTCTGGCACGGCCTGGCCCAAAGCTAAAGTCTGGCATCAGGGCACGGTCGCGTATGTTGAGTTTAGTCCTCGCGCAGCACGTAGCCTACGCCCCGTACAGTATGAATCAGGCGGCGCTCACCGGTTCCCTCGAGCTTCTTGCGCAAGTAGCCGATGTAAACGTCCACCACGTTGGAGCCGCCCTGGTAGCCGGGCCAGACCTTTTCTTCTATCTCAAAGCGGCTGAACACCTTACCGGGGCTCTTGGCCAGTAACTCTAAAAGCTCGAACTCTTTGTTAGAGAACTCGATGCGCCGACCCGCCCGGTAGACCTCGCGGCCCTCGAGGTTGATGATCAGGTCGGAGACGCGAATTTCGCCAGTAATGGCCGGGGTTACCCGGCGCAGGTGGGCGCGGATGCGGGCCAGCAACTCCTCGATGCTGAAGGGCTTGACCAGGTAATCATCGGCTCCAGCGTCCAGCCCCTCTACCTTGTCCTCCACCCGGTCTTTGGCGGTAAGGATTACGATGGGCACGTTGGAGGTCTTGCGAATCCGGCGGGCCACCTCGAGGCCATCCATCACCGGCAACATCAAATCCATGACGACCAGGTTGGGGTTGGTCTCACGAAAACGCGATAGACCCGTGATGCCATCGTAGGCCACTTCGGTGCGGTAACCTTCGGCCTGGAGCTCGAGCTCAATAAAGCGGGCGATGTCCTTTTCGTCCTCGACGATCAGGATCAGGGGTTGATCCATTCCTTCCATATCAGTAGGTTAGCTGAATTTCTCATGAGAAATATGGCTAATCTACTAAGGATTGGCTCACATTATAGGTTTTTATGAGACTGGGAGGCCTATTTCTGCAGCAGCCCTCACACCACCGCTCAGCTGGCTATATGCACCCCACCCGAGCAGCAGCACTAAGTGTCTCCATAAGCGAAATGCAAGATGCCGTACCGAAAGTTCGCTTTAGGAATTGCGCCAGGTATGCATTGACTCATTCCGCTGGTTTTGCCAATCTGCCCTGGCGCAACTTAATGTTGCTACCGGGCTCAAAAACCATGAGGAGCACTCTAAAGTGGTTTTCGGCTGCGTTTGGCATGGCCCGCTTTTGGACTACGCACCCTGAACTTTTGCTCGAGTTCGCTGGCAAAAGCATGGTTGGTATAGTCGAGCGTAATGGGAGTCACAGAAATATAGCCCTGCTGAACCGCCCAGAAATCGGTGCCTTCTTCCAGTTCGGCGGTGGGCTTGCCCGCAACCCAGTAGTAAGGCCGTCCTTCGGGGTCTTCCCGTTCGACAATGGAGTCTTCGTAGCGGTGGGTGGAAAGGCGGGTTATCTTGACACCCCGCGGTGTTCGGTTTGGGAAATTCACATTGAGCAGGGTTTTCTCAGGTAAGCCGTGCTTCATCACCCAGCGTGCAATCGGCACAGCATACTGGGCGGCCTCTTCAAAATGCAGCTCTTCGTTGGAGGCATCAAGGCTGAAGGCAATCGAGGGAATGCCCAGTGAGGCCCCTTCCAGAGCAGCCGCCACAGTACCCGAGTGGGTCAGGTCGAGGCCCATGTTAACCCCGATGTTGATGCCCGAGACCACCAGATTGGGCCAGCCCAGCAGGCGACTACCCAGCACCACACAGTCTGCTGGCGTCCCGTCTACGCGGTAGGCTGGAATCTCACCAAACCCCGCCGAGGCGGTGTGCTTAAAGCGCAGGGGGCGGCGAAAGGTGATGCTGTGGCCCACACCGGACTGCTCGACATCGGGAGCCACCACGTTTACTTCGGCAAGTTCGCGCAGAGCAAAGGCCAGAGCCTTGATTCCGGGAGAAAAGATGCCATCGTCATTAGCAACCAAAATTCGCATACCTGACTAGCCTAACGCCAAAGCGCCCAGGCGGAAAGCCCGCCCGTTTCCCCGAGGTTTGGGAAGGATCATATGCCGATTTAACGACGTTCGTCTTCAAACCCAAGAAGCCACATCTTTGTGAAGCCAGGTGGACTCCCCGCCAGAGGTCAGGCGTACACAAGCTCAACCACAACGTAGGTCTGGCTACCTTTGGGGCTCTTGACCTGGACTTCATCGCCGACCTTCTTACCCATCAAAGCCTGACCCAAGGGGGACTCGTTGGAAATTTTGCCACTAAACACGTCGGCTTCGTGGCTTCCGACCATGGTAACGCTCATGCGCTGCCCGGTAGGGGTCTCGAGTTCCACCGTCACGCCGAGTTGCACCTCGGTGGGGATGCCATTGCCCGATTCCACAATCTGCACCCGGCTCAGGATATCCTCGAGCTCCGCAATGCGGGTGTTGTTTTGCCACATGGCCCGCCGCGCTTCATCATAGCCAGCATTTTCGCGCAGGTCGCCCTCGGCGATGGCCCGGCCCATCTCATCCGCAATCTGCTGTACTTTTTCGGTTTTCAAATAGGCAAGTTCCTGCTCGAGTCGCGCTTTACCCTCCGCGGTAAGGTATACCGGTTTTTTGTCTAACATTGAAAAAAACCTCCAAGAGTCTACCTGCGGTAGACCCGAACTTCAGTATAGTACAGCACCCCCTTGCATCTAGCTTTTTACCAGTAAGAAATGCCTTTGATTTGTTCTTTTTGCTGGGGCCCCACCTGAAGCTACGTCAAGAGCTGCCCATGCATCGGGTCAGTTTTGACCCACCCTAAACAGAAAGCTTTAGGTGGGGTTCATGTAAACCGGCACAGCCACGACCAGGCGGCTGGACATGCTGCGGGAAGAAGGTGCCCGGACAAAAATGTGTGTACGGTCTCACTGGGCTGTGGAATACAATAATGCCATGCGCTGTATAGCGGGCTTTCTCCTTTTTGGCATGGCCCTGGCCCAGAGCCTGACCGTGCCCCCCGAAGCTCAGGTTGGCCAGGCCCTGGAAATACGTGGGGCAGACTTTCCTCCGGGCCGCTACTCCCTCAAGATTGCCTCTGCATCAACCACCACTGAAGTAGACCTCGAGACCTTCAACGGCAACCTGGCCACCGCCTGGACACCCCCAGCGGAGGGCGTGTACAAAATCAGCGTTCAGGTAGGCGAGCGCACCATACAGGCGCAGACTCGAGTTGGCGCTGTGCAAGCAGCGCCCGCTGCCCCGGTTCGGCCCGAAACAGGGTCTCCTGCTCTGACGCCCGAGGGGCTGGTTCTGGGGGACTGGAAGCTACCCCTCAAGGGGGAGTGGATTGGTCCAAAAGTTCTGGGCCAGCGGGCTTTTATTGCCCGGGGCCCACTGCTGCTGGAAATAGACCTTCAAGGGCGCAAGGTGGTGGCCCAGCACTACCCCCCTGCAGAGGTTCGGGCGCTGGAAGCCGATGCCGAGCTAACGGTGTTGTTGGAGGATGGCCGGCGGCTGGGCCTGGGGGCTTTTGCCGGAAAGCCCTACGAGGGCCGTTGGGAAAGCCTGCTGGTGATTCGTGAATACCTCGACATGCTAAGCGCTGCCGGGGCAGGCGCGCTCGATCTGAGCCCTTCCACCAACCGCCCGTACTGGTATTACTTTAGCCTCGACGTAACAAGCATTCAACCCACCGACCTCGAGGCCATTGGGCGGGATTTGCTACAGCGTGGCCATCGTCCCGAGCTGGCCTGGGGGCAGGGGGTTATGCAGTGGCTCGAGCCCTGGCTGATGCAGGTACGGGCTGCGCGAAAACAGGGGCTCGAGCAGAGCCTGCTCTGGTCGGACTTTTTTCTGAAGTACCTACCCCAGTTGCCCGACGCCAAAGCTGTGCTCTGGGAACAGGTCGGCTGGCTCGAGGCCCAGGGCCGCCCAGACCTGGAACAGCGTTACCGCGAGGCCCTGCGCCAGGTTGCAAGCTGGCAACCCCCCTTCACCTCGGCCAACATGGCCTCCGCAACCTGGGTGTTGCTGGGGCTTTATGGCCTGATGTTGCTGTACCTGACCCTCATGTACCTGCCGGCTCAGCTACGGGGGGTGCGCCCCAGTGGGGGCTGGCTGGCTGGCTGGCTGCGACACCCGCTGCTGCGCTTGCGGCACAGCGTGCTGGCCTATACCACTATTGGTGAGCGCACCCTACTGCTGTTTTTGTTTCTGCTGGCCGCATTAACCCTCCTGGGCTGGGGTTTTATGGCCCGCTCCGAGGCCCTTTTGGCCCAGGACAGCCTCATGCGCGCCACCTTGCGCTCGAGCGCAGCCCTGGAAACCCTGCGCAGTTTTGCCAACACCGCCCCCTTGCGGGGCCTGCTGGCCTATGCCCAGGCTAAAGAGAACCCCGCCGAAGCAAAGCGGCTCTACCAGGCAGCCACCCCCTGGACTTACGTGCTGCTGGGGCGTGGCACGCCCGAGGCCCTGGCACAGGCCTATCAACGGGCGCCTTCCTCTGCTGCCGTGCGGGAAGCCCTGGGCCTGGGGGGCGACTTCTGGACCCAGGTTTACCGCGAGGCCGGGGTCGTGCGCGAGGCCGTTCCAACACCACGCATCATCGCTGCGGCAGTGGCTCTGAGCGGATTGCAGGGCCTCACCTCAGACTTTATCGCCACCTGGCGCGACCTTCCCATCTGGCCCAGCTCACTCTGGGCCTGGAGTGTTGCCGCCATCGTCCTGTTGCTGACGCTGTACCACCTGCTTTGCTTCTTCCTGCCCAAACCCCAGGACACCGGCAACAGCCTGGCCTGGCGGCGGGCCGTACAGCTTTTTTTTCCTGGCAGTCCCACCTACAGCCAGGGTTGGGGCCTGATGGTGTTGCTGGTTTTCGCCTGGGGCCTATGGCTGTGGCGGCTGGGCAGTGGCTGGGGGATTGCCCTGAGCAGCATCGCCCTGAGCGTCCACCTTTTGTTGTGGGTGCTGCTGGTCTATCGGGGCAATCGCCAGACTCACTAGCGGACTCTCCGATGGCCTGTGGTTCAGCCACCCTATCGCAGTCTTCGCTATTTTGCCGCTGCACGAAAACGAGGATGCGTCTGCCGGGGGATGCCACCTAGAGGCATGTTTTCGAGTTTCCCTGCGGCAAAAAATAAGCCTGGAGCTTCCTGATTGGGATTGTGCATGGTGCAACCCAAGCGGTTGTGCCGCAAAATGTAAAAAGGAACCCTGCTTATGCGACACACAGAGCTTGCTTTTACCGGACCAGCCACTTTTTTTAAGGCACCCTACCGGCCCCTTTCAGATAACTGGCAGGCGGATGTGGGGCTTCTGGGTCTTCCTTACGACTTTGCGGTGGGCTATCGCCCCGGAGCCCGTTTCGCCCCTGGTGCGCTGCGGGAGGCATCGGGCCGTTATGCCCCAGGGCCAGAGGGCTACTTCGACCCGCAGACCGAAAGCTACCTCTTACGGGGTGTCGCCCTGGTAGACGCGGGCGACGTAGACCCCGCCCAACTGGAGTACCAGGAGTCCTTCCAGCGTATTAGCGAGGCTGCCCGCAAGCTCCGGCAGCGGGTAAAACTCCCTGTTTTTGTGGGGGGCGACCACTCCGTCACCTACCCTATCCTGCGGGCCTACGACGACCTGGATGAACTCCACATCGTTCAGCTCGACGCCCACCTGGACTTTTCTGATACCCGCAACGCCACCCGCTACGCCAACTCCTCACCCTTTCGCAGGGCAGTAGAGGATGTGCCGGGGCTTAAGCACATCACGGTCGTGGGGTTGCGCGGCCTACGAACCAATCCCGAGGCCTACTATGCTGCCAGATCCAGGGGGCACATCCTTATCGGCAGCCAAAGGGTACAGGAAAACCTGCCCTGGGTACTCGAGCAACTACCCAAAGGTAAGAAGGTCTATATCAGTTTCGATGCTGACGTTCTGGACCCCTCCATCATGCCCGCTACCAGCAGCCCAGAGGTGGAGGGTCTGACCTATGGGGAAGCCCTGCAGGTGGTGCGAAGGACGCTCGAGCAAAACCAGATCGTTGGCTTCGATTTTGTCGAACTCGCACCCAATCTGGATAACAGCGGACTGGGGGCGCTGGTAGGCGCGCGTTTGTTGGCCGAGGTGCTGGCCTGTTGGGCCGGGTAGCTCTGCGCTGGTTAGAGCGGTTTTCGCTATTTCTCTGAAGACCGCTCCGGGTCAGGCCAGAACCGGCTGGGTGTAACGAGTTTGGGTGAGTAGCTACCTGAACAGAGACTGTTCACCCCCAGCGAACCCCTTTGGGTCAGACCACTGGTGCGGATGTTCACCAGGGAGCGCACTGGACTTCACAGAGATGCACCTCATTGGATATCGCCCTCTTCGCAGACGTTGCCTCTGTGCTGTGCAGGACAAAGCAATCAAGTTGTGAGCAGCTCAATATTTGTGAAGAGTGCTCCAGTTGGAAGAGTATCCCTGTGAAGCCGATATAAACCAGCTCCCATGCATTCCCCGGCAGGCCGCTGCTTTTTGCCCTCAGAGCTTTCCAGTCTCTATGGCTTTTTGAATCTTCTGCCCGATTTCGCGAATCAGGTGTATTAGCACACCAAAGCGTTCGTCACGGGTGAGCCCCTTTTGATAGCGGGCATAAATCTGCTGCATGATCACACCCACCTTGAACAGGCCAAAAACATAATAAAACACCATGTGGGATACATCTCGACCTGCGCGGGCTGCATACGTCTCGACCAGCTCGGCCCGGCTCAGGTTGCCCGGCAGGTGGGTCAGGCCAAAGCGTTTAAGGCCCGGTGGGTCGTCCTCCTGCGCCCAGTAGCCCAGGGTGGTGCCCAGATCCATTAGGGGGTCGCCCAGGGTGGCCATCTCCCAGTCCAGCACGGCCATCACCCTGGTGAGGTCGGCGGGGTCTAGCAACAGGTTGTCGTACTTGAAGTCGTTGTGGATCAGGGCTGTACCCGATTTGGGGGGCATGTGCGCGGTCAGCCATTCCATCGCGCGTTCCATGCCGGGGATTGTGTCGGTGCGGGCCTTCTGGTAGCGCTCCGCCCAGCCCCGCACCTGCCGCTCCACGTAGCCCTCGGGTCTGCCCAGATCCCCCAGGCCCGCTTTCTGATAGTCCAGGTTGTGCAGCTCGACCAGGGCCTCGAGGGCCGCCTGGCAAACCCCCCGCATGCGCTCGGCGGTCAGGCCCGCTGGGGGCTGGGTGCGCAAAATCACCCCGTGCAGGCGCTCCATCACATAAAACGGAGCCCCCAGTACGTTTTCGTCGGCACAGTACAGCAAGGGCTGAGGAACCTTGGGGTATACCGGCTTGAGGGCCGAGAGAATCCGGTACTCGCGCCCCATGTCGTGGGCGGTCTTGATGTTGGCCCCAAAGGGTGGGCGGCGCAGCACCAGCTCCTGCTCGCCCAGCCTGAGCAGGTAGGTCAGGTTGGAAAAACCGCTGGGAAACTGCAAGACCTCGAGGCTACCCCTAGCGCCCGGAAGATGCTCCAGCAGGTAGGCTTGCAGCCGGGCGGTGTCTAGTTCTTCACCGGGCCGGATCTGGGTGGGTTGATCGGTCATCATTCAGAGCGAAACCTCCACGCCATACTCCTTGAGCAGCGCCCGGGCCACCACGGTTTTGTGCACCTCGTCGGCCCCGTCGTAGATGCGGGCGGCCCGCTCGTGGCGGTAGAAAAACGAGAGCGGCAGGTCGTCGGACATCCCCAGGCCGCCATGCACCTGGATGGCCCGATCCAGCACCCTTTGCAAAACACCCGCCACAAAGAATTTGATCAGCGAGATTTCCACTCGAGCCCCCTCGGCCCCCTGCTGCTCCACCTTCTCGGCAGCGTCCAGCACCATCAGCCGGGCCGCGTGGATTTCGGCCTTAGACTCGGCAATCAGGTGCTGGATGGCCTGGCGCGAGGCCAGGGGCTTGCCGGGAGAAAGCTCGCGCCGGGCGGCATACTCGCACATCATCTCGAGGCTGCGCTGGGCAATGCCAATCCAGCGCATAGCGTGGTGAATGCGCCCCGGCCCCAGCCGCTCCTGGGCGATGGCAAATCCTTTGCCCCGCGCGCCCAGCAGGTTCTCCTGGGGTACCCGCACATTTTCCAGGCGGATTTCCGAATGGCTCATCCAGTCCTCGCCCACCTCGCCCATCACCGAAATTTTGCGCACCTGCTTTAAACCTGGGCTATCGGTGGGCACGATAATCTGGCTGGCCCGGGCGTAGGGGTTGGGGTGGTCGGGGTCGGTGATGCACATCACGATGCAGAAGCTCGAGCCCTCAAAGCCGGTGGTGTACCACTTGTGGCCGTTGATGACCCATTCGTCGCCCTCCATCACCGCTCTTGTGTTCATCCAGACCGGGTTAGAGCCGGGGTACTCGGGCTCGGTCATGCCAAAGGAACTGCGAATCTCGCCCCGCACCAGCGGCTCCAAAAAGCGTTCTTTTTGCGCCGGAGTGCCATGTTTGAGCAGCACCTCCATGTTGCCGATGTCGGGGGCCTGGGTGTTGAAGGCATAGTGCCCCAAGGGGCTTCGGCCCAGCTCCTCGCTCAGGCGGGCAAAAGCGCTCAGGCTCAGGCCCATGCCCTGGGGGTGATGCAGCGGGGGCAGCCACCAGCCCTTAGCCTTTACCTTCTGCCGCACCTTTTGCAGGGCGGGCAGCACCGCTTTGAAGCCGTGTTTGAGGAAAGTGGGCTCGAGGGGCAGGATTTCGCTTTGCAGAAAAGCCCGGACTTCTAGAGTCAGGTCGGTGGTTTGAGCGGTCATTTGCTCTATAGTCTACCGCCCAGGGCAGACTTTCGCGCTCAGGCCAGGCTGAAGAGGTCCTCGAGGCTTATCTCGAGGTTCAAGCACCCTACCGGGGCGCTGCCCGCCTCCAGCCGCAGGCCCTGCCAGCCCTGGCGGCGCTCGAAAACCTCGAGGCTGCGCGTGCTGGGGTCTACAATCCAGTAGGTTTGCAGGGTCTCGATGCTTTTATAAGCCTGTAGCTTTTCCCGGCGGTCGGTGGCCTCGGTGTGGGGCGAGATGACCTCGGCAATGAAGCAGGGGTACCGGAAGATGTGGCTGTCGGTGTCACGGGAATCACACAGCACCATCACGTCGGGGTAGTAGTAGCGGTTGAGCTGGGGAAGCCAGAGCTTGACGCCCTCAACCGCCATCCGACAGCCCAAGGCTCTCAGCCTTGGCTTAATTGCCGCTGCAATGTTGATGGTAATCTCGTTATGCTCCAGCGACTCGCCCGGCATCTCGTAAACGATACCATCCACATACTCGTGCCGGGTCTCGGAATGCTCTTCGAAGCGAAGGTATTCCTCCGGGCTGAGGTTGGTGGGCAGGGGCCTGGAAGCCATAAGGCAATTGTAGCATCCGGGCCATAAAGCAGGGCAGTGAGTGGTGCGCTTCTTGCAAGCACGGCCCATTCTTGAAGCAAAAAAGGGCGCAACGGGTGCGCCCTTGGAAAACCGACCCGTTCAGGCTTTGGGCTGGGGGTAACCGCCCGCCTCGAGCACCTTCTGCGCGATCCGGCGGCGCACCTCTACCAGGTCGGCGGGGTCGTGCTTGGTCAGGCGGCGGGCCGCCGAGGCCATCAGGCGCATCTCGTCGCCCTCGGCCAGGCGCGGCAGAATCGAGAGCGCGGCAGCCTGGGCACGGTCGAGGGCCTGGTACAGGTAGAGGGCGGCCATATCGGCGTACACCCCACCGCCCAGTTTGCGGGCCCGCAGCAAGGCGCTCTCGGCGGCAAAAATATCGATCAGGATGTCGGCAGCCACCGCCAGAACTTCCTGCTCTTCTTCAATCTGCTTGCCGTACTTGAGGGCAGCCAGTCCCAGCACCGCCAGGGCCAGCTTTTTGAGGCCCTCGAGCTGGGCCATCTCCATGTCTAGGGGCTCCTCAAAGGAAGGCTCCAGCAGTTCCTTTTGCAGCTTCATGGCCGCATCGAAGAGGGGCAGGTCGCCCTTCATGGCCCGGCGCAGCAGCATGCCGGGAATCAGCAGGCGGTTAATTTCGTTGGTGCCTTCGAAGATGCGGTTGATGCGGCTGTCGCGGTAGGCCCGCTCAATCTCGTACTCGGCGGAGTAGCCGTAACCGCCATGAATCTGTACGCCTTCGTCTACCACGTAGTCCAGCACTTCGGAGCCCAGCACCTTGATGATGCTGGCCTCGATGGCATACTCCTCGATGCCGGCCAGAACCGCCTCGGCGGCGTTGGCTTTATCCAGGCTGCTCAGGGCCTGGTCAATCATGCCCATGGTGCGGTAGACCGCACTCTCGCCCACAAAAATGCGCGAAGCCATCTCGGCCAGCTTTTGCTTGATCAGGCCAAAGTTGGCGATGGGCTGGCCGAAGGCCACGCGCTCCTGGGCGTACCTGGCCGAGAGTTCCAGCGCCCCCTTGGCCCCGCCGATGGCGCCCGCACCCAGCTTGTAGCGCCCCACGTTGAGCACGTTGAAGGCAATCTTGTGCCCCTTACCCAGCTCGCCCAGCACGTTCTCGACCGGCACCTTCACGTCTTCTAAAAAGACCTGGCGGGTGCTGGAGGCCTTGATGCCCATCTTCTTCTCTTCGCCGCCCAGGCGCAGGCCGGGGGTGTCGCGTTCGACCAGGAAGGCGGTCAGCCCTTCCGGGGTCTTGGCAAAGACGGTAAAGAGGTGGGCAAAACCGGCGTTGGAGATCCACATCTTGGTGCCGTTCAGGATGTAGTGCTTGCCATCCGCCGAGAGCTCGGCGCGGGTCTTGGCCCCCATGGCGTCGGAGCCAGACTGGGGCTCGGTCAGGCAGTAGGCGGCAATGAGCTCCCCCGAGACCAGTTTGGCCAGGTATTTGTCTTTTTGTTCCTTGGTGCCCCAGTACACCAGGGGCAGCAGGCCAATGCTGGTCTGCACCCCGTAGGTCACGCTAAAGCCGCCCGTTCCGGCCAGGGCTTCGGCAATCACGGTGCTTACGGTTTTGGGCAGGTCGAGGCCGCCGTACTCCTCGCCCACCTCCACCCCCAAGAGCCCCAGTTCTCCGGATTTTCTGAGCAAGGGAATGTTGTGCTCGAGCGCCCCATGCTCCATGGCCTCGGCCACCGGACGGTACTCTTTTTCCACGAACTGCCGCACGGTCTCCTGAATCATGCGGGTGGTGTCGTCGAAGTCCTCCGGGGTGAAAATCTGCTCGGGTTTATCCAGTAGCCAGCCGCCGCCTTTGGTAGAGAGTTTTCTGTCTGCAATCACTGCTAACCTCCGCACTATTTTTTGACTCGTTATAAACTTATACCGAGTCAAAGTTTAGCGTCAATTTCCACCATCGTCAATCAGCTATAACACAAACCTATAGCCTGTACGGCGCTGCTGTTATTGGCAAATGTTAACGGCCTGCGGTGCAGGTAAACCACCGGTCTTCCTCGGCCATGAGCCGCTCACCCTGCCAAAGCTGTCAGCACAACGGGTATGCACCCGGCGCTACCCCAAAACCCCAGAAGAACTATGTGCACGTCGGCAGGCTTTTCATCCCCTCCCCTACCCCAACAACTACCTACCGGGTCGGAGAAAGGGGGGGAAGGCCCAAAAGGCAGACCCGGCTCGAGGGTGATCAAAAACCCAAATGTCCCGGCTGACCTACGGGCTACAGCCGTCTATCCCACTGCGAACCCAGTCAGGGGGTGCATCTCTGAAAATCCGTATGCCAGAATAAAGCATGAAAGAGTGGAAAACGAAAGCTCGCCAAGCCT
>NZ_JBEVAL010000039.1:0-26714 GCF_051297115.1 Meiothermus cerbereus
ATGGGTTTGTTCGGGTTCATGCTGTATATGATAAGAGCCTGGCCGGCGGACGTGGGGGAGTCCATGTATCCCACGGACTCAAAGTCCGGGGGATTATAGCTCCCCCACGCCCCCTCCTTTCTCTAAACGCCTCTTTATGCTGCGCTTATACCGCCAGAATCGGCTCGAGCCATCCTATGGTCATGAAACTATCTTTCTTGACTCTGGCACTGGTTGTTGCTCTAGCAGGCTGCATCCCCATCGGTACCAACCCTTCCGACGCGCTGTTCATCTCCGACCTGCGCTACGAGAGCAACTTCCGCGACGCCAGTGGGCGCTCGTACATCTGCGACAACAAACTCACCACCCTCAGCTATAGCTTCCGCTACAACGACTTTGCCCGAATTGCCCGCTGGGATTCGCGTCTGGTGGGCGAGACCACCGGCCAGGCCACCCATACCCTAAGCATGAGCAAGGACACCGGCGGCTACTCCAACCTAAACAACCGCATCTCGGTGAACTGGGTTCTGAGTCAGGGTACGGCCCCCTTGAGCATTTCGCCACAGGGCATCGTGGTAACCCCAGTGCCCCAGCCCCGGCAGATTGGCGCCACCCGCCTCGAGCTCACCGTCTACGCCACCAATGGCAGCTCAGCCCGCCTGGTTTTCCCTGGTATTCCGGTGATTGACAACTGCCCCTGAGCTGGCCCTGATAAGCTGTAAGCGTGACCCTCAACCTTGGCAAAAAGTCGCCCAAGCCCTCGCCCCATCCCAGCTATTCCGAGCCTGCCCAAACCGCGCTGGAATTGCAGGAGCGGCTGGGCCAGGAAAAGGTTTTGCTAGAGCTGGCCCAGCGGCGCAGCTACTCCTACGACGGCATCGCCATGGGTGTAACCCCTCTGCTGGTGGTGCTGCCAACCTGCACCCGCGATGTGGTGGAGGTGGTGCGTTTTGCCAACCGGGTGGGGCTCTCTGTGGTGGCCCGCGGGGCGGCCAGCGGCCTGTCGGGTGGGGCCGTTCCCATACAGGAATCGCTGGTTATTTCCTTTACCCGCATGACCGGTCTGCAGATTGACCCCCAGGCCCGTATCGCCAGGGCCCAGCCAGGGGTGGTCACCCAGCAGATCAGCGAGCTGGCCCGGCCCCACGGCCTCTGGTATCCCCCCGACCCGGCTTCCTTGCGCACCAGCACCATCGGGGGCAACCTGGCCGAAAACGCGGGTGGGCCGATGTGTTTCAAGAAGGGCGTGACCGGCGACTACGTGGTGGAGCTCGAGTTTGTAGATTTTGCCGGAGAGGTGCACCGCCTGGAGCGCGATGCCTACGACCTGGTGGGGTTGTTGGTGGGTTCCGAAGGCACCCTGGGGCTCATTACCGAGGCCCGGTTGCGCCTCGAGCCCATCCCCCGCTACACCCGCACCCTGATGGCTACTTTTGAGGAGGTGGGGCAGGCCGCCGAAGCCGTCTCAGAGGCCATTGCAGCCGGTGCGGTGCCGAGCAAGCTCGAGTTCGTGGACAACGGCTGCATCAACGCCGTAGAGGACTACCTGAAGCTGGGCCTGCCCCGCCAGGCCGCCGCCATCCTGCTGGTGGACACCGATGGCGACGAGCTGTTGGTGGTGGAGGAGGAGCTGAACTGGGTGGCCGAGGCCTGCCAGAAGCACGGGGCCAGCGTGCGGGTGGCCCAGAGTGCCGCCGAGAGCGAGGCGCTCTGGAAGGCCCGCCGCTCGGTCTCGCCCGCGATTGGCGCCATCAAGCCCAAGCGCATGAACGAGGACATCGCCGTACCGCGCTCGAGCCTCCCCGCAGTGGTGCGGGCCATCGAGGCCCTGGGCCAGCAGTATGGCCTGAAGGTGGTGCAGTTCGGCCACATTGGCGATGGCAACCTGCACCCCAACGTGCTCTACGACCCCAAGGTGGACTCGGAAGAAAAGGTCTGGGAGCTTCTGCACGAGATTGCCCGGGTGGCCCTGCGGCACGGGGGGGTGCTATCCGGCGAGCATGGCATCGGCATCATGAAGCGCGACTTCATGAGCGAAGCCGTAGACCCCGAGACGCTGGATGCTTTAAGGCGCGTCAAGGCCGCTTTCGACCCGCAGAGCCGCTTGAACCCTGGCAAAGTGTTGCCCGAGATTAACTCGCATGGGCCCTAAGCCATGAAGCTGGAGGTATGTTCAGGGGCCTCTGGTTTTCACTTTTGGCTTGCTTTGCCTTTCTAGGGCTGGCCCAGGCGCAAAGGCCGTTCTCGCTGGGGATGGCTTATGCGCCGGAGCCTTCACTCGCGCTTGAGCAGACCCAACCGCCGGGCCTCTCACTCGAGCGCCCCCCTTGGGATCGGCTGCTCTTTGGTCCCGCACCCGAGGGCTACCGAGGGCTGGCCCTCTCGGCCAGGCTTCTGGCCTGGAGCGTGCCCTGGACCTTAGCGGGCTCCACCGTCGGGCTGCTCAGCGACGACCCCTGGCAGCGCTCCTTCTGGCTCACCAACTCGGTCTGGGCCGCGGTCAACTCGAGCATCGCCCTGGTGGGTTTGCTGGGGCCGGAACCCGACAAGAATGGGCTGCGCGACCTGCTCTACATCAATGCCGGTATCGATGTGCTCTACATTGCAGGCGGGGTCTTGCTGGCGCTGCAACCCGACGCACGAAGCCAGGGGGCGGGCTGGGCCATCGTGCTACAGGGAAGCTGGCTTTTGCTCTTCGACCTTTTCAACGCGCTGGCCCTCGAGCAGCCCTAGAGTGGTCGTTATGGCCTGAGCTCGAGGGTCCAGGTGCGCCCCCAGTCGGCAGGGCGGGTGCTGAGGGGGATGTACTGCCTGTCGCGCCAGAGCCACAGCAGGTCGTCGAAGTGGGGGCTGAACACGTCGGCCGACTGGCCCATGGGGTAGATAATCAGGCTGTTGTCGGGGTCGGCCAGGTCGAAGAGGGTGCGCAGGCTGGCCCCCGAGGTGTGTAGGAAGGTGTCCTGGTTGTAGTTGGCCACATTCACGGTGTGCATCGAGCCAGGGGTGGGGATGGTGCGGTTGAACAGGCCGCCGATGATGGGTGTGGAGGCCAGTGTCGAGTTCAGGGTGGCCTGGTGCAGCCGCTCCCAGCGCCACTGGCTGGGGTCGGGGCCTAAGCGGCGCTCGAGCTCGGCTCCGGCCTTTTCCAGGGCCTGGGCCATGAACTGAGCACAGTTCTGGATGCCTGCACTGGCATTTTTGCACCAGCGACCATCCTCCCGCAGGGTCTTGACAAAGGTGTAAGGCACCGGGGGGTAGCGCAGCTCGAGCTCGTCTTCCAGCATGCGGGAAATCTCGCGGTAGTAGAAGGCAAAGGCCGTGGCCCCCACCGAGTCCAGCTCGGCCCGCAAGTCCCACCCGCGCACCGCATTTTGCAGGCGCCGGGCCGCCTCGCTCTGGGGTTGCAGGGCCAGCAGACCGGGCAGCATCTCCCGGGCGATGATCGAGTAGGTATCTCCCTGCCAGCGGGCCATGTCCTCGAGGCTGGCCTTGGGCCTGGCCAGGATCAGCTCGCGGATGCGCTGGGCCCGGAAGACCTCGGTGGTGTAACTGGAGATGTCCGGCCCTCCGTGCGGCAGCACCCGGTTGTTGGCGCTCGAGACAAACCCCTCGCGGGGGTTGACCACCTGGGGCAGGCGCTCAAAGGGCAGATACCCTTTCCACTGCTGCCCCTTGCTGGCGCTGGCCGGAAAACGCCCATCCCAGTCGCGTATGGGAATCCAGCCCGGCGCAAAATAGCCAATGTTGCCCTCCACATCGGCATACACAAAATTCTGCATGGGGGCCACATAGCGCCTCAGGGCCTGGCGGAACTCCTCGGCGTTCTGGGCGCGGTTCATGCCCAGGTAGGCGTCCAGGGTGGTGTCCTGTGGGTCAAGCCCGGTCCAGCGCACCGCCACGGCCTGGTTCTCACTGGCAATGGCCGCCCCGGCAGTGAGGCCTGGCCGCAAGAAGGCCCGGCCCAGATCGGAAATTACCGGGCCATGTTCGCTCTCCCGCACGGTTAAGGTGATGGCATCACCCCCCCGCACCCGGATGACTTCCTGCCGGATCCGCAGCGGCACCAGACCGCCAGGGGTGCGGTAGGCCTGCCCCTCCAGGTCCAGCACAAACAGGTCCATCACGTCGGGCCGCACGTTGGTAGCCCCCCAGGCTACCCGGTCGTTGCGCCCCAGAAAAACCCCCGGCACCCCCGGAATGGTAGCCCCAATGGCGCGGTAACTGGGGCCCTGCAGGTCGGCGATGTACCAAAGGGCCGGGTTTTGCAGGCGCAGGTGGGGGTCGTTGGCCAGCATGGGCTTGCCGGTGGTGGTGCGTGACCCGCTCAGCACCCAGTTGTTGGAGCCTTGCTCGAGGTTCCGCGGCGCGTAGCTAAGCTCCTCCGAGAAGCGAACCACCTGCTGCATCAGCGCCTGGGTAGAGGGCGAGAGCAGGGCTGCTTGGGTATGGGCGTCCTGCTTGTGGCTGCCGCGCCAGTCTTCGGGTTGTATAACCGTCGGCCAGCCCTGGGGATAATCGCCCCGCAGGTCGTTGAAGCCTTCCAGACCCACCCTGTTCAGGATGAAGGTGTTGTCAATTTCATCCTGCCAGACCTGCCCCAGGTCGTAGGACTGCAGTCTGCCCCAGGCCACGCTGTCGGCGGGCGTCCAGGGCTCGGGGGTAAAGCCCAGCAGGGCAAAGGCAAAAGGCAGGTTGCCCTCACGGATAAACTGGTTGACCCCCGCAGCGTAGGCCTCGAGGGCCCGGCGGGTAAACTCGGAGTGGTTGGGAAGTGAGGCCTGGGCAGCCCGGTAGAAGCCCCAGGTGCGGAAGAAGCGGTCCTGCTCCACCGCGCCGCTGCCCAGGATCTCGGCCAGGCGGCCCTGGGCGGCACGGCGGCCCAGCTCCATCTGGAACAGCCGGTCGCGGGCGTGCACGTAGCCCTGGGCAAAGAACACGTCCATATCGCTGAGCTGGGCCCGAATGTGCGGAACCCCCCAGCGGTCGAAAGTAATGCTTACCGGTCCAGATAGCCCCTGTACCTGCTGAACCCGGTTGACAGGTACGCAAGAAGTCAGCAGCAACAAACCCAGCAAAAACCAAAAACGCCAACGCATAGTCTGTCCTCCGGAGAGCGCTTTGACGGTTTTTATCTATCGCGGTCTTCGCCATTTTTTACCGCTGCTCCCAGCGGCAAAAAATAAGCCTAGAACAGCACTTGTTATGATCGGCTTTGTAGCATTTTCTCTGAAGACCGCTCTAAGAACCGCCTGAAGTGCTCCCTCAGTATATTTACCGCAGGGGTCGACTTGAAGTGCCTTTCGGTAGGTTTTGCCTGCAACCCCTCCCAAGTCGGTCAGGGTGATGGGCAGGTCTTGACCACCCCGGCTGCTTCCAGCGCGGCCACTTCCTCCGGACAAAGGCCCAGGGCGGTGCACAAAACCTCGAGGGTGTGCTCGCCCAGAAGCGGTGGGGGCGACTGAACCTGCGCTGGACTGCGGGAAAAATGGGCCAGGGGTGAGCCCAGCAACGGCACCGTGCCCAGCCAGGGGTGCTGCACCTGCTGCAGCATTCCACGGGCCTGGGCCTGGGGTTCGGCCAAGGCCTCGGCCAGGTTGTTGACCGGCGTTACAGGCACACCGGCTTTGCTGAAGCGCTCGAGCCACTCCCGGCGCGGGCGGGTGCGCAGGATGGCCTCGAGGCGGGGCAGTAGCTCAGCGCGGTGGGTAACCCGGCCTGCGTTGGTCTGAAAACGTGCATCCTCCCAGAGTTCTACATGTCCGGTGGCCTCGCAGACCCGCCGGTACTGCTCGTCGTTGCCAATGGTCAGCATAAACCAGCCATCGGCTGCTTCAAAGGCCCCATAGGGGACAATCTGGGGGTGGGCGTTGCCCAGCCGCTCAGGTAGTTGGCCGGTCAAAAGGTAGCTCTGGGCCAGGTTGACCATGGCCGCCAGGCCCACATCGAAGAGGGCCAGGTCGAGGTGCTGCCCCAGCCCGCTGCGTGAGCGCTCCTGCAGGGCCGCCAGCACCGCAATGGCCCCGTTCATCCCGGTCATCAGATCGATCCAGGCCACCGGAACCCGCATGGGGGGGCCTTCTGGTTCGCCAGTAACCGACATGATGCCGCACAGGCCCTGGATCGCCACGTCATAGCCCGGTTCCATGGCGCGAGGGCCGTTCTGACCGTAGCCCGTGATGGAAAGGTAGATGAGACCAGGGTTGAGTTGGGACAGGCTGGCATAGTCCAGGCCATAGCGAGCCAGATCGCCGGTTTTGTAGTTCTCCACCAGCACGTCGGCCTGCCGGGCCAGCTCTTGCACAATTTGCTGGCCCCTGGGGTCTTTCAGGTTGACCACCACGCTTTTTTTGCCACGATTACAGGAAAGGTAATATGCGCTCTCCCCTGCTGCCGCAACCTCCCAGCCCGGCGCCCCGCTGGCTTTTGGCCTGACAAACGGTGGGCCCCAGCTGCGGGTATCGTCGCCCCTGGGGGGCTCGATTTTCCAGACCTCGGCCCCCAGGTCGGCCAGCATCTGGGTACAAAAAGGGCCTGCCAGAATCCGTGAAAGATCAAGAACTTTGAGGCCGTTTAGTGCGCCCATGTTCCAGATACTAAGGCTTTTGCGGGTAGAATCGGCAGCATGAAAGTTTTGATTACAGGCGGAGCAGGCTATATCGGCAGCACCATCGCCAACGCACTTCTCGACACCGGACATATGCCGGTACTGCTCGACTCCCTGGTTACCGGGCCTCGAGCCTTTACCGAGGGCAAAATTTTCTACCAGGGCGACATCGCCGACCGGGCCTTGCTCGAGCGCATCTTTCAGGAACACCCCGAGATCCACAGCACCATCCATTGTGCAGCGCTGATCGTGGTGCCGGAGTCGGTAGAACAACCCTACCTCTACTACCGCGAAAACGTCTGCAAGAGCCTCGAGCTCTTCAAAAACCTCGAGGCCTTGGGCTACCCCAGGGTGGTGTTCAGTTCCTCGGCCTCCATCTACGATGCCGTGCCAGGGTTCAAGGTAACCGAGGACTCGCCCCTAAAGCCCAGCTCCCCCTATGCCCGCACCAAGTACATGATGGAGATGGTGCTGGAAGACCTGTCCAAAGCCACCCGGCTGCGTGGTATTGCCCTGCGTTACTTCAACCCCATCGGGGCCGACCCCAGGCTGCGCACTGGCATTCATGTGCGCGAACCCAGCCATGTGCTGGGCAAGATGGTAGACGTGGCCCTGGGCAAACTGCCCGAGTTCACCATTACCGGCGTAGACTGGCCCACCCGCGACGGCTCGGGCATCCGCGACTACATTCACGTGTGGGACCTGGCTATGGCCCACGTCAAGGCGGTGGAACAGTTCGACGCCGTCCTACAAAAAACCAATAGCTCCTACGTGGTTATCAACCTGGGCACGGGCCACGGCGTAACCGTCAAGGAACTCGTGGCCGCCTTCGAGCGCGTGTACGGGCAACCCCTCCCCAAGCGCGAGGCCCCGCCCCGTCCGGGCGATGTGGCCGGGGCCTACGCCAACGCCGAGCGGGCCCTAGAACTCCTGGGCTGGAAGGCCGAACACTCCATTGACGAAGGCATCGCCAGCGCCCTGGCCTGGGGCAAGAAGCGCAAGGAAGTCCTGGGGTATGAGTAGTACAGCCATCGCCGGGCAGCGGGTGAGTAAATAGCGCCGGTGCAGTGCGTACAATCAGGGCGTGCAGTCGCTGCCCCATCCCCACATTCCGGTGCAAAGCTCCGAGGGCGCGGTGCTGCGGGCCAGGGCCCTGCAGGACTACTTGCTGACCTTGCGGGCGAGCCTCATCCGCTATGCTGAAATACCCCCCGTGCAGCTGCTGGTGCTGAACGAAGCCGACTGGAAAGCCAGGGTCAAGCATCCCTATGGCTTTCCTTTCCAGCGCACCAGCCTGCGGGAAGGGCTGTACCTGTTTCTGCCAGCCCGCTACCCCGAACGCCTCCTCTGGCGGCTGCGCGAAGCCCTGGTACCGGCCATCAAAAAAGCCGGAAGACCCCCGGGCCAGCCGAACGAGTTCTTGGACCTCAACCTGGGGCACGAGTACGCCCACGCCGTCGCGGTGGCCTGGAAGCTGCGCACCCGGGTTCGCTGGGTGGACGAGTTTGTGGCCAACTACCTCTACCTGCTGGCGCTACACGAGGCGCTGCCGGAGCTGTACCCCAAGGCCAAGCAATGGGGCCTTCTGCTGGCCCATCTGACCCCCCGCGAGCCCAGTCTGGGCAGCTACGAGACCAAGCCCAAGGGGCTTTCCGAGCAACTCTGGTTTCAGGGGCAGTTCACCACCGAAGCCGCACGATTGGTAGAGGAAAAGGGCGACGCCTTGCTACGGGGCCTGCTCGAGGCCGCTCCGCTCAAAAAAGCCACCGTGCATAAGCTGCTGGTGGGCCTCGAGCCCCAGCTACGCCACTGGTTTGCCAGCTTTGCTCCCCAAAAGACGCTCGATTCCGAGGAAATCAAGAGGGAGCTAAGGTGGGCAGAGCTGGGAGACGGGCCCTGAGCGACCGATCAACGGCAGGTTGCAAAAAGCTCTACCCAGTATTTGGCTCAGTGGCTTCGGCCTCGGTCTTTTAGCCTCCCCACTTACCGGGGCGGGGCCACGTCACCCGGCTTTCCGTCTGTTACCAGCTTTCGCACCCACTCGGCAAAGCTCACTTCCCCCACCTTGGTGCTGTAAAACTCGGGCCGCCCGATGATGCAGTGTTGGGCGCCGGGGGCCAGGTAACTATAGAAATTGGGGGCCGATTGTTTGATCGAGGCCAGGTTGGCCAGGGCGCCCTGTACCCATTGCTGGGCTATTTCCGGGGTGGGGCGCGGCTGACCCAGAATCAGGCTGTAGAAGAAGATCTGTACCTCATCCAGCAGGGTGCTGTACTGGGCAAAGCTACGGTTGGGGTAGACCTGGGCAAAGGCTTTGTACAGGTCGTTGGAACCAATTTTGCTGGGCTCGAGGCCACCTACCCAGCCTGGAAGTGCACCCTGAATGCCCCAGGCGCTCGAGGCAACCGGAAAAAATGATGCCGGGGCCACACCTAAGGCCGCATCCCCCAGCTGTACCACCTTGGCCTCGGGATAGCGGCGCATAAAGTAGGGTGCCCACATGATGGAGCCGTAGCCCCCTGCACTACAACCCGTAACCATCACCTTTTGCGGGTTGGGAATGTTGTTGAAGACCCACAGCACCGCTTGCCGGGCATTCACCGCCCCCTTGTGCTGGATGGTCAGGTCGCCATAGCGTACGGTGTTGTTGCCCCAGTGCAGGTCAGCCGTGCAGTAGGGCACAAAGACGTGGGTCCAGTCGCGGAAGGGGTTCTCGGGGTTGTTGCGGTTGAAGACCCCCTGACCGGCCTGTAAGTCCTGGATTTGCAGACGGGTGGTATAGAGGCGCGACTGGGGGTTGCAGGTAGCGGCATCCCAGCAAGCCCCGCCCCCCTAAAAGTTGATGATAACTTTGTCGGCAGCTCCCTGGGCCACATAAAAACGCCAGGGCGAGCCATCCGAACAAGCCGTCGCTCCTCCAGGGCGAATTTCCTGCCAACCCGCAGGAGTCTGGGTCGAAGCCTGTGCCAGCACAAATCCGATGAGCGCAACCAACACCGCAAGCCAACGCTGCATATGTCCTCCTTGGTGCTGTCAGTTTACCGTAACCCTGTGGGCTTTATCGCAGTCTTCGCTTTTTTCCGCCGCACGAAATCTGCTAGGGGGTGGCGTGAGCCATAGCCACAACGTGGCTAACCTACAGGGGCTGGCGTGAGCCATAGCCACAACGTGGCTAACCTGGCCCAGACGCATGTTTTCGGGTTTCCCAGCGGCAAAAAATAATCCTTGAACAGCACTTGTTACGATCGGGATTATGCCATTCTCTCTGACGCTCTTCACAAATATTGAGCCGCTTCTGAGTCCTGCACAGCATGGTTGCCTCCCGGACAGCAGGCCACGCCTGTGAAGGGTGCGATACGTCCCTGGCTTTCTACTCGTAGCGCAGGGCCTCAATGGGGTCGAGCGCGGCAGCCCTCGCGGCAGGCCAGACCCCAAAAAATAGGCCCACCAGCGCGCTTACCGTCAGGGCCAGACCCACCGTAGTAGGACTCAGGATGTACACCTTGAAGAAGGGAACCGTAGCGGTGATCAGGAACAATAGTCCTGCGGCCATGATTACCCCCAAAACGCCACCCACCAGGGTTAGCACCACTGCTTCAATCAAGAATTGCTGGCGAATCTGGCCCGAGGTTGCACCCAGGGCTTTACGCAGGCCTATCTCGCGGGTGCGTTCGGTCACCGAGACCAGCATGATGTTCATGATGCCAATTCCGCCCACCAGCAGCGACAACCCGGCAATGGCCCCCAGCAGCGCTTGCAGGATAAGGGTAACGGACTGCAAGGTGCCCTGAAAGCTCTCGGTGGACTGAACCTGGTAGCGGCCCTTGCCATAACGGGATTCAAAGATGCGCTGTACCTGGGCTGTCACCTGCCTGGCGTCCGCCCCTTTCTTGAGGGGCAGAATCACAAAGGCGTACTCTCCTCGGCGGGCTGTAGGAGAGGTATTCCAGATTAGCTGGATGGGAGCATAAACGGTTGCGGCGGAGCCGAAACCACCAAAAATCCCGCTGGGGGGCTCCAAAACCCCTACCACTGTCAGGTCGAGGCGCGCCCCGCCTGGGTAGTACAGGCGGGCCACCTGGCCCACGGCTTCGCGGCCTGGGAAAAGGTCTTTGGCGGCCCGGTCTGAAAGTACCGCTACCGCCAGGCCGCCCCGGGCCTCGGCCTCGCTAAAGTAGCGGCCCCTGGCTATCTTGCTGGTTGGATCAAGCCTGGGCAGGTCCCCTGGGGTGCCCTGAAGCTGGATAGAGCGGCGCTGTCCGGGTTTACTCTCGTACTGAAGGCTGGAAAAAAGCTGGGGAATAACCGTTACTGGCAGGGCTTGCAGGGCTTGCAGGTCTTCTTCGCGGATGGGCGCGGTGCTAAAGTCCTGACCCTCGTTGAAGTTGGGCTGCACAAAAATAGAGCGGCCCGCTACCGCCTCGAGGTCCTGGGTAATGCCCGCGGTAGCCATCTGGCCCAGCGAGACCATGGCCGTCACAGCAAATACCCCGATCACAATGCCCAGCAAGGCCAGAAAGCTGCGCAGCTTGTTGCCCCACAGCGACTCGAAGGCCATGCGGAAGTTCTCGAGCGGGTTCATGCCATCCCTCCATCGGCCACCCGGCCATCGCGCAGGCGCACGATGCGCTGGGCTCTGGCCCCAATATCCGGCTCGTGCGTAACCATCACGATGGTCTTACCCTGGCGGTGCAGGGCCTCAAAAAGTTCCATAATCTCGTGGGAAGATCGGGAGTCGAGGTTACCGGTTGGCTCGTCGGCCAGCAACAAATCGGGCTCCTGCACCAGGGCCCTCGCGATGGCTACCCGCTGCTTCTGCCCGCCCGAAAGCTCGGAGGGCAGGTGGTCGAGCCGATCGCCCAGGCCCACCGACTCGAGCGCCTCCTTCGCACGCTTGAGGCGTTCGGCAGCCGACAAACCCCGGTAGACCAGGGGCAGGGCCACGTTGTGCAGCGCAGTTAGGCGCGGTAGCAAGAAAAAGGCCTGAAACACAAACCCCACCCGCTGGTTACGGATGCGGGCCAGCTGGGCCTCGCTCAAGCCCCGCACCGGCTCCCCTCCCAGACGGTACTCGCCCTCGGTGGGTGTGTCGAGCAGGCCGATGATGTGCATCAGGGTCGACTTACCCGACCCCGAAGGCCCCATTAGGGCCACATACTCGCCTGGATAAATGGTCAGGTCGACCCCCGAGAGCGCGTGCACCTCCACCGTGCGGGCGCTCGAGCCCGAGCGGTAGACTTTGCTCACGCCGCGCATCTCTACTACCGGCACAATTTCAGGCTGGGAAGCAGTCATGCACAACCCCCCGATAACAGCGCGCGTTCGGGATACCTGGCATCAGCGCCCCCCGTCGGGCAGGCGGTAGCTGACCCTGGTGCCCTCCTTGAGGGTTTCGGGCGGCAGCGAGACCAGGATGCTGTCGTCGGCCAGCCCTTCCACCGCAGCCTGGGTCAGGTTCCGGGCTTTGAGCACAATGGGCTGCTTGCGAACCGTTCGGCTCTGGGTATCCACCACCCACACAAAGCGCTGACCCTGCTCTTCGACCAGGGCCTCGAGGGGAATCTTGAGGGCCCTGGGCAGGCGCAAGGTGGTAATGCGGACGGTTACGGTCAAACCCGGCCTGGCAATGGCCTCGGCCTCTTTATCCAGAAAGCGTACAAACACTGGTAAAACCGCACTTCCCCCGCTTCCGGCCACCTCGGCCTGAACCCCCAGTCGGTCCACCTTGCCCTGTAAGGGCTGCTCGGGCGCTGCATCGAGCTCGAGGCGAACCGGCTGGCCGGGCCGCACGGCGGGCACATCGGCCTCGGCCAGACGGGCCTGCACCCGCAGGCTCCCGGCCTCTATCAGGCGAATCGAGGCCGCGCCAGCGGCAGCGGTGGTCTCGACCCCGGCCAGGTAGCCCACCGCAGCCACGGTACCGGCCACCGGCGCACGCAGGGTTGCCTGGGCCACGGTGCGCTGTAGCGAGGCCATCTCGCTCTGGCGGGCTTGAAGCTGGGCCTCCAGGTCGCGCTGGGTGCTGGCGCGGGCCTGGTTCAGGCTGGCCAGCTGGGCCAGCAGGTCGCTCTCCTGGCGCAGCAAGCGCTCCACCTCGCCCTGGGCCACCCCGCCCACCCGCAGCAGTTCCTGCGATAGGCGCAGGTTGCGCCGCACCTCGGTCAACTGGTTTTGCAGGCGGGTGCGGTTGGACTGGTAGTCCGCCTCGGCAGCCCGGGCCCGGGCCTGTAAAGCGGCCACGGTTTCTTGTAGCGAGCGTAACTGGGCCTGTTCGTTGGTGGTCTCGAGTAGCGCCAGCACCTGCCCCGCCTCCACCAACTCACCCTCCCGAACCCGCACCTCGGCCACCCGGCCAGGTCTGGGAAAGGTCAGGGTATAAACCCGCGCCTCGACGGTGCCATTGGCCCGCACTTCCCGAATAAACTCACCCTGCTCAACCCGCACCACATTTACCGAGAGGCCCTGCTCGGTTCTTGGGCGCAGCAAGCCAAATAAAGTCAAGCCCAGCGATAGCACCACCAACACAACCCAAAACCATCGTTTCATGCCTAATGCCTCCAGTTGGGTGCAGCCTGGCCCGATTGAGCCCGCTCTAACGCTGCGACAGCAGGCCCCAGACCATAAAAGCCAGCGAAACAGCCGCTATCACCAGCGTGGTTACCAGGGCTTTAGCCGGGGCCAGAACCTTAAGCGCCGACCAGATAATCCCGAGCGACCACAACGCACTCAGCAGGCTCAACCCCTGCAAAATCCTGAATCCGGTGGCTTCCCAGATCAGCTGCCGATACGCACGCTGCCAGGCTTGAAAAGCCTCGACATCGGTAAGGGGGGGTATGGGGGGCAGGTCGCCGGTAATGGGAAACAAGGCCGCAAGGGGAATCGCTACCAGGCCCACCAGCAAACCCGGCACACTGGCCCAACCATACACCTCCCAGGCCCGGCTGTCCGGCCCCGCCAGAAGGCGAACCACCAGCCCCCCCAACCCCCAGGCCACCATGCCGCCAACCACCCCGCCCACCAGGGCCAGCACCAGTTGCACAGCCGCACCCCCCGGCACCACACTGGGCAGCAGGCGTGTCAACAAAGCCTGCCCCAGCGAAGCCGCCACGGCTCCGGCCATCACGATAAAAAACGGGGCCACCAGGTTGGGTTTTCGCTCTGCCAGCGCACGAAAAAAGTTTGTGGGTTGCAACAAAACATCCAGCATCTTGTCTCACCTCTTTACAGTCTGCCCAGGCCAGGCCTGAAACAACAGGGTCGGATGTGGTGTGGATCCGGCCATGTAAGGCCCGCAATCTGATGGTTTAGCCCTGCCAGGGCAGCTTTTGCAAGCGAAAGCCCGGCCCCTCAGTTCGTACATGCTGCCCCAGGGCCGACCTCGAGCACAACCTCACTGGCCCCGTTTATCTCCATCCGCATCTCTTCGGATATAAAGCCGGTAGCGCAGCCGGGCTTTAAGCGAACATCCTCGAGCCGCACCTCCCCATGCTGGAATTGAATGGCATAGGGCTGGGTTCCCTCCGGGCGCACAACGTACTCACCCGCCACCCAGCTACCCCGCAGGCGGTACTTCCCACCCTCGAGACGGCGTTCGCATTCAATACAAACTCCTCCGCCGCTAACCTCCACCACCCCACGCACCACGCCGGTCTCGGCCCAAACCGGGCCGGCGCGAACCGCCTGGCGGTTCAGGTCGAGCAGATCCTGGGCAAGCCCCAGCGCAGCCAGGGCCACAAAGCCTACCCCTACCCAGCGGGCCGTCAGGCTAAAGGTGGCTGTCCACAAGCGGTAGCCGGCATAAGCCAGCCAGACAAACACCACCCCAAACACCACCAGCTCTGCAATTCCAAAGTGTAGGTTCGGCATCCTAGGCCTCCACTTCCTGCCATAAACGGCTGGTGACAAAAAAGAACAGCCCCGTCAGCGCCAGCAAAAGCACAAAGCCCTCGGTCGGCAGGCCCGGAAAGCTCTCCCACTGCGCCCGCACCCCAGGGTTCTGCTCAACCGTAGGCGCTGGAAGCCTCCAAAAAGGCAGCAGTTTGTAGAACTGGCCGCCAAAGAGCCGCAGGCTCCACTCCAGCACCTGTCCCATGCCCACCACGCCCATCACAAAAGCAATCAGGATCGCTTTACCAGGGATGTATGCCGCCAGCCAGAGCCCCAGGAACAGCGCTGGAACCACCAGGGCCAGGCCCCCCAGCAGGTAAAGCCATATTCCCGCACCCAGGCCAAAGGGCAGGATAATCCCAGCCTGGCTCAGCCAAAAGGCCTGTATTAGCCACATCGCGCTGTTGAACAGCGTCAGGACAACCACCCCAAACACCGCCCTGGCCGCCAGGTGCAGCCAGGCTGGCTGGGGCGATCCCAGCAGCAGAGCCCAGCGCCCAGCCCGGTATTCCCGCCCAAAGTCGAGGCCCAGGGCCACCAGCAACGCCACACCAACGCCCACAGCAACCAGCGCTGTGATAGTAAACACCGCGATGGCCGACTCGAGGTTGCTTCCATTCCATACGAAAATCTGTCGGGTAAGCAAGAACCAGCCCACCACGCCCAGCGCTAGCCCCAGCCCGAATAGACCAAACTTGCGCAGCTCGAGCCATAGCAACGTCGAAAATGCGTTTAACAAGTGTTACCTCCTAAGCTGTGCGTCTGAAAGTCGGATGCGCCCATCAGGCCAGCACCTCGATAAAGGCGTCCTTCACGCTTTGCCCTTTGGCCCGCAAGTCCTCGGCCTGGGCATCCAGGGCCAGCCGGCCTTCTTTCAAGAGCACTACCCGCTCAAAAATCCCCTCGGCCTCGCTGACCTCGTGGGTCGAGAGCACCAGGCAGGCCTCTTCGCGCCACTCCAGCACCAGGCTCTTGAGAATGCGGTCGCGCGAAATAACATCTATGCCCGAAAGGGGCTCATCCAGCAAGAACAGCCGAGCCTCGCGGGCCAGCACCATGGCCAGGCGCAGGCGGGCCCGCTGTCCCCGCGACATCGAGCGGTAGCCCTGTTTGGGTACTTGCAAAAAAGCCAGCAGCTCGCGGTAGCGGGTAGGGTTGAAGTCGGGGTACAGACCCCGCATGAAGCGCTCGGCATCACTGGGGGTCATCCAGGCGTACAGGTTGTCGGCATCGGAGAGGTAGGCAATCTGGCCTCGGTTTTCACGGGGGTTCTTACCCAGTACCTCCACCCTTCCTGCGGTGGGGAACAGCATTCCAGCCAGAAGCTTGAGGGTGGTGGTCTTGCCGGAGCCGTTCAGGCCCAGAAGCCCAACCGCCTGACCGGGGTAGAGCTCGAGGCTCAGGTCGTGCACCCCCTCGGTTTTGCCATAGCGCTTGGTCACATGCGAAAGCTTCGCCAGCATCACTGGGCCTCCCTGGTGTTGGGGCTCAGGCTTAGAAGGGCTTTTTGGGCCTCCTCGAGGCCCAGCCCCAGGCTTTGCACTTCCGACCAAAAGCGTTGTGCCGCCTCCTGCAAAATACGCAGGCGGATGCCTTCGACGTTCACATCCTCGCGCACAAAAGTACCCAGGCCCCGCCGGGTCTCGCTTACCTGGGCCATCTCGAGCTGGCTGTAGGCATGAATCACCGTGTTGGGGTTTACCTTCAGGGCCGCCGCCAGTTCCCGTGCCGATGGCAGTTTATCGCCTGGTTTTAACACCCCATTCGCCAGCATTCGCTCCACCCCCCGCACAATCTGCGCATAAATCGGCCCCGCTTCTACATCCAAGTTCCACAATCGAGCCACCTCCTTAGTGCACTAGCCATATAGTACACTAACCCGCCGGCGTGACAATGTCAATCGGCCTTATGCGCTAGCGCTGAGGCTCGAGGGTCTGGCGCCTGGTGAAGCCGGTCTCGTTCATCCGCATGGGCAGGTACTGCCCGCTGGCCCATTTGTGCAGAAGGCTATCGTAGCCGGACGAGAGCAAGGCCCCAGACTGGCCCATGGGAATGATAAATAAAGAGCGCTCGAGGTCGGCAAAATCCAGAATGTGCCGGTAGCTGCTTCCCACCGTCATGCGGAAGTTGCTGGGGTCGTAAGAAGCACGGTTCAGGGTGTAGCGGTCGCCGTCGTGGGGTATGGCCCGGTCGGCCAGGCGGTTCAGTGGCGAAACATTGGTCAGGATGGCGTGTGGGAAAGAGGCCTGGTGAACCTGGCCCCAGGGTGGGGGGTTGTTGTTGAAGCGGTCGAGAACCTTATCCAGGGCAAGGGCCGCGTAGTCCAGGCAGGTCTGGGTATCGGGTGTCTGGCAGGCAGGGTCGCCCTGGCGCATGGCAGCCAGCAGGTAGCGGGGCTGTTCCCAGAACTCCTGCTCCACCTCTTTGCTGGGCAGGCGGGTGAGCTCGGTGTACCAGGCCTGGAATACCGTGGGTTCTACCTGCTCGGCCCGCATTGCGCCGTCCCAGGCCAGGAGGCGGGTCTTCCACTGGCGCGCGTTTTCCGAAAGTGGGTTGAGCATCTCCAGAACAGGCTTAAACTCGCGGTAGAGCAGGCTGGTGATGTCCTGCTGCATGGCCTGCATGTCTTCCATAGAAAGCTTGTCTTTGGCCAGAATCAGCTCTCGTATACGCTGAGCTCGGTAAGGTTCCTCCCATTCCAGCGAGATGGTGTGGGGGTAGTTGGCCGGGGTTGCCTTGTTGTTGGCGGTAACAATAAAGCCCTCTTTGGGGTTGTAGACCTGGGGCCACTGGTCCTGGGGCAGGTAGCCCTGCCAGTCCCAGTTGCCATCCCCCGGAACTGGCATCAGGCCCGAGTGGCCGGGTTTACGGATGGGAAAGCGGGCCGGGGCCATATAGCCGATGTTGCCGTCCACATCGGCATAGACAAAGTTCTGGCTGGGCGCGTTGTAGTTGGCCAGGGCAGCTTTGAACTGCTCCCAGTTTTGCGCTTTGGCAATGCCGATAAAGGCTTCCATGGTGCGGTCGGTGGGGTCGAGGCTGGTCCAGCGCAACGAAAGCGGCTTGGCGCCGGGATTCTTGACCACATCGTTGATGACCGGCCCATAACGGCTTTCCCGCACCTGCAGGGTTACGTCGGGCTCCCCTTTGACCTTGATGACCTCGCTGCGGATGCGCCAGGGCAAAAGCTGCCCCTTATAGCGATAGCCTCCTGGCGCTTCTTCCATCACGTACAGATCCTGCACATCTGCGCCCACTGTGGTCACGCCCCAACCGATGCGCTCGTTGCGGCCAATCACCACTGCCGGAAGGCCCGGGAAGCTGCTGCCAATGGCCTTGTAGGTGGGGGCTTCGATGTGTACCAGGTACCACACCGAAGGTGCTCCCAGCCCCAGGTGGGGGTCGTTGGCCAGCAGCGGTTTACCGCTTACGGTGCGCCCGCCCCCAATAACCCAGTTGTTGGAGGCACGGGCCATCAGCTCTCCCGGCAGGTGCAGGGCCCTGGGTAGCTGGGCTGCCAGGGTAAGCAGGGCGCGTGCCGACTCCCCGTCGGGACTGGCCGGTGGCGGCAGTTGCAGGTCTTCCGCTTGTAGCACGGTGGGCGCGTCGGCAGGATAGGGTGGTCTGAGTTGGGTCATGCGCGCGGGGGCCATGCCTTTAGCGGCCCATTGCAGGCGCTGTAACTCGCCACGCCAGTTGCCCGAGAGGTCGAAGGACATCATCTTGGCCCAGACCAACACATCAGCGGGCTTCCACGGCTCGGGCCTGAAGCCCAGCAGGCGGAACTCCAGCGGCAGCGGCGGGTTGGTTGAAAGATAGGCGTTGATGCCGGCCACGTAGGCATCCACCACCGACTTAGCATAAGGCGATAGGCCCGCATAGGCCTGCTCGGCAGCACGGTAAAAGCCCCAGGTACGCAAAAAGCGGTCTTGATCCAGGGTGGCTTTCCCGATTACCTCAGATAGACGCCCGGCCCCTACCCGGCGCTGAAACTCCATCTGCCACAGGCGATCCTGGGCATGGGCAACCCCCAGGGCAAAAAAGGCGTCGGTATCGGCTTGGGCCTTGATGTGCAGCACCCCCTGTGCGGTGCGGCTCATCTCAACCGGCGCCGAAAGCCCCTTGAGGGCCAGCCTACCCTGGTGCTGGGGAAGGGTTGCGCCCCGCAGCCAGAACCAGCCGCCCACCGCCAAAACCAGCACCAGCCCAACAACCACCAACAGCAAACGCCCCAAAACACGCAATAAGCCCACAGTTCCTCCTTGCTTGGGTTCTAGTATAAAACCTTGCACGGTGCGCTTTAGCCTGTTTTTTGGGGAAGCGGCCTGAAGTGTGAAGAAAAGCGCTCACATCTGGTGGGCTTCGTGCTCAAAGTAGCTCGCTCTCACCCCGCCAGAAAGCCCGCCCCCCGCGCTTGCGCTGGTCTAAAAACAGCTCAACCGAGTTACCGTCGGGATCGTGCAAGCAAAGCACCAGGGCAATGCCCCGATCCTCGAGCTTATACGGCACGCCCTCGAGACGAACAAAGTCCTGGGCTGCTTTAAAGTCTTCTTCGGTAGCAGCAGCAAAACCAAGCGTAATAGAACCAGACGGCTCGCCTTCGCTAAGGGCCAGCTCGTAGTGGGCCGGGTTTTCAGATGAGACCAGCAGCGCGGTCTTCCCGAAGCGTTCGGATAGCTGTAGATCCAGAAAACGGGTGTAAAAGGTTACGGCGGCCTCGAGCTGCCGCACGGTCAGGTGAACATAGGCCAGACGGGTGGTGTACATCCAGAGTATTCTGTGATGCTAAAGCCCGCAGGTCAAACGCCGCTCATTTTGCAATGCCACCGGGGTGGGTAGAATTGGGCCATGAAAATTGAATTCCGCGAAAACGGCTCCATCGGCATCGAAACAGGCGGCAAATACGTGCTGCGTCAGGGCGACCAGGAGGTGGTTATCGAAAAACCCAGGGTCTCGTTGTGCCGCTGCGGGCATTCCAGCTACAAGCCCTTTTGCGACAGCACCCACAAGCGCATCGGGTTTGTGGCCCCCGCCGCCGTGATTGAACTCGATACCGACACCTGAGCGCATTCTGATAACCCGCACCCCCTCTGTCCACGGCCAGAGGTGCACCGGTTGGCCGCTTGCGGTCTTCCCATCAGAGCTGGCTTGATCGCGGTCTTCGTGCATCTATGCAAGGAGAGCAAAAACACACTGGGCAAGCCGGCAAGCGATAAGATGGCGGGCGGAGGTTACTATGCCCATGCGCTATCGCAAACTTGGTCAGTGGGGCTTAAAGGTTTCGGAAATTTCGCTGGGGGCCTGGGTCACCTACGGCGACGCCGTCAACGACCTCGAGCGAATCAAGGCCATTACCCGCATCGCCTACGAAGGCGGCATCAACTTTTTTGACAACGCCGACGTATACGCCAAGGGACTGGCCGAGGAACTGATGAGCAAAGCCCTGCTGGATCAGTTCCCCCGCCACGAGCTGGTCTTGTCGAGCAAGGTTTTCTGGCCCACCAGCGACGATGCCAACGGAAGGGGCCTTTCGCGCAAACACGTGCGGGAAAGCCTCGAGCGGAGCCTGAAGCGTATGGGCACCGACTACCTCGACCTGTACTTCTGCCACCGCTACGACCCCGAGGTGCCCATGGAGGAAATCGTGGGTACTATGAGCAACCTGGTAGACCGGGGCCTGGTGCTTTACTGGGGTACTTCCGAGTGGCCGGCAGCCCGCATTGTGGAGGCTGTGCAGTTTGCCCGGAGCAATGGCCTGCACCCGCCCGCCGTCGAGCAGCCGCAGTACTCGATGCTCTACCGTGAGCGTGTGGAACAGGAAATTCTGCCTGAAACCGAGCGCTTTGGCCTGGGGATGGTGGTCTGGAGCCCCCTGGCCATGGGGATGCTTACCGGGCGTTACGACAAGGGCGTGCCCAAGGACAGCCGCTTTGAGCGCTACCCTCAGTTTGGCAACCGCTTCCTGAGCGAAGAAAACGTAAAAAAGGTCAAGGCCCTCAAAAAGGTGGCCTCTGACCTGGGCCTTACCCGTACCCAGCTGGCCCTGGCCTGGGTTCTGCGCCAGAAGGGCGTGAGCAGCGCCATCACGGGTGCCACCAAACCTGAGCAGCTTAAGGAAAGCCTGGGTGCAGCAGGGGTAGACCTGCCACAGGAAGCGCTCGAGCGCATCGAGAAAATTCTGGGCTAGAGCGCCCTTGTCCTATTTCGCCTTCGCAAAGCCGCCCACCATATGAGCCTCACCTGAAGGGTGCGATGGTGTTGCCCGTGCTTCAGGTAAAGGCCCCAGCAAAAACAAGGGCATTTCTTATCACAGGGGTGAACAGCACCAAGCAGTAGCGGTTCATCCAGGTTCGGCTATAGCTCGAGGATGTACTTAGCCAGCCGGACAATGTCGTTTTGCAGGTTGAGGGTTTTGCGCTCGCCGGGGTGTTCTTTGAGCTCGCGTATCTTTTGCGCAATTTTGCGGGGGTGACGGATGTAATACCCCAGCTTTTCATGCCGAATCAGTTCGACATTGCCGTATTCTTGCGGCCATACGTAATCACAGACGATCAGGTCTTTGCCCTGGGAGAGCACCTCAGCAATGGTAGCAGGGCCGGCCTTGGTAACCACCACGTTGGCAACATTAATTAGCTCGTACATTTGCTTGGTAAACCCAAACAAGACCAGGTTTGAGATGCGGTTTTTTTCTTTGAAGGCCTCGAGCTGCCGGTAGAGCTTCTGGTTATAGCCACACACCACCACCACATTGATGCCCTCGGTTTTGAGCAGCTCACGCACCAGGCCAAAACTTATTTTTAAGCCCGCGCCACCCCCCGTCACCAGCACGGTGTAGGGGTGCGTCAAGCCCCACTCCTGGCGCAGTCGAGCGACTTCGGCGGGCTCGAGGGTTTGGTTGTATTTTGGGTCAATCAGGGTTTGGAAGTAGTGCAGGTTCTCCGCAGGAACCCGGTAGCGCCGGGCCAGGCTATAGGCTTCGGGGCTGGCCACCACGTACTGGTCTTTGGTATCGATAAACCAGTACAGGTGCGGGCTAAAAATATCGCTCACCACGGTAAGGGTTTTGGGCTTGTGCTTGCGCACATACGGCAGTCGGCGAAAGCCGTGGTTCACCGGGTAGCAGTAAATAATCTTGTCGGGGCGAAACGACTCCAGGTATTCGTTAATGGCCGGGGCCAGGCGCATTCCCAGAACCCGTGCAAAGGACTGAATAGCCGGCCGGGTCTGATAGAAAGCTTGAAAGACTGTAAACAGCCAGCGCTGTTTGTTGACCGAAAAATTGTAACCATCCTGGATGGCCTGACCAATCCAGCGCGGCCCCACGTCAAAAAAGTTGAACAGTCTTATCTCGGACTCGGGCTCGAGCTCGGTCAGCAACCTGTGCAGGTTTTGCGCCAGGGCAAGGTGTCCACCCCCTGCCTTTGTATAAACCAGCAGAATTCGTTGCGGCATAACCAGCGCAGCACCTGGCCGCGCTCCTCCAGCTTAAGGCATTTTTTAGCAAATGACGAACCCCGCCCTACAGGTCTGCTGAATAGGCCGCAGCTCCCGCCTAGGCCAGGGGTTGATGGCAGAGCCACACCCCGCTCTGGGCCCGCCAGCCCTCCGGTAGTTTGATAAACCTACCCGGCGGCGGAACCGCAATCACCTTGTGCCCCACAATGCGAAATTCGATGGCTGTAAATAGCTTGTCGAGCGCCTGGCCCAACGAGCGGGTTTCCAGGGGGCTAAAGCGCAAGCGGGGCAGCCTGGCCTCGAGGTTTTTGCACCCAGCGTACGGCAGCAGCTCGGCAGGGTCGCGCCAGCGCCGCGGGGGCCCCACCAGCAGTTCGGCCAGCACCAGCGCAAGACCTGGATAACGCCGCAAAAACTCCTCGGGGTCGAACTCGAGCGAAAGCTCCAGGTTCACCTCTACGTCCTGCCACACTTCCCGTCTTACAGCACTTGCCATACTTCAGCTTGCAACAAAGCAGGCCTTCCGGTCAAGCGCAAATAACCCGTCCCAGACGAGCAAAATACCAACAAACGGGTTGACAGTTTGATGCCGCAAGTGTCATTTAGCTCTGCTTGAGCATTTAAGTTGCGCCAGGGCAGATTGGCAAAACCAGCGGAATGAGTCAATGCATACCTGGCGCAATTCCTAAAGCGAACTTTCGGTACGGCATCTTGCATTTCGCTTATGGAGACACTTAGCGCCCAGCCAGCCCTTGGCGCAGCTTCAGGCGGGGGCCCCGGCAAAAAGAACCAAATGTGTTCACAGCCATGCCCTACAGCCTGCACACAAGAAAACCGTTGTGCTGGGTGTTTGTGGCCCCTGCGCTCAGGAGTGCCCCGTTAGTCGGCAACAAACCAGCGCAGCCAGCCAGCCTTGCTTGCAAACTCGGCCTGGCGGCTGAAGGTATCGGCGATGGAATGGGTCTCGAGGGCCTGGACAGCATCACCGGCATAACCCCAGGCCAGGGCAATGGCCTTAAGGCAGGACCACTGGCCTTCTTCGTCGTTCAAAAAGCGAAAGGCCGCCAGGGCCCTCGACAAAAGCACAATGGCTTCCTGGCTATCGCCCTCGTACATGCTGGCCACCCCCCACACAAAAAGGCTCTGGGCCCAGGCTCGGTTGTCGCCCGAGCAGCGGGCAAGGTGTTCGGCGCGGCGTGCCGGGGCAGCCGATTCCCGTGGTTGCCGTTCAAGTTTGTCCCAGGCCTCACGTAGCAGGCGTTGCAGGTTATCGCGCAGCGCAGGTTGGTGTGTGTTCGTCAAAGCACTCATCACTACCCGCCAGGGTAGCAGCTTGCGCCGGCTTGGTGGGCGCATACATCACCAGCAGCTTTTATGTAACGCTCAAGTGTCTTTCATGGTTCAAATATCACACGTTTTGCCGGCTCTGGTTCACGCTTAAACCTGCGACCTTAAGGTTAGGCTAAAGCCATGCTGGAAAGTCTGAAGAACCTACTACCGCAAAAAGTGAGCACCTCCCCCACCGACCTCAATACCCATGGCAGAGACGAGAGCTACCCCATCCAGAACCCGCCCCTGGCTGTGGTCTTTGCAGAAAACCTTTCGGATATTCGGGCCGCTTTGGGCTGGGCCAGCGCCAACCGTGTGGCGGTAATTCCTTTTGGGGCCGGTACCAGCCTCGAGGGGCATGTGATCCCCCAAGGACCAGCCATCTCGCTGGATGTTTCACGCATGAACCGGGTGCTCGAGGTTCGCCCCGAAGACTTCATGGCCGTGGTGGAGCCAGGCCTGACCCGCAAGGCCCTGAACGAGGCCCTCAAAGGCACCGGCCTGTTCTTTCCGGTAGACCCCGGCGCGGATGCCAGCCTGGGGGGCATGGCTGCTACCAACGCCTCGGGTACCACCACCGTGCGGTATGGGGGAATGCGCCATAACATCCTGGCGCTGCAGGTAGTCCTGGCAAATGGCCAGGTGCTGGAACTGGGCCGGGGGGTACGCAAAACCAGCGCAGGCTATAACCTCAAGGACTTGTTCATCGGCTCCGAGGGCACCCTGGGCATCATCACCCGCCTGACCCTAAAGCTGCACCCCATCCCCGAGCACATCCACACCCTGCGGGTTTTCTTCGAAAACCTGAACGCCACCGCCCAGGCTGCCTACGCGGTTATGGCCAGTGGGCTGCCGGTGGCGCGGCTCGAGCTGGTGGACGAGGTGGGTATGCAGGCCATTAATCGCTACCTGGGCCAGAGCTTCCCCGAAAAGCCCGCTTTATTTGTGGAGTTTCACTCCTCCACCCAGGAAGCCCTCGAGGCCGAATCGGGCCTGGCCCTCGAGCTCATGCAGGAGGCCGGGGCCATCCGTATAGACACCGCCCGTACCCAGGAGGAGCGCACCGCCCAGTGGGAAGCCCGGCACCAGGCCTACTGGGCTTTGGTCAACCTTTTCCCCGGAAAGGAGTACCTCGCCACCGACACTGCCGTGCCTATCTCCAAAATGCCCGACCTGGTAGCGTATTCCAGCCACCTGCTGCGCAAACTGGGCCTTACCGGCAACATTTTGGGACACGTGGGCGACGGCAACTTTCACACCCTGGTGGTCTGTGAACCAGGCGACCCCAGGGCAGAAGTTTTTTCCGAGCGACTTGTCGAGCACACCCTGGCCTTAGGGGGCACCTGTACTGGCGAACATGGGGTGGGGCTACGCAAAAAGAAATATCTGCCCCAAGAGCACGGGCCTGCTTTGGGATGGATGCGCCAGATCAAACAACTCTTTGACCCCCAGAACCTGCTCAATCCCGGCAAAATTTTTGACTAGAGCGGTCTTCGCTTTACCTAGCGCAAAACCGCGCGGGCCTCGAGGCGCACCTCTACCGGGTCGTTGACCCGCAGGAACAGCAGGCTGGGGGGGTTCAGCCTCCACTCCGAGAAGCTGGTGTTGAACCCCCCCACAAAACGGTAGGTACTGCCTTCGCGGGTCAGTTTGCCGGCAATGCGCACCGGGCGGCGTGTTCCGCTAATTTCCAGGTTCCCGCTAATCGTTGTTTCGTCGCCTGCTTGGTCGATGCGTTCGACCTCGAGGCAACTCAGGGGATACTTGCTAACGTCGAAGACCCCCCTTGCGTCGGCATCGCGCAGGGCATTGCCCGAGTCGAAGCGGCCCAGCTCCACGCACACCTGGCCCGAGGCCTCGCCTGTCTGGGGGTTCCAGCGCACGCTGCCGCGCACACTGGTGTTGGTGCCCTCCCAGCGGCCCAGGGTGTAACTGGCGGCATAGGTTACGCGCCCCTCGATGGTGTATTGGGCCGTCTGGGCTTGCGACATGCTCCAAAACAGGCCAAGCAGCAAGGTTACAAATTTCCAATAAGTCATGGCATCTCCCCAAGCGGCCAGTCTTTTCGCCAGGGCCTGGCCAATGTCCCCCCAGCAACAAGGTGCTCACCGCTCCACATTACGTTTTTTGGGCGGTGCACACCGTGGGTCAGAAGCAAATCCCGCCAGAAGACTTACAAAGGCAAAACCACGCTCAAAATGCTCCAGGAAAGACTTTCGCACTGGCCTGTTCAACCGACATCGGCAGGCCAATGTAGTAGCCCTGGGCGTAGTGGCAGCCGTGATGCGCCAGCCACTCCAGTTGCGCGCGGCTCTCGACACCCTCGGCCAGGGTTTTGAGGCCAAAGGCACTGGCCAGCTGCAGCATGGCCCGCAAAATGTCCTCCGAGGTCTGGCTCTGTCCAATCTCCGCCACGAAGCTTCTGTCAATCTTGATCAGATCTACCGGCACTTGCTTAAGGTGAGCCAGCGAGGAGTAGCCCATGCCGAAGTCGTCGAGGGCTACCCGCACCCCCAGCCCACGCAATGCCACCAGCCCGCCCAGCCACTTTTGCCGCTCAGGCAATAAGGCCGACTCGGTAATCTCGAGCCACAACATGCTGGGCTGCAAGGCTTCATCTACCAGCGCGCGCACCACCTCCCGCACCCAGTTGGGGTGCGCCAGCGTTACAGCCGAAAAGTTGATGGCCAGCTCACCGCCCAATCTTTTTTGATCCTGTACCGCTTGCTTCAGGACAACCAGGTCCAGTTCACCAATCAGGCCCGACTCTTCAGCCAGGGGTACAAAATCGGCTGGGCGCAGCAGCCCACGGGTCGGGTGCTCCCAGCGCACCAGGGCTTCCCATTTGTTTACGTAGCGCTCGGCAATGTTCAGGATGGGCTGGTACTGGATCAGGAAGCGCCCCTGCTGGATGGTCTTGCGCAGATGCTGGATGGTCTCGAGCCGCTCGACAGAGTTGATGTCCTGGGTGGGGTCGTAGATGGCAATATGGGTCTGGGATTGTTTGGCCTGGTACATGGCCACATCGGCGGCCCGGGCCAGCGCATCGAGGGTCTGGCCGTGCTCGGGGAATAGCGCCACCCCCAGGCTGGCCTGCACATGGATTGCGTGCTCGCCCAGCGTGAAGGGGTAGTCGAACACCTCGATAATGCGGCGCGCAGCAGCCATAGCTGAAGCGCGATCTGCTGAAGGCAGCAGCACCGCAAACTCGTCCCCGCCCATGCGGGCCAGCAAATCGCCCTGGCGCAGCACTTCCTTTATGCGTAAGGCCAGCTGGCGCAGGAGCTCGTCGCCAACCTGATGGCCGAGGGTGTCGTTGAGTAGCTTAAAGTTGTCGAGGTCAAGGTAAATCAGGGCCGGGGTCTCGCGTTTACGCCGGTCGGCCAGGCTTTTATCATATACATCCACTAAGCCAGCGATAGAGGGGCATGGGATTGGTGGAGAAGCTACGAACACTGCG
>NZ_JBEVAL010000040.1:0-26628 GCF_051297115.1 Meiothermus cerbereus
TCTTTGCCCACAACTTCAAGCGTCTGGCCAGCGTTTTGTAGGTAGCAACTTGGGTTAATACTATGGTGGGTATGCGTTTACAGCAATTTTTAGCCCGCGCTGGAATTACCAGCCGCCGCAAAGCAGAAGACCTGATTCGTGCAGGAAGAGTAACCATCAACCAGCAGGTTGCCACAATCGGTGCGGTCGTGCAGCCGGGCGACATCGTGCGGCTGGACGGCGAGCGGGTACGTATGCCCCAAAAAAGTGTGGTCATTGCCCTGCACAAACCCAAGGGCTACACCACCACGCACGAGGACGAGCACGCCGAAAAGCTCGTTTATGAGCTGGTTCCCAAACACCCCGGCCTGCATGCGGTAGGGCGGTTAGACAAAGACACCGAGGGGTTGTTGCTCCTGACCACCGACGGCCACCTCACCCAACACCTCACCCATCCGCGCAACCAGGTGCCCAAGCTCTACCGGGCCTGGTGCAAAAACGGCAGGGTCAGCAAGGAAGCCTGTCAGCAACTGGTGCAGGGGGTCATGCTGGGGGATGGGCTGGCCAGGGCCCTCGAGGCCCGTCCGGTCAAAGATGGGGTCAAGCTGGTTTTGAGCGAGGGGCGCAAGCGCGAAGTGCGCCGCATGCTGGGCAAGCTGGGGTACCCGGTTGAGCGCCTGGTACGGCTGGCGGTGGGGCCAATCGAGCTGGGCGACCTCGAGGCCGGCGAGTGGCGCTACCTTACCCCGGAAGAAATTAAGCTGCTGTACACCAGCACCGCCCTGCCCAGGTTGCGCAAGCCTCCCCAAGCCCCGAGGCCCGAAGCCGTCGCCGTAAAAACCGCATCTGCGGGCAAGTCTAAGGCCGCCTCGAGCCAAGCACCCCTGCCCAAAAGAGCAAAGACACCCGAGGCAGATGTACGGGTCAATAAGAGTACCGTAGAATCGAGCAGTGAGCGTCTTTCGTCCCGGAAACGGCAAAGTACAAATCAGCCAAGCCCAAATCGCCGCCCGCATACGCGAGATGGGCGAACAGATAAAACTTGATTACCAGGGTCAGGAGCCCCATCTGGTCTGCGTGCTCAACGGTGCTTTCATCTTCATGGCCGACCTGGTACGGGCCATCGACATGCCGCTAACCATGGACTTCCTGGCGGTCTCGTCCTATGGCGATGCCCAGAAAACCAGCGGTGAGGTGGAGCTGCTAAAGGACCTGCGCATGCCCATTGCGGGCCGCCAGGTAATTGTTGTCGAAGACATCGTGGATACTGGCATCACCATCAACTACCTGCTGCGTATGCTGGAAGCCCGTCAACCCGCCTCGCTCAAAATTGCCGCCCTGCTTTCCAAGCCCTCCAGGCGGCAGGTTCAGGTTCCCATCCACTACCTGGGCTTCGAAATTGAGGATGCTTTCGTGTACGGCTACGGCCTCGACCGCAGCCAGTTTGACCGCAACCTGCCCTTCATCACCTCGCAGGCCTAAAAGCAGCTGTGGCGCTGTGAGCTTGCAGGAGCCCCAAAGTGCTAGCAAACTCAATCAACCTGCTGCGGCCCTGCCCCTAAAGTCGACCCACATAACGGTTCTCAAAGCCCCTAGTACCGGATTCAAAAAGATAGTCTTCAAATGCAAACTATGAAAAGCTATCGCTACATTGACATCATCACAGCCCTGTTCGTAGGGGTGCTGGTGGTTTCCAACATCGCCTCGACCAAGGTGGTGCTCCTGGGCCCTTTTACCTTTGATGGTGGTACGGTGTTGTTTCCGCTGGCCTACATTTTTGGCGACGTGCTCACCGAGGTGTACGGCTATAAGCGAAGCCGCCGGGTGATCTGGATTGGCTTCTTTTTGCTGCTGCTGTCTGCGCTCACCTTTGGTCTGGTGGGGGCCTTACCCACACCCACCGACGAGTTTAGCCAAAAAACCGCCGAGGCATTTTCCACCATCCTGGGCCTGGTTCCCCGCATTGTGCTGGCCAGCCTGGTGGCCTACTGGGTGGGGGAGTTCGCCAACAGCTATATCCTGGCCCGGCTCAAAGTGGCTACCCAGGGGCGCTTTTTGGCCCTGCGTACCATAGCTTCCACCCTGGTAGGGCAGGGGCTGGATACCGCCATTTTTCTGCTGGTGGCCTTCTATGGTGTTTGGGACAACAACCTGCTCTGGACGGTATTTGTCTCGAACTACATTTTTAAGGTCGGCCTCGAGGTGCTCCTGACCCCCGTTACCTACGGCGTAGTTGGCTTTTTGAAGCGAAGCGAAAAGGAAGACTACTACGACCGCGACACCCGCTTCAATCCGTTTTTGCTGCGTTAGGGCCCCTCCATCGGACAAGTTTGGCCTTCATTGCGGTTGCCGCAATGGCCCGGCACGGTTCGGCAAAAATAGGCTTTTCGAGGTCTGGCTCGAGCCAGACCTCTTTTTATCGGGCCCTATAGCCGAGGCATGGGAGATGGTATTTTTTACCTGTAAAAAATAGTTTTATATATTGACAAAACCTCAGAATAAGGCTAGCTTCAAAGCACAGCAGGGGGCATAGGTGAAAACTGTAGCCAGCAATACCCACAACCTTCTCGAGCCAGCGTGGAGCAGAACTCACCCTAGGGGATGCCCATGAACCCAGGTTTGCAGGAGTTAACGCGCCTCTTCCCGCCCAGCCGCTTGCTCTATAGGCCGGGCGAACTCGCACCCTACGAGTCCGACGCCCTCACGGCCTTTAGGGCCCGGCCCCTGGCGGTGGTGCTGCCCGAGAGCCACGACGAAGTGGTGGCGGCGGTGCGCTTTTGTGCCCAGCACCAGGTGCCTTACGTGGCCCGGGGCTCCGGTACCAGCCTTTCGGGGGGCTCGCTGCCCATCGAAGGGGGGCTTTTGATCGGGCTCAACCGCATGAACAAACTCTTGCGGCTCGAGCCCAAAGAGCGCATTGCGGTGGTGCAACCGGGTTATATCAACCTGCAGGTCTCCCAGGCCGCTGCGCCTTACGGCCTCTACTACGCCCCCGACCCCTCCTCCCAGCCGGTCTCGACCATCGGGGGGAACCTGGCCTTCAACTCCGGGGGGGCCCACTGCCTCAAGTACGGCATGACCTCCAACCACGTGCTGGCGGCCAAGGTGGTGCTGCCCGACGGCGAGACGGTGGAGCTGGGCAGCGAAAGCCTGGAAAACACCGGCCCCGACTGGCTGGGCTTGTTTGTGGGCAGCGAGGGGCTCTTGGGCATCGCCACCGAGATCACCCTGCGCCTGCTGCCCAAGCCCGAGACCTACCACACCGTGCTGGCGGCCTACGACTCGCTGGCCAAAGCTGGCGATGCGGTGGCGGCGGTGGTGGCCTCGGGGCTTTTGCCAGGCGCCATGGAGATTATGGACTCGCTGGCCATCGAAGCCGCCGAGGCCGCAGTCCGGGCAGGCTACCCCAAAGAGGCCCGCGCGCTGTTGATTGTGGAGCTCGAGGGCGAAATTCCCCAGGTCGAAGCCGAGGCCCGCCACCTCGACGAGGTCATCCGAGGCTCGGGGGCCTACGAGGTGCGGGTGGCCCAGGGTGCGGAGGAGCGCATGAAGATCTGGAAAGGGCGCAAAGCCGCCTTCTCGGCGGTGGGGCGGCTCTCGCCGGACTACATCGTGCAGGACGGGGTGGTTCCCCGCTCCAGGCTGGGCCAGGCCCTGCAGGAGATCGAGCGGCTCTCGGAGCGCTATGGCCTGCGGGTAGCCAACGTATTTCATGCGGGCGACGGCAACCTGCACCCCCTGATCCTGTACAACGGGCGGGTGGCAGGCGAGCTCGAGCGGGCCGAGGAACTGGCCGGGGAGATTCTGCGCCTGTGCGTGGCGCTGGGCGGCTCCATCACCGGCGAGCACGGGGTGGGCATGGAGAAAAAAGCCTATATGGCCGAGATGTTCTCCGAGACCGACCTGGCCGCCATGCAGCGCATCCGCCGGGCCCTCGACCCCCTCGAGCTATCGAACCGGGGCAAGATGTTCCCTGGAGGCGAAGCCCCCGCGCTCAAGCATGCCGGGGCGCATCCCCTGGAAAAAGCTGGGGTGATCTCGCGTGAGTAGGTTTTTTTGCTGTGGCATCTGGGTAGGGGGTAAAAAATGACCGCCAATGCGCTCTACCCCACCAGCCCCGCCGAGGTGCAGGAAGCCGTGCGCAGCCACCCTCGAGTTCTGCCCCGGGGGGGTGGGAGCAAACCGGCGCTCTCCACACCCGGCGAGGGCCAGGCCGTGCTAGATCTGAGCGGCCTGTCGGGGGTGCTGGAGTATGACCCGGGCGAGTACGTGCTGGTGGCCAAAGCCGGAACCCGGCTGGCCGAAGTGGAACAACTGCTGGCGCAAAACGGGCAGTACCTGCCCTTCGACCCCCCTTTGGTCGAGCAGGGGGCCACCCTGGGGGGCACGGTAGCGGCGGGGCTTTCTGGCCCCCTGCGCCAGCGCTACGGCGGGGTGCGCGACTTTATCCTGGGGGTGCAGTTTGTGGACGGCGAGGGCAACCTGGTACGGGGGGGCGGCAAGGTGGTCAAGAATGCCGCCGGGTTCGACCTGCCTAAGCTGATGGTGGGCAGCCTGGGGCGGCTGGGCATCCTGACTGAGCTGGCCTTCAAGGTTTTTCCCTTCCCCAAAGCCACCGCCACCCTGCGGGTCACCTTTCCTGGGCTGGAAGCGGCCCTGGAAGCCCTCTACAAGCTGGCGGGTTCGCCCATCGAACTCTACGCCCTCGACCTCGAGCCCCCCGCCACCCTCACCCTGCGCCTGGGCGGCCTGCCCGAGGCCCTGTCGGCCCGGCTGGAACGGCTCCAATCCTTTTTAAGCAGAAACGGCGAAGTCCTGCAGGGCGATACTGAAACCCAGTACTGGCGCCACCTGAACCACCTGAACCTGGGCGAAGGCGGCCTGGTCAAGGTTGCGCTCGCGGCCCGGCAGATCCCCGCCCTGGAAAAAGCACTGGGCGGCGCTCCCAGGCGCTATATGAGCGCCGGCAACCTGCTGTACCTGGCCTGGAACGATACCTTCGACCGGTTGGATGCCCTGCTCCGCTCTCAAAACCTGTCGGGCCTGGTTCTGAAGGGCGCTACGCCGCGGCCCCAGATTGGAATAGACTTGGCACACGCGCTGGGTCGCAAAGTGACCGTAGCCTTAGACCCTCAGGGCCGCTTCAGCCCAGATTTACCCCAGTCCTCCTAGGAAAGCGTATGCAGCACAAGATAGACGTCGAACAACTCGGCCCCCAGGGGCAGATCATGGCCCACGCCATCGAGGCCTGCGTGCACTGCGGCTTCTGCCTGCCAGCCTGCCCCACCTATCAGGTTCTGGGCGAGGAGATGGACTCCCCCAGGGGGCGCATCTTCCTGATGAAGGAGGTGCTGGAAGGCAGCCTGCAACTAGAGGAAGCCCAGCCCTACCTGGACAAGTGCCTGGGCTGCCAGGGCTGCGTCACGGCCTGCCCCAGCGGGGTTCCCTACGGTGAACTCATCTCCACCTACCGGGGCTGGAGCGAGCCCAAGCGCCACCGCTCCCCCTTCCAGAAGCTCTTTCGCATGGCTATCCAGGAGACCCTCCCCTACCCCTCCCGTTTCCGCGCCGCGGCCCGGCTGGGCCAGCTGGGCAAGCTCCTGAAGCCCCTCCTGCCGCCTTTGCTCAAGGCTCCGCTCGAGCTCCTCCCCGATGGGTTGCCCAGGCAGGAACCCCTGCCCGCGGTGGTTCCAGCAGAAGGCCAGCGGCGGGCCCGGGTGGCCTTTCTGGCCGGCTGTGCCCAGCAGGTTTTGCAGCCCAATTTCAACCGCGCCACCCTGCGGGTACTGGCCCAGAATGGCGTCGAGGTGGTGATCCCCCCAGGCCAAAGCTGCTGCGGCGCCCTGGCCATGCACACCGGCGAACGCTCGCGGGCCTTGCAGTTTGCCCGCAACAACCTCAAAGCTTTTGCCGGCGATTACGAGGCCATCCTCACCAATGCCGCCGGCTGTGGCTCGGGCCTCAAGGAGTACCCCCTGCTCTTCCAGGGCGAAGCTGAAGAGGCCCAGGCCCGCCAACTCGCGGCTAAAGTCAAGGACGTCTCGGTCTTTTTGGTCGAGCTGGGCCTGAAGGAAGTGCCCCCGCTGCAACAGCCCCTCAAGGTGGCCTACCACGACGCCTGCCACCTGGCCCACGCCCAGCAGGTACGGGCCGAGCCGCGCCAACTGCTACAAAGCATCCCCGGCCTCGAGCTCCTGGAGATTCCCGAGGGGGAGCTGTGCTGCGGCTCGGCGGGCACCTATAACCTCGAGCAGCCCCAAATTGCCGCCACCCTGGGCGAACGCAAAGCCCGCCACATCCTGGCTACCGGGGCCGAGCTGGTGGTTACTGGCAACATCGGCTGCTTTACCCAGATCCAAAGCCACCTGCGTAAGTTGGGGCGGGAAATTCCGGTGCTGCACACCCTCGAGCTGCTCGAGCGGGCCTACGCCGGTAAACCCATCCTGCCAGAGCGGTAAAATCGCGTTGAACATCGAAGGCTACCCGCCGCGCACCCCTCGACCTCTAGCGGCCTTAACCCTGTGGTGATAGGCTTTGTCGCGGCCATTCCGGATAGAATGCCACCTATGCGCGAGCTGCTCGTCGCCAGCTTCCAGCACGCCCTGGCGCAAACCCACCCCGCCCGCCTCACCGCAGCGCACCTGCCGCAAGAAACGCCCGCGCTTATCGTTTCGGTGGGAAAAGCGGCCATGAGCATGCTGGCCGCCGCCCGAGAGCGGTTTCCCCAGGTTCCCTTCATAGCGGTGCCCAAGGCCGAGGAAGGCCGCATCTGGCCTCAAGCAGATGGGGGCCAGATCATACCGGCCAGCCACCCTGTACCCGACAAGCAGAGCGTGGTAGCCGCAAAAAAAGTCCTGCAAGCCGTCAGCCGCCTCAAAGCCGACGAGTTGCTGCTGCTTTTGGTCTCGGGGGGTGGCAGCGCGCTCTTGTGTGCACCCTGGGGCATTGACCTACCCACCAAACGAGCCCTGACCCAGGCGCTTTTGCGCTCGGGGGCCGATATCCAGGAGATCAACGCGGTACGCAAGCACCTCTCTGGGATCAAGGGCGGGCGGCTGGCGGCAGCCACCCCGGCCCGTATTCTGGCCCTGTACCTTTCCGACGTACCGGGCGATGACCTCTCGGTGATTGCCTCGGGGCCCACCGTGCCCGATGAGACCACCTTTGCCGAGGCCCTGGCGGTGCTCGACAAGTATGGCCTGGACTTCCCCCAGGTGCGCGCGCACCTGATCGAGGGAAGCACAGGCGCCCTGGCCGAATCGCCCAAGCCGGGCGAGGCCCTCTTCCAGCGGGTGGAAAACCGGCTTATAGGCAGCAACCAGGTTCTGCTCGAGGCCGCCCAGCGCTTCTGGCAGGCCCAGGGGTATAGAGCGGTCATCCTCTCCGACCGCTTCCAGGGCGAGGCCCGCGAGCTGGCCCGCTTCCATGCCGGCCTGGTGCAGAGCATCCGCGCCCACGCCCAGCCCTTCCGCCCTCCGGTGGTGCTGCTCTCCGGCGGCGAGGCCAGCGTGACGGTGCGCGGGTCGGGCCAAGGGGGGCGCAACCAGGAGTTTCTGGGCTGGCTGGCTTTCTATCTGCGCCAGGAGGGCCTCTGGGCCCTGGCCGCCGACTCCGATGGCATAGATGGGAACACCAAGGCGGCTGGAGCTATCCTGCGGCCCGACACCTGGCAGAAGGCCCACCAGATGGGCCTGGATATCAAAGCTTTGCTACAAAACAACAATGCCCACGGGTTTTTCCAGGCCCTGGGAGATTTGCTCATCACTGGTGAGACCGCCAACAATCTCAACGACTTTCGGGTGCTGGTGGTGGACAACAAAGGCTAAAGACTCCTGCAAGCGGCCCAGGCCAGCAATCTGTGATGAATCAGGCCCTAACACGGGCTTCAGGTCAAAGCTGAGCGGGGTTGAGCCCTCCCTGTGGCTTTGGAGAGGGGTCTGGCGAAACCGTGTGCAGAGCCTGCATACGGTATGCTAAGGCTGGCTCATGTCAAACGTTCTGGTTCTACACGGTTTTACCTCTCACCCTATCCTGACCATGGGGCCCCTACCCGAAACGCTGCGCAAAGCCGGGTTCAAGGTGGCCCAGCCCACCCTTCCCGGCCACGGCACCCGGCCCGAAGACCTGCGGGGCGTGCGCTGGCAGGATTGGCTCCAGACCGCCCGCGAAGCTTATCTGGCGCTACCCGAACCCAGGGCCGTGGTAGGGCTCTCGATGGGGGGGTTGCTGGCGGGCTGGCTGGCCGCCGAACACAAAACCGCCGCCCTGGTAGCCCTGGCCCCCGCCCTGGGCTTCAAGAACCGGATGGCCTACCTGGCCCCCCTGCTGCACCCCATCAAACCCTGGGCCCACAGCACCGACCCTGCCGAAGAAGCCCGGCGGCGAGCCAAAAGCCCCAACTACCCCAACTTTCCCACCTCGGCCCTGTCACAGTTAATTGCGCTCCAGCAACGTCTGCCCGAGCTGCTGCCGCGGGTCTGGGCCCCGGCTTTAGTGCTCGAGGCCGCCCACGACGACTCCGTGCCCAAAGCCGCAGTGCAGCGCTATTTTGACCTCATCGGCGGCCCCCACAAGGAGTACCGCATCTACCCAAGCCAGCACGATATGCTTCTAGACCCGCTGGCCCAGCAGATATCCGACGACATCACCACCTGGCTACAAGAGAAGCTCGCAACCTAGAAGTGGCACAAGTGGTCTTCAGAGAAAATTGAACAATGACGGTGGTAACAAACGCTACCCAGACCGCTGAACCTCGAGCTCCAGCTTCACGTTGCCCCGCTTGGTCTGGCCCAGCACTTTTTTGACCATCAGGCTGCCCAGCCCTTCGGCCAGCAGGTGGTCACCCTCGGTTATTTCGTCCCTGGCAGAGGCGGTTTTGCCCCGCAGCCTGACCTTGCCGGCCTTGACCCCCTGGGCAAAATAGGTGCGCGAAACCCCAAAGCCCTTGGCCCCCACCACGTCTACCCGCAAGCTGGGCACCACCACGCTGCGGGTGCGTTCCCGCGCTTTGGGCAGCTGCTCAGGGGCAGCTTCCTGGGCCTGGATTCCCAATTCTTGTAGGGTTTTGAGTCCTTTGGGCAGGGTAGCCAGTAAAAAGCCTTCTCGGGTCTCTTCAATATCGCCCAGCAGTTCTGGCTTTAGTGCTGCGCGCAGTTTGTCCTCGAGCGCCTCCAGATCCCCCTCAAAGGCCAGGAACACCACCAGGGTGGGGTCGGCCACCGCGGGGATGTGCTCGGGGAACAGCACCGCCACCTGCCTCGAGGCCAGCGGCAGGCCCCCAAAGGCCTCGAGGCGGATGCCTTCCTGCTTAGCCAGGCGGCGCAGCTCCTCCAGCGCATCAGCTTCCAAAAAGGGGGTCTGCACCACCCGGCCCCCTCGAGCTTTTTTCAGGTATTCCTGCATAAGCCTCCCACAGCAGCGCAAAAAAATGTTCTTTATCTTCTTCTTTTTGCCAGACCCGCAAGCCAGCAGGCCGGTTTTGAGTAGCACAAAACAGCGGGCGGCTACGCCAGGGCCAATTCTAGCAGCCGACGGCCCACCTACCCCTGCCACAGCCCCGCGTAAACCCCACCCAGGGCCATCAGCTCGGCGTGGCGGCCCACCTCCACAATCCGACCCCCCTCCATCACCACAATCTGGTCGGCCTGCTGCACGGTGGTGAGGCGATGGGCCACCACAATCACCGTGCGGCCCGCTCGAGCGGCCTCGAGGGCGGCCATCACCTGCCCCTCGCTGCTGCGGTCCAGGGCGCTGGTAATTTCGTCGAGCAAAAGCACCCGGGCCTCGCGCAACAGCGCCGCCGCAATAGCCAACCGCTGCCGCTGCCCCACCGAAAGCCCCCCACCATCGTCTTCCAGCAGGGTTGAGAGGCCTATCTCGGCCTGCAAGCCCACCGTCGCCAGGGCTTTTAGCATGGCCTCCGGGGTGGCTTCGGGGGCCAAAGCAGCCAGGTTTTCCTGCACGGTTCCGGCAAACAACAAAGGTTCCTGGGGTACCCAGGCCAGGCGGGAACGCAGCCAGTGGGCGTCGTAGCTTTGCAGGTCGCGCCCATCCAGCAAAACCTGCCCTTCACTGGGGCGGTACAGGCCCAGAAGCAGGCGCAGCAGGGTGCTCTTGCCTGCACCCGAGGGGCCCACAATGGCTGTGAATGAACCCGGTTTTATGCGCAGGTTAAGGTCTTGCAGGGTGGCCGGGCTACCGGGGTAGGCAAAGCTAAGCTGGCGCAGCTCGAGCTCCCCTGCCAGGGCCTGGGGTTGGAGCTGGCCCATGACAGGGGCCTGGGGCAGCTTTAGCAGCTCCATCAGGCGGGCTGCTGCCCCTTCGGCCTGGGCAAACCCAGTGCCAATGCGGCTCAGCACCTGGAGGGGGGTGATGGCCAGGGCCAATAGGCTCAGAAAGGCCGTCAGGTCGCCTGGCGTCATCTGCCCACGCTCTACCGCGCCCACCCCCAAAAAAAGCAGCAAACCCAGAATGGAGGTGGTGGCGAGTTGTCCTAAAGGCAGGTTCAAAGCGGCTATCAGGCTGCGGGTGCGCCCCAACCGGTATTGTTGCTGGTTGCTGCGGCGAAAGCGCTCGCGCATAAAGCCTTCCAGGTGCAGCGCCCGAATTAACTCCAGGCGCGCAAAACCTTCGGCCATGCGGCTGGCCAGCCGCTCCAGGGCGGCCTGGGTTCGGCGGCTGTAATGGGTAACCCAGGTTCCAATCCAGCCCAGCAGCAAAGCCATCGGCGGCAGTATGAGCAGCAGGTAAAGGGTGAGCTGGGTGTAGTGCAGCAGAAGCTGCCAGAGCAGGGCCAGGAGCAACACGCCCTGCATCAGAAGCCCCCCCAGGCTATAAAACAAAAAGCCCTCGAGCTCTTTCAAATCGCCCACCAGCCGCCCGGTCAGCCCGCCGGAAGAGGGCGGAAGGGCCATCAGGTCGGTCTGCAGCAGGCGCTCGAACACCCGCTCCCGCCAGACCGCCGGAATTTTGACCGAGATATAGCCCATAAAGGCTTCCAGCGCATACCCGCTCACCACCAGCAACAACAGCAGCCCAGCCCCGGCCCAGAGCACCTGGCCCAGGCGCTCAAACTCTCCGGAAAGCACCTGGTCGAAAAGGGGCTTGACCACCCGCCCCGGCAACCAGGCCTGGGCAAGGGCAGGCAGCACCGCCAACCCAGCAGCCAGCAGGATTTGCGACCAGAAGGGACGTAGAAGTTGGAGGAGGTTCATAGGGTTAGAAGAGGTGTCCTTGGTTCGTTCTTTTGGCTGAGGCCCCACCTGAAGCACTGGCAGGAGCAGCCTACAAATCTGGGAGGTTGTGGCCTGCTCTAAACGGAGCGCTTCCGGTAGGGTTCATATTAAGCAGTGCGGGCACAAGGGAAATCTGGAGCTAAGTATGCCCCAGCCAAGGCTACCCCTACGGGCAACGAAACGGCAGGGCCTTACCCGCTGTGCTCCAGCACATACCCCACCAGATTATCAGCGCCGGGCAGGGCTTCCAGGCGTTGCAGCTTGGCCCGCACCTCCTGGGTTCGCTCGGGCGTGAGGAGCTCGAGGCCCATAGCAGCCACCTCAGCAGGGCCAAAAACCCCACGCATTTCGGGGAAAACCCGTTCGCCCAACCACTGGTTGGGCAGGGCCAGGTGGGGTATGCGCGCAACCGTGCGCCCGACAAAATTCTGCTTGAGGGTTCTGGCCCCCGGTAAACTCAAAAGCCAGTGCCAGATGCCCTCAAGCGGCAGCATCTCCGGCTTGTGCAAGGGCAAAAGCACCAGCGAAGGCAGGCCGGCCAGGGCCAGCTCGAGGGTATTGGTGCCCGGAATGGTGATGGCCAGGGAGGCCCGGCGCATGGCCCAGTAGCGCTGGGGCTCGTCCAGTACGGCCACCTCGAGGCCATGCTGGGTTCTCAAACACCCCCCTGCCCAGCCTGCGCTCACCCCGCCTATATCTTTCACCAGCCTACCCTCCAGCGCCTCGGCCACCACCGCTTCCGGCAGCAGACGGCTGCGCACCCAGGCAAACCTGAGTTCAGGCCGCCGAGCAGCCATCTGCTCGGCGGCCGCCAGCAAAAATCCCAGCAGGTAGCGAGCGGCAAAGGGGCGACTACCCGCAAACAGCAGCACATCGGCCTCGGGGGCAGGCTGCACGGGCGATTCCTTCAGGGCGTCCACCACCAGATTTCCCACCACCGCTATGCGGGCCGGGTCTACCCCTCGAGCCTGCATGGCCGCTTTGGTGCGCGCGGAATCCACCAGCACCGCTCGCAGACCAGGGTGGTGGGCCCTGGCGTCGAAGGTGTAGGAAAAAGCGGGGTAGCCCGTGGCCCGGCCCAGCAAAACCGCATCGCGGGGCGCACCCCCCAGCATTAACACCATGCCCCGCCCCCTGGATTTGCGTCCCAGCAGCCTGCGGGCCAGCTCTGCCCGGCCCGAAAGGGCATCCAGCCAGAGCCCTTTGGCCTTGGCCTGCTCGGTTCCGGCAGCAAACTGGTCGCGAATCAAGAACAGCTCGATACGGGCCTCCGGCATTTCTTGCCGTAGGCGCGAGAGCACCGGCGGTACCCAGGTCGAAAGCTCGCCGGGGCCGTTGGTCAGGAGCAAAATTTCGTCCAGCATCTTGCCTTGGTGCAGCTTATTCGGTGGCATAGGCGTGGCCTTTGGCCTTATCCTTCAAAGCCCGGCTCACCCCGCACAAAGCCCGAGAGCTGACGCCGGGAAGGAGCAGCCAGGAAGGCTTTGAGCGTCTGCACTTCCTCGGTATCGGGCAGGGCCTCGAGGGGGCGGCCTTCGCGCACAGCCCGGAAGGCTTGCTCGAGCGCCCGGTAGCGCTCGCCAGTGATGCCCGCCCGGCGCAACCCCACCGTGTTGAGGCGGTAGTGCAGGGCCGGGCTGCCTTCGGCCAGGGTAAAGGGCAGGACGTCCCGGGTGGGCTTGGAGAGGGCCCCTATCATGGCCCGGGTTCCAATCCGCACGAACTGGTGGATGCCGGCCAGCCCCCCTATCACCGCGTAGTCGCCAATCTCGACGTGTCCCGCTACCGCTACCCCCTGGGTCAGAATGACCCCATTGCCCACCTGGGCGTCATGGCCCACGTGAACGTGGCCCATCAGGTAGCAGCTCGAGCCGATGCGGGTGGGTTGTTCTTCACGGGTAGAGCGGTGCAGGATCACCCCTTCGCGCAACACCGTGTTTTCACCGACCTCGAGCCAGGTCTCCTGTCCCCTGAAGCTCAGGTCTTGCGGCTCACCCCCCAGCACCGCGTGCGGCCCCACCTTGACCCCCGCCAATAGCCGCACAAATGGGTGAATCACCGCATGGGCCCCTAGTTCTACGCCAGGGCCAATCTCACAGGGGCCCTCGATTACCGCGTAAGGCCCCACCTTAACATCGGAAGCCAGGTGGGCCCTGGGCGAAATCACTGCCGTTGGGTGGATGGTCATCCGGCTCACTAGACCGCCCCTCCCGTCTCAGAACGCAGCACAAAGGTTAAGGTGGCCTCGGCCCGCAGCTCGCCTTCTACGCGGGCTTCAACCCTGACTTTTCCCAACCCCCGCCGATACGCCAGCAATTCCCCCTCCAGAATAAGCGTATCGCCCGGAACCACCGGCTTTTTGAAGCGGGCCTCTTCAACCCCTACCAAAAAAACCAGCCCCCCTGGCTTGTACTCTGGTTGCTGGGTTACCACCGCCACCGAGCCCTGGGCCATGGCCTCAATCAGCAGCACCCCCGGCATTATGGGGTAGCCAGGAAAATGCCCCTGGAAGTGGGGCTCGTTGAAGGTTACGTTCTTTAAGGCCCGAAAACGTTTCTCGTCGACTTCCAGAACCCGGTCGATCAGCAAAAAAGGATAGCGGTGGGGCAAAAGCTTCAGGATTTGATAAATGTCCACGGCTTAATACTAAAGGGTCGGAGGTTGGAGACCAGGGCCGGGCAAACCCAGCGGTGGCTTTCTGGCGCTAGCGGGCCATCACCGGCTGTAGGGCACGGGAAAGTTCGAGGGCCAGCTCGAGGGCTTGCAGGTCGTCCTCGAGGGTTGTCAGTGAGGGTTCCCCCTTCTGAATTCGATCCACAAAATGTTTGAGCTGGCGACGCAGGGGGTTGTCGTTGTGAATGGCAATGCGCTCGGTCTGCACCTGGGTGCGCCCGTTGGGCTCGGCCCGGTCGGGGTCGGGTTGCACAGGGGGCGAGCGGTGCAACGAAAGCTCGGTGTACTCGCTGTTGAAGTCCAGGCGCAACACTTCACCGGGCTGGGTAATGGTCAGCGAACGCTCGGCCTGGGGCGAAATTCGGCTGGCAGTAAAAAGCGCCCGGGCTCCCGAAGGAAAATCCACCACTGCCTGGGCGTACTCGTCCAGCCCCTCCACCTGCCGACCCACCACACTGTAGTGCAGAGGCTTTTCTCGCAAAAGCAGCAGCACCAGATCCAGGTCGTGAATCATCAGGTCGAGCACCACCCCGATGTCGCGTATCCGGCGGTTGTTGCCTATGCGGCGGGCCTCGAGCACCCAGGGGGTCTTGACCATGCTCATCAGGTCATTTACGGCCCGGTAAAAGCGCACAATGTGCCCTACCTGCAAAACAACCCCGCGTTTTTCAGCCAGGCGCACCAGCTCCTTCGCCTCTTGCATGGTGCGGGTCATGGGCTTTTCCAGAAGCACATGTACCCCAGCCTCCAAAAACATGCGGGCCTGTTCGTAGTGTAGCGAGGTAGGCGAGGCAATCGAGACCGCCTGAACCCTACCAAGCAACTCCACCGGACTGGCAAAGGCCGGTACTTCTAAATCCTGCTCAATAGCGGCCTGGCGAAAAGGGTCTGGATCGGCCACCCCTACCAGTCGAACCCCTGGCAACCCTGCATATACCTGAGCGTGGTACGTCCCCATTACACCAACACCCACAACGCCAACATTTAGCTCCATAGAATCCTCGTGACGTGATGCAAAAGCCCAGCTTCCCAAGCAGGATGATACACTTAACCCCCATTTACAACCACTTTTCGCCCGCTTTGTCTTTAGCAAAGGCTCAGGAAAATCACAGGCTGCTGGGGTGACACCCCTCACTTTTGAGGCCGTACAGGACTTTGCCAGGTGGGCTTGCAGCAAAGATCGCCACAGCACCTTCAAAACAGGACGCCACCACAGAGACGGCATGACCTCGAGGTGTCTTTATCGCACGCTTCACAGGCGCGGCCTCCCATCCGGGAGGCCACCGTGCTGTACAGGACAAAGCAATCAAGTTGTGAGCAGCTCAATATTTGTGAAGAGCGCTCTAACCCCTAGAAACGCTTCTGTTGAGGGCCTTAGCCTTGAAGCAGCTTTGCCAGCTCCACATGCAGCCGGTGCGAGGCCCGGTGGGCTACAAACTGGCCCCGGTAGGGCCGACCAGCCAGGTACAAATCGCCCAGAAAATCCAGAGCCTTGTGCCACACAGGTTCGTGCAGCATTCGGGGGGTATTAACAAAGCTATACTCACTAAACACCAGGGCGTTCTCCAGAGAAGCCCCTTTGATCAGCCCGCGGGCCTGCAGCTGTTCTACCTCGTGCAAAAAGCCGAAGGTTCGGGCTGCAGCCAGTTCTTCCAGCGGCGTCGGGGGGCACTGCACCTGCTGGTAGCCAATCCTGGGATGGGGGAAAAGTACAGTTGCGGTAAGGGAAAACTGCTCACCCGGCTGGGCCAGCACGCTGCTGCGCCCTTCCTCCACCCGGATGGCTCCATTAAGCGGCACAGGTTGGGGGCCAAGCGCCGGAAAACCCGCTAAGGCCGCCAGCCACTCCCTGGCGCTGCCATCCAGAATGGGTATCTCCGAACCGGTTATCTCGACCACCAGGCCTTCCCAAATTCCCCGAATAAATAGCGCTGCCAGCAGGTGTTCAACCGTCATCAGACGCAGGTTTTGCTGGCCCAAAACCGTGCAACGGGTGGTATCAACCACCGTCGAGGCCAGGGGGCGAAACTCGAGCTTCCCCACCCTAAAACGCACCGGCCCCTCGGCTGGATGAAACCGTACCGTACTGAATTCACCGCTGTGAAGACCAATTCCACGTATCGTCATAAGGCTTCAAAGAAATCTTTAACGCCCCTGGTTAAGCAGCTGCCGCAGGGTGCGCTCTACGCTGGCCAGCCAGTCCAGCAGCGCCAGCCGCCGCCAATGCTTTAGAGCAGGCTGGGCGGGAATCCCGCTGGCCCAGGTTTCCCCGGCGGGAACGTCTTTTGAGATGCTGCTACCGCCGGTAAGCCGGGCAGCCTGGCCCACCCGCACATGGTCCGCAATCACCACCCACCCCCCCATCAGCACCCCATCCTCCACCACCGCACTGCCCCCAATGGCGCTGCTGCCCACCATTACCACATCCTTGCCTATCTGGACGTTGTGTCCGATGTCGGTGAGGTCGCCGATTTTGCTGCGGGCCCCAATACGGGTCTCCCCCACCACGCTGCGCTGCACCACGCAATTGGCCCCCAGCTCGACCCCGTCCTCCAGCACCACCCGACCGGTGTGGGGCAGGCGCTGGTTATCCTGAAATCCAAATCCCACCACCCCCAGCACCGTGCCGGCCCCAATGTGGCAATCCGCCCCCAGACGGGTGCGTGGATAGAGCGTAACCCGGGGCTCGAGCACCGTCCGGGGACCAATTTCTGCTTCCTCGCCAATGTGGCAATAAGGCGCAACCACCGCCCCGGCTCCAACTCGAGCACCCCGGCGCACCAGCACGTAAGCCCCAATCGAGGCGGTAGGGTCTACCATGGCCCCAGCCTCGATGGTGGCCGTAGGGTGAACGCCAACGCTGGCCCAGGTCTCGGGCACGTCAAAAAGGGCCAGCACCAGCGGCCAGACCTTTTGCACCGACGGCACGCGAATTCGGCTGACCGCCGGGGGACACGCACTGGCTTCGTCTAGCAACAAGGCCGCCCCGCTGGCCAGCGCTGCCTGCAAAAACCGGGCCTCCCGAACCACCACCAGCTGGCCGGGCTGGGCCTGGTCGGGGGCAGCCAGACAGGAAACATCGGTGTCGGGGCCCTCGAGGCGACCTCCTAGGTGTTGGGCAATTTCAGAGAGCAGCATACCCAGCTAAACGTTCAGAACAGGCCCCCAATGGTTTCCCCTTAGCCAGTCCGATCATTTGCTTGGGCCGCCTGGAATGGCCGGAGTGGCGCCTGTCCAGCCGGTTTTGCACTGACCTAAATCGAACGCTTCGGGTGGGGTTCATGGATACCGCGTCTTTGATACCAGTTGAGCGCTGAAGCCTCCAGGGTTTAGCAAGCCCATTATGGCGCAGCCTGAACCTATGGCTTGGCCCTGTGCGCCCTCGACTACCGCTTCAATACGTTATCGGAAGTAACCAGGGCGTCTCGCAGTACGTGGAGCATGTCGAGGGCCTTGCCCGTCCCCAGGGCCACCGCCTCTACCGCGTTTTCGGCCACCACCACCGGAACCCCTGTCGCCTCCTGCAGAAGCAGGTCCAGGTTGCGCAGCAAGGCGCCCCCACCGGTAAGCAAAATGCCCCGGTCGATAATGTCGGCCACCAGTTCGGGTGGGGTAATCTCGAGCACACTCTTTACCCCCTGAACGATTTTCTCGAGGGGTTCTTTGAGGGCCTCTACCACATCATCAGTGGTCACCTCGATGCTCTTGGGCAGACCCGAAATCAGGTCGCGGCCCCGCACCTCGGCCACCATACCCTGCTCACCCGGCACATGTTTGGCGGCGCCAATTTTTATCTTGAGATCCTCGGCGGTGCGTTCTCCAATCAGCAGGTTGTACTTGTTGCGAATATACCGGATGATGGAATCGTCAAACTCGTTACCGGCTATACGCAGGCTGGTCGAACGCACAATTCCACCGAGCGAAATAACCGCAATGTCGCTGGAACCTCCCCCGATATCCACCACCATGCTGCCGGTCGGCTCGGCAATTTTGATACCCGCGCCAATGGCCGCGGCCAGGGGCTCGTCAATCAGATAGGCCCGCTTGGCGCCTGCCTCCACGATGGCTTGCACCACCGCCCGGCGCTCGACCTCGGTCACGCCAGAAGGCACACCCACCATCACCTGTGGCCGGAAAAAGCGCAAGGGCGGCAAGACTTTCTTGATAAACAGGGTGAGCATTCGCTCGGTCAGGGTATAGTCGGCGATTACGCCATCTTTTAGGGGACGCGCCGCCACAATGTTGCCAGGGGTACGCCCCAGCATCCGGTAAGCCTCGGCCCCTACTGCCTTGACCTCTTTGGTGTCGCTCACCATAGCGATAACCGAGGGCTCCCGCAGCACAATACCCTTGCCACGCACATAAATGAGCACCGAGGCGGTGCCCAAATCAATACCCACGTCTTCCCCGCGAAACGAAAATAACCCAGCCATAGCGCTTTATTGTACAGGTTTGCGAGAGAAGCACAAAGTGGGGCTTTTATTTTCTGTCCATAACAGTAAAATCTCCGCCCCAACCTCGAGCCCATGTGCACAGCATCACGCAGCCCCTACCCCTTTGGGGGTTGGCCCGATGGAAAGATTTTGGGGGTATAAAGCAAAAACCGGAGCCTTAGCGACTCCGGTTTTTCTCGTCCTGGACTTGGTGGGCGATGTAGGATTTGAACCTACGACCCCACGCGTGTGAAGCGTGTGCTCTCCCGCTGAGCTAATCGCCCAATTGTCTACTTGCTCACGCAAGCGCACTCAAAAGGGTAACATCCGCTTAGGGGCATGTCAAGCCGAGCAAAGGCCCCGCGCTGGGTATGATTGTCAATATGGAACAGGCTTTGCTGGTAAAAATCGGGGGTAGTCTCAAGGAGGCAGGAGAGCTGCTCGATGAGATAAGCACCTATCCCGGCCCCCTAGTGCTGGTACACGGGGGTGGCCCCCGAATTGCCGAGTGGTTGAACCGGATGGGCTTCGAAACCCATTTTCATCAGGGGTTGCGCATTACCCCGCCCGAACAGATGGAAGTGGTGGAGATGGTTCTCACCACCCTGGGCAAGCACCTTGCCGATGGGCTTTCTCGCCGTGGGCGGCTCAGCCTGGCCTTGACCGGAAGGGATGCAGAGCTGCTTCAGGCCCGTTTGTTAGACCCCATGCTGGGCCGGGTGGGCGAGGTAACCCAAGTCAACACTGGTACACTACAAAAGCTGCTGCAAGCTGGGCTCACCCCGCTGGTGGCCCCCATCGGCCTCGACGCCCAGGGCCCCCTCAACATCAACGCCGATACCGCCGCCGGAGCCATCGCCGGAGCGCTACACCTGCCGACCATCTTCCTGACCGATGTGGTGGGGGTGCTGCGCGACCCCAAAGACCCCTCGAGCCGCTTTCCACAGCTTAGCCAGTCACAGGTACAGGCTTTAATTCAAGAAGGCACGATCTCCGGTGGCATGATTCCAAAAGTCGAAGCAGCCCTGAACGCGCTGCGTAAAGGCGCCCCCTGGGCCACCGTCGCCAGGGGTGCCCGGGGCATCCTGCAAGGGGTTCTGGAGGGCACAGCAGGCACGCGGATTGTGGTTTGACGGCCACAGCATTAGATGGCACAATCGCCCCATGCGAGCAGTATGGATGGAGTCCAGGGGAGGCCCGGAGGTCTTGCGCTATGGCGAAATTGCCCCCCCAGCACTGGAAGCCGGGCAGGTGCGGGTTGCCGTGAAAGCGGTGGCGCTCAACCACCTCGATGTCTGGGTGCGCAAGGGCGTAGCCAGCCCCAGGCTTCCCCTACCCCACATTCTGGGGTGCGACATTGCTGGCGAGGTGGAGTCGGTAGGTGCTGGTGTTGGCGGTATAAAACCTGGGGATGCCGTGGTGGTGAACCCAGGGGTCTCGTGTGGTCGGTGCGAGCGCTGTCTGGGCGGGCAGGATAACCTCTGTCCTGAGTACCAGATTCTGGGTGAACACCGCTGGGGCGGGTATGCCGAGTTGGTCACGGTTCCTTCGGCCAACATCTTGCCCAAGCCAGCTGGGTTGGGCTGGCTCGAGGCCGCTTCGTTGCCCCTCACCTTCCTGACCGCCTGGCAGATGGTAGTGGACAAGCTACAGGTTCGGCCTGGCGAGGATGTGCTGGTTATGGCTGCGGGTTCGGGGGTCTCGGTAGCGGCCATTCAGATCGCCAAGCTGCACGGCGCACGGGTTATCGCCACGGCCAGCAACGAAGAAAAGCTGGCCAAAGCCAAAGCCCTGGGCGCAGATGAAGGGGTCAACTACAGCCAGCCCGACTGGCACAAAGAAGTTCGCAGGCTTACCGGAGGCAAAGGCGCCGACGCGGTGGTAGACCATACTGGAGCCCAGTACTGGGAGGGGGTCATTAAGGCCACCGCCTGGGGTGGGCGGATTAGCCTGGTAGGCGCCTCTTCGGGCTACGAGGCCACCACCCCGCTTTCGCACATCTTTTACCGTCAGCTCTCTATTTTTGGCTCCACTATGGCCTCCAAAAGCCGCCTCTTCCCTATCCTGAAGTTTGTTGAGGAGGGGCGATTATTGCCTGTGGTGGGGGCAACCCTGCCCCTCAGCCAGGCCGCCGAGGGACACCGCCTACTGGAAGCACGCAGCGTATTTGGCAAGGTGGTTTTGGAGGTTTAGAGGAGCACGGTTCAGGGCTAAGGTCAAGTTTTTTTCACAGTCTTGTACCCAGTTTGTGTAACGCTGGGCCGAGCCAAACGCTTGAGGTGCGTATTGCAAACTCACAGGCAGGCGGTCTGGTTTTTGTGGCTGTGTATGTAAATCAGCGCGGCCCGCACCGAATGGCGTGTTGCTTGCAGGGGTTTGCGGGGGTCGGGGTTTAGCAGATAGACTTCAACACCCTGCCACAGCAAGGCCTTGAAAAGCTCCTCTTTTGCGCGCCAGTCGCAGGCGGCCTGCACCTCGAGACCTGCCAAATCCGTTACGATGCTTGGAAATTGACAGGCAATATCGCATGATGTAAAGAGCAGAGCTAGGGGTGGCCCTGTCTGAATCACCAACGGTCGCTCGAGCGCACCGAGATAGTAGATTGGGCTGTCTAGATGTAGCATGCATCTAGCGTAGCGGATGGCCCCTCCGCAAACCAGGAAGCGAGACAAAAGACGATGAAGACGGCTTTGTTTATTGACGGCTCCTACATGTACGATGCGGCCAAGCGTTTGGGGTGGAACATTGACCACCGGAAGGCGATTGGGGTTTTTTCCAAACCCGAAGACCTCTACAACGCCTTCTACTATGCGCCCGTCACCGATAGCAACGATGAACGTCAGCAAAAATTCCTCGATGCGCTGGTGTTTATGGGCTACACCGTTCGCAGCCGCGAAACCCATGGCGACCCCCGCTTCGAGGCCATGATTGCCACCGACCTGCTCATTACCGCACCCCGCTGGGAGCGGGCTGTAGTAGCCAGCGGTTCGGGTGACCTGTCCCACACCCTTTCGGCCTTGCGGGCCCAGGGCAAGGAGATTCACCTGCTGGGCGTACCCGAACTCACCGACCTCGAGCTGCGCAACCAGAGCGACCGCTACTTAGACCTGCGCGAGCTGCAACCCCAGCTCGAGCGCACCGGAGGAGGGCGGCGCAGTTATCCCAGCAGCAGCGATGAAGGCTTCACCAGCGAGGAGCAAAGCAGCCTTGCCCAACGGCTGATGGACAACCTCGAGGACGAGCTACAGTAATCCTTCTCCCAGCGAATGCGCCCCTACCTCCAGGGTAGGGGTTTTTTATGTCCAATCGCGGATGGGAATCAGCTCGCCACCCTCCACCAGCTTGCGTTTAGGGCGGTAGGCGTGGTCGAACCAAATTTCCAGCACAGCCCGATCCAGATGCTGTGGCGACACGATAATCTTACGCACATAGTACCCTCCTTCGTCCGAGGCAGAAATCTCGTTGCCCTTGGTAAGCCGCAGTTCCACAATATCGCCATTGCGCGCTGTGCGAACCCGTACCCGGAAGGCCGTATCGCCCTCGCGCTGGAGGTGCTCATCAGGTTTGCGAAAAAAGCCAAACATACCCTTAGTCTAAGCGCCCATGCGGGCCTCGAGCCTGCTTGGCTTTGTGCTCTGGGGCCCTAGGCCAAAGCACCGGCGCTGGCCCATGTATCCAGCCGGTGTGAATACCCGCCTGAATCGTTCCGTTAGGGATTGCCAGAGCACCCTAGCTTTTCGAGCCGTTGCCACCCACGCTTCAGGCGGGGCCCCAAAGAAAGAACAAATCAAAAACATTTGAAAGTCTCAGGCGGGGTTGACATAACCTTAACGCAACACTTCACCTGGTTTGATGCGTAAAGCCCGCCAAAGCGGCAAAAGCGAAGCCAGCAGCACCACCAGCAAGCTCAGCAGCGAAACCCAGACAAAGTCTGAAGCCTTGATCTCCACCGGCAGGCGGGTGAGGAAATAAAGCTCACCCGGAATCTCTACAGGTCGCCAGGCAAAGTAGCTGGAGAGGCCAAAGCCCAGCAGGTTGCCCAAAGCGATACCCAGCGTGCCCAGCACCAAGCCCTGAAGCGCAAACACCCCCGCCACCTGATTGGCCCTGGCCCCCATTACCCGCAGCAGCGCAATGTCGGGGGTTTTCTCGATGACCGTAAGCACCAGTACGCTGGCCATACCCAAGGCCGCCACCACCACAATCAAAAAGACCACGATACCAATCACCCGTTTTTGCAGGGCCAGCTGTTCGATCAGGGTGCGGTTGCTGGACTGCCAGGTCTGGGGGAAGTAATGCCGCCCAGCCAGGGCCAGCCCCACCTGCGGGGCCTGCTCAGGGTCACGCAGGCGGAGTTGATAGCCCGAGAGGGCCGTGGGGGCTTCCATCAGTTCGCGGGCATCCTGCAGGGTGGTAAAGGCGAAGCCCGCATCGAGAAGGTAGTTGCCGGTCTGAAACGAGCCCACCACCCTTAGCTCGATGCGCTTCTGGTTGATGGAAACCAGAAAAAGCCTGTCGCCCGGGTAGGCCCCCAGGCTGCGGGCCAGGGCACTGCCCAGCACGATGCCACCGGGCTTTAGCTGCGATAGGTCGAGCTCGGGGTAGACTGCCTCTCCGCCGTCCCCCAGCCCAATCAGGGTGGCAAAGTCGGCCCCGGCGCTGCGGCCCGCCCCAGCCCGGCGGGTCAGGAGGGCCTTGGTCAGGAGCACCGGGGCCTGGCCCACTACCTGGGGGTGGGGGGGAGGTGGGGGGCTTTCCTCAGGGTTCAGGCTTTGCAGGTAGATGTGCGGCACGGCCTTAAGGGTGGCTTCAACCAGCCCCTTAATAAAGCCATTGGTAAGTGAAAGGGCAGTGGTAAGCACCATAATGCCCACCGCCACCCCCAGCAGGCTGATGAGGCTCTGGGTGCGGCGGTGACGCAGGTAGCGTGATGCAAGAAACCAGATGAACCGCATAGGGTTGGTGAGGGTCGGGCACCCTGCTGTTTTTGCAATGGATGCTTGCAGCTTCAAAGCATCCCCAGCTACTTCAGCAGCAGATGTGCTTTAGCGGTGCAACAATCCCAGCGCTACGCCCCCAGGCCCGACCATCTTACCTCGCCCTGCCTGAGGGGCGCCCACATCCGCGCTCACCCTTAGCGGCGTGCTCCGGGCAGGGTTGGCCTTACCCCCGGCCCCGCTGAATCACCGTGACCCGAACGTTGCGTACCCCAAAGCGAATGGCGGTATTCCGGTCGGGGAGCCAGACGTCGAGCCGCTCCCGCTTGCGGGGATGCATGGTGTCTTCTACAACAAAAACCCGATCCTTGAACAGGTAGTTGAAGCGGCCCTTGCCCTTGCCCCCGGTGGTGCCCAGATCCTCGAGCATCACTTTAGAACCATAGGGCAGTTCGCGCAGCATATCCCGGCTAACCGCGATGATGCCGATACGGGTGCGCGCACCCGTGGCAGTGATGAAGGGCGTGCTGTCGGTCTCTCGCACCGAAGAGGTGTAGGCCGTAGCCTTGAGGGTCATCACCCGGGGGGCCTGGGCCCAGCTTAATCCAAACACTGCAATCAGCAGGATCAGGATTGGAATTCGCAAATACAGTAACCATCTCATACACCTCGAGGTTAGGGGGTAGTTCTCAGGTTCTCTTAGAAAGAGGCGTTACGTCTCTCATTTAGCCGGGCCGTCTAGATGTGGTTTATTCGGGGAGTCTTTTATTTACTTGCTTAACAAGGCCTATTTGGCTCACTGTTTTATGAGTCCAACCTAAAGCACTCCTTTACATTTCTCATCTTTAAACATGACATCTGCCTGACAGGATTTGCGGCTCAAAATGTAGCATTTATGCCGTACTGCACGTGTTTTTCCAATCACAAATCAGTGGGGCTACATTACGTGTGGGGCATAGTCCGTAACGCCGGGATGCAAAAACTGTCCGGTTTGCACACCGGACAGCACCTATACCTGGGGTTTGGGCCTACTCCAGCACGGCAAGGTAGTCGTAGAGGTCAGGCCCACCCGGATGAACCTCGAGGCTAAGCTCGGGGAAAGCCTGAGAAACTCGAGCCGTCAGGGCATCCAGGGTTTCTTTGGTAAGGGTGGGGCCGTGGAAAATGGTGAGTATCTCGCGCTCATTTTCCTGAACCGCCAGGCTGACCAGATTAAATAAGGCATCCTCGGGGGTATCGGCTGCCAGTACCAGCTTGTCATCACGCAAGCCGATGGGCTGCCCCTCGGTCACGCTGACCCCACTTATCTCCACGCTCCGGCTGGCCCGGGTGACTTCCAGGGTGGCGGCTCGTCTAGAGGCCTCTTCCATCTCGGGCAGGAGCTCGCTCGAGGGCAGCTCAGGCTGGTACAGCACGCTGGCCGCCAGCCCCTGGCCCATGGTGCGGGTGGGTATGACGTGTACGGTCTTTCCCTCAGCCAGGCTGGCTGCTTGCTGGGCCGACATAATCACGTTGCTGTTGTTGGGCAGCACGATTACTTCGGGGTTGGGCAGGCTTCGAATGGCGTCCAGGATGTCCTGCACGCTGGGGTTGGCGGTCTGACCCCCGGCCACAACCCGCGCCCCAAAACCCCGGAAGGCTTTGACCAGCCCCCAGCCGTTGGCCACCACCACCAGACCGGTGGGGGGTGGCGCCTCGTCGACTGCCCCAGCCATGGAGAGGATCTCGGTGTGCTGCTGGGACATGTCCTCGACCTTGGTGCGGATCATCTTGCCGTAGCGGGCCACGCTGGCCAGCAGCCCGTCGGGGTCGTTGGTGTGGATGTGGCCCTTGACGTAGCCCTCGGCCCCCACCACCAGCAGTGAGTCGCCAAAGGACGAAACCGCTTCACGGATTTTCTCGATGGGTTCGGCCACACCCTCCATCAAAAACTCAGTGCAGTAGCCAAACTCTTCTTCCTCAAAGGCGGTCTGGGCATAGCGCTCAATTTTGGGCGGTTCGGGCAGGGGCAAGCCCTTGAGGTAACCCTCGAGCCCCTCGATAAAACGCAGCAGGCCCACCCCTCCGGCGTCTACCACCCCAGCTTGCTTGAGCACCGGCAGCAGCTCGGGGGTACGGTCGGAGGCCTCACGGCCTCTCAACAAAGCCCCCTGCAGAACCTCCTCGAGGCTGCCGGCTCCTTTCTCCAAAGCCTCCCGCGCGCCTTCAGCCACCCCACGCGAAACGGTCAGGATGGTGCCTTCTACAGGCTTCATCACCACCTTGTAGCCCATACGGGAGCCTTCCTCGAAAGCCTGGGCCAGCAAGGCAGGCGAAAGCATGGCCGCATCTTTAATGGTCTCGGCAAAGCCCTTGAGAATCTGGGAAGTGATGACCCCCGAGTTGCCCCTGGCACCCAGCAGCGAACCATAGCTGATGGCTCGAGCCACCTCACTCATTTTGCTGGTGTCGGCCAGGTCGAGCTCCCGTCGCACCGACTGTAGGGTGAGGTGCATGTTGGTGCCGGTATCGCCGTCGGGTACCGGATAAACGTTGAGCGCGTTCGCTTCTTCTACGTAGACCGCAAACCAATCGGTCGCATAACGAAAGGCCTGGGCCAGCTCGGCAGGCGAAAGGTTACTGGCCATGACGCACCCCCTGCCCTACTGCTTGTTGCCCCCTAGCCACGGCTCACCCCTACCACGTGGACACGCACGCTGGAAAGCTCAGCCCCGGCCAGGCTTTTGGCTGCCCAGCGCACCCGCTCCCCTATGCTATCCACCACTGTGGGTATGCGGGCCCTAAAGGCTATCACCACGTACAGGTCGGCCTGATACTTCCCGCTTGCGGCTGGGTCAGGCTTGACCACCACCCCTTCACTGGCCTCGCTGCGGCCCAGGACGCGACTAATTGACTCGCGGATGCCTGCAGGGCTCATGCCCAGCACACCCGGCACTTCATGCGCAGCCAGGCCCAAAATAGCGGCCAGCGCGCCTTCCGTTACGGTGATGTTTCCTTTCAAACCATGCCTCCAGATCTGCTCTCTTGCTTTCAACCCCAACCTTCTCTAGAGCCACAAAGGCCCCGTTGAGGTTGATTAGGTTCCCTATGGGGCAACTATAACTCACCCAAACCCAGTTTCCAAGTTTGTAAAGCACCTGCACCAGTGGCCGCCGGGTCGGCTCTGGCCTTTTGTGGGGCGTATATACCACCGTGCATCAGACGGGCTTCCCCAATTTATGGTAAAGAAATGCCTTTGATTTGTTCTTTTTACTGCCCCCCATCAAAAGCAGGGCCAGGAACTGCTCTAAGAGACTGTCTTAAAACTTTCCCAGACGATATAATCGAGCATGAATAGTCGAGCAAGCTGCTACCCAAGCGATCTTTCGGACA
>NZ_JBEVAL010000041.1:0-26105 GCF_051297115.1 Meiothermus cerbereus
TCATGAGACCGCGGTGCGCCTTCTGGGGGCACAGCGATATTACCTGCTGGAGTGAGGGGGGTGCGGAATGTCGGCTAAGTGTCTCCATAAGCGAAATGCAAGTTGCCGTACCGAAAGTTCGCTTTAGGAATTGCGCCAGGTATGCATTGGCTCATTCCGCTGGTTTTGCCAATCTGCCCTGGCGCAACTTAGTCGGTGATTCCCGCCATCAAGAGCCCCAGCTTTTCCTCGGTGGCCTCACTGGCTTTCAGCTCGCCCATGATGCGGCCCTCGAACATCACCAGAATGCGGTCGGCGAGCGAACGCACCTCGTTGAGGTCGGCTGATACCAGCAACACCGCCATGCCAGCATCCCGCGCTTTCACAATTTTTTCGTGAATGAACTCGATGGCCCCAATATCCACCCCACGGGTGGGCTGGGCCGCTACCAGCACCTTTGGGCTGCGGCTCAACTCGCGCCCCACAATGATCTTCTGGGCATTACCGCCCGAGTAGCGGCGGGCCACCAGTTCGGTGCTGCGGGGCCGCACGTCAAATTGCTCCACAATTTCACGGGCCGAAGCCTCGATATGGTCGGCATTTAGAAAGCCCAGGAAACCCGCGTTGGGGCTTTTGTAGTGGTCGCCCAGGATCAGGTTCTCGCGGGTGGTAAAGTCCAGTACCAGCCCGCGCGCATTGCGGTCTTCGGGGATGTGCGAAACGCCCCATTCGCGCACCGTCCGGGCACTGGGTTTGAGGCTTTGACCGTCGTACTCGATGAGACCTTGGTAAGGCCGCAAGCCAGTAATGGCCTCCACCAGCTCGGTTTGCCCGTTGCCCTCGACCCCCGCAATACCCACAATCTCGCCAGCCCGCACCTCAAAGGATACGCTGTCCAGCCGGTGCTTTTTATCCTTCCCAGGAATTGATAGGTTGGTAACTTTGAGCACCGCTGGGCCTGGTTTGGCCTCTTGCTTATCCACCGAGAGAATTACCTCGCGCCCCACCATCATCCGGGCGAGCTCGGCCACGTTGGTCTCGGGGGTGTTGACCGTACCCACCACCCTGCCGTCACGGATCACCGTAACCCGATCCGAAAGCTTGATCACCTCGGCCAGCTTGTGGCTGATAAAAATTACCGCGTTGCCCTGATCCACGAACCGCCGCAAGAAATCGAACAGCTCGTCGGCTTCCTGGGGCGTAAGAACAGCAGTGGGCTCATCCAAAATAAGGATTTTGGCCTTGCGGTAGAGGGCCTTGAGGATTTCCACCCGCTGCTGCAAGCCCACCGGAAGCTCCTCCACCGGGGTATCGAGGGGCAGGTCGAACTCGAGTTCCCTCATCAGGGCTTCCACTTCGGCCCTGGCCTGGGCCAGGTTGAGCTGGGCCCCCTGGGTGGGTTCTGAACCCAAAATTACGTTCTCCAACACAGTAAATGGATCCACCAGCATGAAGTGCTGGTGCACCATCCCGATGCCCTGGGTAATGGCGTCGCCTGGTTCGGTGATGTTTACCCTCTGCCCATTAACCCATATCTCGCCCTGGTCTGGCTTCACCAGGCCATAAACAATCTTCATCAGGGTGGACTTGCCCGCCCCGTTCTCCCCTACTATCGCCAGCACCTCTCCCCAGCGAACATTCAGAGAAATGCGATCGTTGGCCAGCACCAGCGGATAGCGCTTGGTAACGTTCTTTAGCTCGAGGGCCACCGTACCCTTGACGTGCGCAGTGGAGGCGGAAACCGAATCGCTCATGCCCACAATCATACAGGTTATTGCGCTCTTCACAGACCTTGCCTCCCATCCGGGAGGCCACTGTGCTGTGCAGGACAAAGCAATCAGGTTGTGCAGAGCTCGATATTTGTGAAGAGCGCTCTAGAGCGCCCCAAAACACCGGATTGCGACCACCTCGAGCAAAAGCGCCCAGGGCGAAAACCCTGAGCGCTCGAGGTCAAAATCTACTAACGCTTGCTGGGCACCTTAATGGCGCCAGAGATGATCTGGCTGCGCAAAACCGCCAGACGGTTGACGACAGCCTGAGGAATCAGGGCCTTATTGTACTCGTCAAGGGCATAGCCTACGCCGTTGTTGCTCAGACCAAACTCGCGCACACCGCCCTTGAAGGTGCCCTCCTTGACTGCCTTGATCACGTCGTAGGTGGCCACATCCACCCGCTTGAGCATGGAGGTAAGCACGTGGTTCAGGGTGTTGGGGTTGTTGTCGGTGTCGCCCAGGTAGTTCTGGTTGGCATCAACCCCAATCATGAACATCGGACGGGTGGTGGCAGCCGGGCAGGTCTGGTTGTAGGCAGCGTAGCGCGGCACGTTGGAGCCGTTGTTGGAGATGAAGCGCACACCAGAGGGCAGCTCGTTTTGCTTCAAGCAGCGCTGCTGTTTCACGTAGTCCAGCACACCCAGGCCCGAAGCCCCCGCAGCGGCGTAGATGATATCGGCGCCCTGCTTGGCCTGAGCGGTGGCAATTTCCTTAGCTTTGCCGGGGTCGTTCCAGGCCGCAGGGGTGTTGCCTACGTAGTTGATGAGCACGCGGGGGTTGGCGATGTTGCGCTCGCGCATACCGGCAATGGCCCCGGCCCGGTAGCCCTGCTCAAACTTGTGGATCAGCGGGATGTCCATGCCGCCCACAAAGCCCACCACACCGGTGTTGGTCATACGGCCCGCAATGTAGCCGACCAGGTAGCTGCCCTCGTGTTCACGGAAAACCAGGCCCACGGCATTGTCGCACTTGCCTTCGCAAGGAACCGAGTCAATAACCGCGAACTTGATGTTTTTGAACTCCTGCGCGTTCCTGGTAATCGAGGGTTCGTTGGCGAAGCCCACGCCGATAATCAGGTCGAAGCCTTCCTCGGCAAAGCGGCGGATGCCCTGGCCCACCTGGCCTGGGTCGCCGGGCTCAAAGTCGAAGACCTTGACGCCAAGCTCCTTAGCCGCCCGCTGGGCCCCTTCAAAGGTAGACTGGTTGAAGCTGCGGTCGTTTTTACCACCTGCATCGAAGGCCATGCCCACGCGAATTTCCTGAGCAAGGCTCAGACCTAGCGCGGTCGCTACGGCAACACCGAGCACTACGAGTTTCTTCATGCGATTCGCCTCCATTTAGCCTGTGAGCATCACAAGCGCTGAACTGGCTGTTAGCCTCAGGCATTATAGAACACAACACGGGAAGCTTGAAAGGGGCTTGACAAAAGGAAGAAGCCTCTATAATGCCACTCTTTGCATGAGTGGCGCCGCATTTGCTGCCTTCTACCCGGTCTGGCATCCGTCTACCGGCGGCGCCCAGCGAGGGTGCCATACGGTCGCTATAAAGCTCACCCCAGCACACCAAAGGCACCCGCCCAACCAGGCGTATTTTTCAACCGAACTTTAAGCTGATAGCATCACGGTATGTCTGCGCCCAAGCAACGAATCCTGGAATTGCGTGAACAGATTCGCTACCACAACTACCGCTATTACGTGCTGAACAAACCCGAGATTTCCGATGCTGAGTTCGACCGCCTGATGCGTGAGCTAAGGGAGCTCGAGCAGGCCCACCCTGAGCTCATCACCCCCGATTCGCCCACGCAAACGGTCGGTAGTGCCATCCTCGAGACCCCCTTCACCCCTGTACCCCACCCCACCCGCATGTACTCGCTGGGCAATGCCTTTTCACGAGCCGACATCGCCGACTTCGAAGCCAGCATCAACCGCTTCCTGGGCCGCGAGGAAGCACGGGCGTATGTGCTCGAGTACAAAATTGATGGACTCTCGGTCAACCTCGTCTACGAAGCGGGGGTGTTCCGCCAGGGTCTGACCCGGGGCGACGGCCAGGTGGGCGAGGACGTCACCCCCAACCTGCTGGCCATCCCCGACATCCCAAGGCGGCTACCAGAACCCCTCGACCTCGAGGTGCGGGGCGAGATTTATCTGCCCATCAAAACCTTCCTGGAGCTCAACGCGCGGCTCGAGGAAGAAGGCGAGCCTCCTTTCAAGAACCCCCGCAATGCCGCAGCAGGCAGTCTGCGGCAAAAAGACCCCCGAATAAGCACCAGCCGGGGCTTACGCGGCCTGTTCTATGGGGTGGGCCAGCCCACGGGCCTGGGGGTAGCCACCCAGCAGGAGCTGTTGAAGAAACTTGGGCAGCTCGGTTTTTCGGTGGAACCCCACTTCCGGCTGGTAAAGGGGGTCGATGGGGTCGAGCAGGGTTACCAGGCCATGCTGGCCGAGCGCAGAAAACTGCCCTTTGAGGCCGATGGCGTAACCGTCAAGCTGAACGACCTTGCCCTCTGGGACGAGCTAGGGTATACCGCCAAGACCCCCCGCTTCGCCATCGCCTACAAATTCCCCGCCGAAGAAACGACTACCCGCGTGCTGCGGGTGGTCTTTCAGGTGGGGCGCACTGGGCGGGTCACGCCAGTGGCCGAGCTCGAGCCCGTTTTCCTGGATGGCTCGACCGTGAGCCGGGTTACCCTACACAACGAGAGCTACGTACAGGAGCTGGGTTTACGGATAGGCGATACGGTGCTGGTACACAAGTCCGGCGGGGTTATCCCCGAGGTTTTGCGGGTGGTAGCCGAAGCCCCCAGGGGCCATGAGCCGGTGGAGTGGCCCAGCCACTGCCCAGAGTGTGGGGTAGAGCTCCTGCTCTCGGGCAAGATTCACCTCTGCCCCAACCCCCTGTGCCCGGCCAAGGCCTTTGAGTCCATACGGCACTTTGCCAGCCGCAGGGCCATGGACATCCAGGGGCTGGGCGAGAAGCTCATCGAGCAGCTTTTAGAGGCCGGCCTGGTGCGCGATGCCGCCGACTTATACCGGCTAAAAAAAGAAGATATTGCCGCACTCGAGCGCAAAGCCGAAAAAAGCGCCCAGAACCTCATCGAGCAGATTGAGGCCAGCAAAAGCAGGGGCCTCGAGCGGCTGCTTTTGGCCCTGGGCATTCCCCAGGTGGGCGAAAGCACCGCCCGCGCCCTGGCCAAGCGTTTTGGGCACCTGGACAACATCCTCAGGGCCACGGTTGAGGAGCTTGATGCCGTGCCGGACATTGCCGAGACCACCGCTCAGGCCATTCACCAGGCCCTGTCCCGCCCCCAGATGCGCCATTTTATTGAGCGCTTACGGGCAGCTGGGGTGGTGTTCGAGGCCAGGGAAAAGCAGCAAAGCCAGGCCCTCGAGGGCCTTACCTTTGTGCTGACGGGTGAGCTTTCCCTACCCAGGGAAGAAGTGGCCCGGCGGCTCGAGGCCCACGGGGCCAAAATTTCCGGCTCTGTAAGCAAGAAAACCAGCTATGTGGTGGCTGGGCCGGGTGCGGGCTCTAAGCTGGCCAGGGCCAGGGAGCTGGGAATCCCCATTCTGGACGAGGCCGGGCTAGCCGAGCTGCTCGAGCAAAAGGTGGGGCCGGGTGTGCTGCAGGCTGCACCAGGGCGACTCATATAAAGTGGTCTTCAAGAATGGCCCGGCCCCAATCAGGTACAGAGTCCTCCCAGACCGGATGACCCGCCCAAAACAGGAGGAATGCTGCCAAGGGGGTTTTGCTGTTTATCGCGCCGTCCAGCCCAGGTCAATCACCTGGGCCGAGCCGGTAATAGCCCCGGCCCTGTCGGAGGACAAAAATAATGCGTACTCCGCGACTTCCTCCGGTTCAATCAAGCGCTTGATGGCCGCCGGAGCCAGCATCACCTTTTCGATCACCTCGGCTTCGGGGATGCCCAGGGTGCGGGCCTGGTCGGCAATTTGCGACTCCACCAGGGGGGTGCGCACGTAGGCTGGACAGATGGCATTGCAGGTGATGCCATATTCACCGACCTCGAGCGCCACGGTCTTGGTCAGGCCCAGCAGGCCATGCTTGGCCGAGATGTAGGCCGATTTGTAGGGGCTTGCCACCAGCCCGTGCAGCGAAGCGACATTGATGATGCGGCCCCAGCGCCTTTGCTTCATGCCGGGCAGGGTGTATTTGATGAGCTGGAATGGCGCCGTAAGCAGCACCTGCAGCATCATGTTCCAGGTGTCTTCGGGGTATTCGTCCACCGGGTTGATGCGCTGTAGACCGGCGTTGTTGACCAGGATGTCTACGGGGCCAAGCTCGAGCGCCCTTTGGGCCAACCTCCTAACCGAATTCTGGTCGGAAAGGTCGGCCTGAATAAAAACCCCACCCAGGGCCTGGGCCAGCCCGGCTGCACCTGGCTCGAGGTCGTTGAGGATGAGGCGGGCCCCTTCGCGGGCGAACACTTCGGCAATGGCTTTTCCGATGCCGCTACCGGCGCCGGTGATGAGGGCAGTTTTGTCTTTCAGTTGCATACTCTTATTATCAACCCTGAAATGCGGATGTAAGCCATATTTAGAGCGCCAAATAGGCCTTCTGTACGGCTTCGTTCTGGGCCAGGGCTGCCGCACTGCCTTGCAGGACAACCTTCCCGTGTTCCACCACATAGCCCCGGTCGGCCACCTCGAGCGATAGCGCCACGTTCTGCTCCACCAGCAGCACCCCCACCCCTTCGGCTTTAACCCGAGCCAGGGTGGCCAGCACCTCCTCGGCCAGCTTTGGCGAGAGACCAAGGCTTGGCTCGTCCACCATCAAAATTTTGGGCCGGCCCATCATGGCCCGCCCGATGGCCAGCATTTGCTGCTCACCTCCCGAAAGGGTTCCGGCCAGCTGGCCGCGTCGCTCGGCCAGGCGGGGGAAAAGAGCGTAGGTGCGCTCTAGTCCCTCCTGTCGGTGCGACCAGGCCAGAAAAGCCGCCCCCAGCAGTAGGTTCTCCTCCACGCTCATCAGGGGGAAGAGCTGGCGCCCTTCCGGCACGTGTCCCAGTCCCCGTCGGGCCCGCTGGGCTGCCGAAAGGCCCAGAAGGCTGGCCCCGCCAAGCTGCACCTCGCCCCCCCAGGGCCGAATCAGACCAGAGATGGTGCGCAGCGCGGTGGTCTTACCGGCCCCGTTGGCCCCCAGCAGGGCCACCAGCTCGCCCTGGGCAACCTCGAGCGTAAGCCCAAACAGCACCTGGGCCTTGGCGTACCCGGCCATAAGGTCCGTCACGCTGAGCTTCACGATGCCCTCCCTAAATAGGCCTCGCGCACCTTGGGGTTGGCGGCCACCTCGTCGTAGCGGCCTTGGGCAATTACCTGGCCGTAGTCCATCACCACCACCCGGTCGGCCAGGGCCCGCACCACCGGCATCAGGTGCTCGATGAAGAGTACCGTTACACCGCTCTCCCTAATGCGTCGCACCAGCTCCACCGCCTCCAGGGCCTCTGAAGGGCGTAGACCGGCCATCACCTCGTCTAAAAGTAAGAGCTTGGGCCTTGTGCACAGGGCGCGGGCGAGCTCGAGGCGCTTGTCTTCCAGAAGCGTGAGTTCCCCAGCAGGGGTCTGGGCCTTGGGAGCCAGGCCTGTGCGTTCGATAACCTCTTTTACCACACCCTCGGCCACTTTAAGTGAGGTGTTTGGCTTGCCGTAGAGGGCCCCCACCAAAAGGTTTTCCCATACGGTCATCTCGGGAAAAGGCTGCACAATCTGAAAGGCCCGCCCCAGCCCTTTCCAGGTTCGCACCTCGGGCGGGGCCTGGGTAATCTCCTCGCCCAGGAACTCGATGCGGCCTTGATCGGGGCGTAGAAGGCCCGAAAGCAGGTTTAAGAGGGTGCTTTTGCCTGCCCCATTGGGGCCGATGACCGCCAGAATTTCTCCAGGCTGAACCTGCAGGTCTACCCCGCTGGCTGCGACCACCCCACCAAAGCGTTTGGAAAGGCCCTCGACCCTAAGCATGCCCCACCCCCTTGCGGCGGAAGAGGCTGACCAGGCCCCTGGGCAAAAACAATATGGTCAGCACCAGTATCACCCCGTACACCACCAGATAACCCTCGCCAATTCGCAGGCGTAGCCAGGTCTCGAGGCTTACGATGATGAGCCCACCCAACAAGGGCCCGGTGGTGGTATAAAGCCCACCAAAAATGGGAATCACCAAGGCCTCCACCGCCCGCCCCAGGCCAAAAGCATCGTAGGGGGAGAGAAAAAGGGTCTTCATGGCATAGACCCCGCCCGCCAGCCCTGCCACAAAGGCCGATATGGTGAAGGCCAGGAGCTTGACCCGCACCACCGGCACCCCCAGCACCCGCGCTACCGCCTCGCCCTGCCGTGTTGCCGTCATGGCGTAGTGCAGGCGGCTTCTACCGAGGAACAAACTAATCCCGCTGGCCAGGGCCAGCACGGCCACCGCCAGGTAGTAGCTGCCCAGGGGAAAAGCGCCACCAAAAGCAGGCTGTACCGGCAGGCCGATGGCCCCTCCCGTAAAGGCCGATTTGAGCACCAGGGTGCGCATAACCTCGCTGAAAGCCAGGGTGGCAATTGCGAAGTACATCCCGTGCAGCCGCAGGGTGGCCAGGCCCAGCAGCAGGCTGAACAAAGCGGCTACCACACCCCCCAGGAGCAATGCCGGGAGGGTGCCCACAGCAGGGGCCGCCAGTGCGGCGGCATAGGCTCCCAGACCAAAGAAAGCCCCGTGGGCCAGCGAGAGCTGCCCGGTACGGGCCAGCAGATCCCAGGCCAGTGCCAGGGCGCTAATCAGAAAGGCAAACTGGGCGCTGTCCAGCAAAAAAGCCCGCCACTCGCCCAGGGGCAGCCCCGGAAGCACCAGAGCCAGGAGCAAAAGCAACCCAACCAGTATCATGCTGCCCTCCAGCTACGCCAGGTGAGGGCCACAAAGATGACCAGAAAGAAGACCGCTTCCACCCAGCCGCCCCCACCCGGCACGTAGGTGCTTACCAGGGCTTCGGCCAGGGCCAGGATAATTGCCGCCGGCACTACCCCCCGCAGGTTGCCCAAGCCTGCCATCACGATGATGGCAAAAGCTTTAAGGGTGTAGGCAAAGCCCACCGTGGGAGAGGCGTAGAGCATTACCGAAAGCATCACACCGGCCACCCCGGCCAGAGCTGCCGATAGGCCAAAGGCCAGCAGGTATACCTGCTGGGTCTCGATGCCCAAAAGCCCCGGCGCCAGCCGGTTTTGTGCCACTGCCCGCACCGCCAGGCCCATCCGGGTGCGGTCGAGAAAGCCGTACAGGGCACCCAAAATGCCCACCGAAAGCCCAAAGGCCAGCAGCGGTGGTACTCCAAACGAGAGTCCCCCCAGGCTCAGGGTAGCCCCCTGGTAGCTGGTAGAGACCACCCGGGTATCGGCGCCAAAAAGCAGCAGGGCGATGTTTTGCAAAGCCACCGAGAGGCCGAAGGTGAGGAGCATCTGGTTTAGCTCGGGCGCAGCCAGGATGGGTCGGATCAGGCCCAGGTAGCTAATGGCCCCCACCAGAAAAAGCACCAGGGCCGCCAGTCCCAACGAGAGAAAAGGATCGAGGCCAGCTCCCACAAAGAGCAGGTAAGCAATAAAGGCCCCAATCATGGTGAACTCGCCGTGGGCAAAGTTGACGATGCCCACCACGCCCACCGCCAGGGCCAGCCCGCTGGCCACCAGCGCGTAGATGCCGGCGGCCAGGATGCCGTTGATGAGGGTTTGCAAAAGAAGTTCCATAGTTTGGGCTGAGGGTGCGGAGTGGAGGGCAGCGCGCCAGAAGCCTCGCGGCTACTCTACGCGCCTGGCCCTCTACCCTTTGTTAGTAGTTGCCGGGGAAGCGCAACGGACGTGCGGCACGATTGGCCGGGAAGACCGGACGGCGTGAGCCTTCCAGGTACTGGAACTGTAGCCAGATGCTCTGGTTGAAACCCTGGAAGCGGGTACGCCCGGTGTCGGAGGGCTTGAACGATAGGGGGCCGAAAGGGGTATCCATCTGCACCTTAGCCAGTTCGGCGGCGATGCGGTCTTTATCGGCGGAGCCAGCAGCCTCTACTGCCCTGCCCAGGCTAAGCGCAATTACGTAGCCCATGGGGGCCATGTACTCGTCGGTAACATCGCCGAACTTGCGCCGGTAGAGGTTTACAAAGCGGCGGCTTTCGTTATTGGATACCGAGGGCAGCCAGGCGGTCATGCCGGCTATGTCGTTGGAGAGAGCGTTCTTCTCGAAGCCAACCGGCCAGGCCGGGGGGGCGCCGTAGATGAGCTTGGGCTCGAGCCCCACCTGCCGGGCCTGGGCCGCGATGGGCAGAGCGTCCACGTCGTAGCCAATCCAGTACAGAATGTCGGGCCGGAAGCCTTTAAGGCGGGTCAGGATGGAGGTAAAGCTGCCCGAACCCGACTTGAAGGGTTCAGCCTGCACGGTGTAGCCCTGCCGCTCGAGCTGCTGGCGGTAGGTCTGGATGCCCGCTGAACCAAAGGGCCCGTCTTCGTAAAGGATGGCCACCCGCCGGGCTCCGCTGTCGTAGAGGTGCTTGAAGAACTCGAGCGCTGCCGCTACGTTGTGGTAGTCCCAGGGGTGGTAGTGGAAGAAGCGGCCATAATCACTAAAAGCCTGCTCCACCACGCTGCTGGCTGCCCCGATGCAGAGGAAAAGCGGCTGGTACTGCTTTACCGGCCCCGAAAGGGCGAAGGTTACCCCAGAGGCCAGCCCACCAATCACAATGTCTACCCGGTCGACCGTCATCAGCTTGGTGAGGGCCGGAACCGCAGCCGCAGGAGCGTTGCCATCGTCTACCACCACCAGCTCGATCTTTACCTTTCCACCAGCATTGACCTGATCAACCCCAAGCTGCACCCCGTTCAGTGCGGCTTTGCCCGCTACGGTCGAGGTGGGCAGCAGCACGCCTACCCGCACGGTGGTCTGGGCCAGGGCCAGCCCAGCCAAACCCAAGACAGCCAGAAGAACGAACCAGACTCTTTTCATACTTGCCTCCTATATGGCTTCACAGAACTTCCTCGTACAACACCGTGGCCTCACCCTCGATGACCCGCTCGCCTTTTTGGTTGGTGCAGATGGTCTCGAGGCTCAGGATGGGTTTATCCGGGCGGATGGCCCGCACGGTCACGGTGGCGGTGATGGTATCGCCCAGGTAGGTGGGCTTCAGAAAGCGCAGGCTCTGGCCCAGGTAAATGGCGCCCGGCCCCGGCAGCTTGGTGCCGATGGCGGTGGATATAAGACCAGCCACCAGGACGCCCTGGGCAATACGGGCCCCAAAACGGCTCTTCCTGGCATATTCGGCATCCACGTGTAGTGGGTTGGTGTCGCCCACCGCTCCAATGAACAAAGCCACGTGCGCATCGCTCAGTGTTTGGGTGTAGGAAGCTGTGTCTCCCACCTTGAAATTCATTGTTTGACCTCCAAAAACTTGGCTATTTGCTGGGCCAGCCCAGGTGCATTTTCCAGGGGGGCCACATGGCCCACCTGGGGAAGTATCCGGTGTGTAGCGCCAGGAATGGCTGCGGCGATTTCCTGGCCGTAAAAAGGCGGGAAGAGCAGGTCATCCTCGCCAGAGAGAACCAGGGTGGGGGCCTCTACGCGGCCCAGCCGGGGGCGCAGGTCTTCCATCGCCAAAAAACCATCCAGCAGGTGTCGCTGCGCCTCTGGGGTGGGGGCCGCCTGTTCCATCTGCAAAAGCGAGGCCTCGGTCGCTACCTCCGGGTGGGCCTGCAGGAAGGCCCGACCCCAAATCCAGGGCAAAGCCACCAGCATGCGCCCACGGGTACCGCCCCACTCCAGGCCCCGCCGCCAGCTTTCAACCTTGGCCCGCAAAAGGGGATCGAGGCGGGAGGTAGTACACAGCAACAGCAACTTTTCCAGGCCGGTGGGCCTGCGGGCAGCGTGTACCTGCGCCACCACCCCACCATTGGAGAGACCCAGCAGGTAGTAGCGCCTTATCCCCAGCGCAGCCAGGAGGGCTGCCAGGTCGTCGGCGTGGAGTTCTGGAGGATAAGGCCCCGCGGGCACGGCGCTTTGACCCTGGCCCCGCATGTCGTAGCGCAGCACCCGGAAGCCCTCCAGGTACGGCAACAGGGGCTCCCAGGCTTCGGTGCGCTGGAAGATGCCGTTAAGCAGCACCAGCCACGGTGCCGCTGGGGGGCCCTCCGTGCGGTAGAAGAGTGTGGTGCCGTTTAGCGCCAGCTCAGGCATGGGACTCCTCGGTAAACCTGCGGTATAGCTCGCTCTTCAAAATCTTGCCGGGGCCGCTTTTGGGAAGCTCGGAGATGAAGAGAAAGTGTCTGGGCACTTTGTAGCCCGCCAGCCGGGCCCTGAGAAAACCCTTCAGTTCCTCCTCGCTGATGGGCGTTTTTAGCACCACCGCGGCCAGACCCACCTCGCCCCAGCGGGCATCGGGTACACCCAGCACGGCGCACTCGAGCACCGCCGGGTGGTCGTAAAGGACGCGCTCAATCTCGATGGGATAGACGTTTTCACCGCCCGAGATGAACATCTCCTTGGCCCTTCCCACGATGTAGTAACGCCCCGCGGCATCGCGCTGGGCCAGGTCGCCGGTACGCAGCCAGGTTCGGCCCTGGTGGACGACCAGGGCTTTGGCGGTCTCGGCAGGCCGCTCGAAGTAGCCCGACATCACCACCGGCCCAGAAAGCCAGAGTTCGCCCTCCGCGGGCGCCTCCAGACCGTCTGCGCCCACCAGTCGGGCCCAGAGGTGGGGCATTGGGCGACCTACCGACTCGGGGTAGGACTCGGCTTCCTCGAGGTCTTGAGTGAAGCAATTTACCCCGCACTCGGTAAGCCCGTAACCTTGCTTGAAGCGCACCCCTTTGGCCCGGAAGGCTGCCCGCACAGGGTGGGGGCAGGGGGCGCCGCCAGAGATGGCCCAGCGCACCGTGCGCAGATCGGCCTGGGCGAAGTGGGGGTGCTGGGCCAACATCTGGTACATGGTGGGCACCAGGAACAAAAGACTCACCTGGTGCGTGCTGACCCAGGCCAGGTACTCAGCAGGGTCGAACTTCTCCTGCAGCAGCACCTGGCCCCCCAGGTAGAGCAGTGGGGTGGCCAGGGCGTTCAGGGCAGCATGGAACATGGGTGTGGCCACGATGTAGCGGTCTTCGGGCGTAAGCCCCCAGCTCATGCAGGTCTGCATGGCGTTGACCAGAAGCTGGCGGTGGGGAATCAGGGCCCCTTTGGGTAGCCCGGTTGTACCGCCGGTGAACAGCAGCAGGGCGGGGTCTTCCAGGCTGGGAGCAAAGTCGGGCAGGCTGCCCTCGGGTAGGGTTTGCAGGGCTTCCAGGGGGTAAGCCTGCGGATGCAACCGCTGTGCGATTGCGGCAAAGTCTTCGGTGTAGAAGAGGGTTTTGGGCCGGGTGTACTCGAGCAGCCCCTTCAGCTCAGCCTCGCTTAGTCGGTGGTTGATCAGGGTTGGAATAAAGCCCAGCAGCGGTGCAGCAAAGTAGAGCTCGAGGTAGCCCAGGTGGTTGGGCCCCAGCACCGCCGCCCGTTCTCCCCTCGTTACCCCAAGCCCTGCCAGCGAGGCCGCGGCCCGCTGGGCCCGCCGGTACAGTGCAGCGTAACTCAGCCAGGCCCCACGCCAGTACACCGCTGGGCGCTCGGGGTGGTAGGCGGCCAGGCGCGAGAGCCAGTTGGCGTTCAGTTCCATCTGGCCTCCCCTTCAAAGCGCAGCACCGCCGCCCCCCAGTGGTAGCCCACCCCAGCGGCAGCGAGGGCTACCAGGCTTCCCGGGACCAGCCTGCCTGCCTCGCTGGCCAGCTTCAGGGAAAGAATGGGGTCGAGCTGGCCCAGATGCCCATAATCGGACAGATAAATGGAGCGCTCTTCCGATAGCCCTAATCCAGCCAGCACGGCCTGGTGGGCCGAGGGCTTCATGTGTAGAAGGGCCAGGTAGTCGAGGTCGGCAGCGGTGTAACCGGCCTGCCCAAGTGCGCCCTGAATGACCTCCAGAAAACCAGGCAGCGAGGCCTGCTCGAGCCGCTCTTTCATCGCTTCGGGCTCAGCCACCCGCAGCCTGTACTGGCCCACATTGGCCGGGGTTAGAGGTTCAACCGTGCCCCCTACCGGCACCCGCACACTGGTTGCCAGGGTGGGGTCGGTTTTGAGCTGGCTGGCCAGCAGCTTGAGCCCGGGTCCCTGCCGGGCCACCACCACAGCCCCACCACCCGCCGCCAGGTCGTACATGAAGCGCACCGCGGGGTCGGTGTAGTCAATCAGGTCGCCGTTGCGGTAGCCACCTGCAATCAGGATGTGGGCCAGGTCGGGGCGGCTGGCCAGAAGACCCTCGGCTACCGCCAGCGCGGTGATAAAGCTGGCGCATTTCTGGTTCAAATCAAAACCCCAGGCCCGGCTGGCCCCCACCATCTGGGCAATGAGGGGTGCGCTGGTCCAGACCGGATAGTCTTTGTGCTCGTCGGTGATGCTAATCACCACGTCCAGTTGTGCGGCCTCCAGACCTGCCTGCTTTAGCGCGGCCTGGGCCGCCCAGCCCCCCATCCGGGCCGGGTGGTCGCCTGGGCCGGGGATGGGTTTTTGGTGGATGCCGAGCTTCTCCCGCACCACCCACTCCGGCAGCCCGCTAGCCGCAGCAATCTCGCTGCTGTGCATGCGCGGTACAGGTAGATAGACACCTAGCCCTCGAAGGTATGCCATTTAGAACCTCAAAACCAGATTGAGGTGAGTTTATGCGGGGGCTGTTACAAGCTTGTTACACACAACCCGGCCCTGGAGGGTGGGTCGGGGGTGTTTTTTGGCGCTCTCTCCTGCAGCGCAAACAGCGTGCAAGGTGCCGGTGGCTCGATTTGAGTTGTTGGACTTCAGCAAAGTGGCAAAAAAACTCCGCGGATTTGCTACCCAAGCAGCATTCCGGTCGGGTCGGGCCGCCAGGAACGCAGCACCTTCATATAGTTGCCCCGCTCAAAGGCCTCGGGGTTGGCCACATGAAGCTGGCTCATGCTGCCCTGCATCTGGCGGATGGACTCGTACTCGTGCGTTAGCATCCAGGTTCGCAGCTCCTGTAGGGTTTCTTTGATGCGCCCGGGGCCTTTTTTCAGAAGCTCGGAGGCCATCATGGCGACTTTGGCACCCGCCATCATGCTCTTGAGTACCTCGAGGTGGCCGTGTACCCCACTGGTAATGGCCAGATCGGCCTGGATGCGCCCGTACAGGATGGCCACCCAGGTCAGGGGCAGCCGCAGGTCTTCGGGCCGACTGAGCGCCAGGTTGGGCGTGACCTCGAGCTGCTCGAGGTCGAAGTCGGGCTGGTAGAAGCGATTGAACAGAACCAGCCCATCGGCACCCGCCTGCACAAAACGGGCAGCCATGTGGGCCGGGTTGCTAAAGTAAGGCCCCACCTTGACCGCTACAGGTATCTGGATGTGCCGGCGCACCTCACGCACGACTTCTAGGTACATTTCCTCCACCTCGGCTCCGGTCAGGGTGGGGTCGGTGGGCAGGTAGTACAGGTTGAGCTCGAGGGCATCGGCCCCGGCTTGCTCAATCAATCGGGCGTACTCCGTCCAGCCCCCCGGCGAAACCCCGTTGAGGCTACCGATGATGGGAATGGAAACGCGCTCTTTGGCTGTGCGTATCAGTTCCAGATACTCCTGCGGCCCCAGGTTGAACTCGTGGGCCTTGGGAAAGTAGTCCAGGGCTTCGGCGTAGCTGTGTGTGCCGTACTCGAGGTAGTGGTGCAGGGTGTGGCTCTCCTGCTCAATCTGCTCTTCAAAAAGCGAGTACATGACCACCGCAGCCGCCCCGGCCTCGGCCAGCCGCTCGATGCCCTCGAGGGTATACGAAAGCGGCGAGGCCGAGGCGACGACCGGGTGCTCGAGCCTCAAACCCAGGTAGGTGGTGCTCAAATCCAGCTTGCTCATGCGTCCTCCCGTACATTTACAGGTGATGCGGTGTTTTCAACTTCCTTCTTTGCCGCAGTAAGCGATGCAGCCTGCCCTGTGTTTTCTGGTACGGCCGCCTGGGCTTTTGCCATCTGCTCGTACTCCTTCCAGCGAGACCAGATGCTTTCCTGGGCCAGCTTAAGCAGATGGTCGGCCTCTTTGGGGTTAATCTGCTTCAACATGCGGTAGCGGTTTTCGTGCAGGGCGTACTCCTGGAAGGAGATGCGGGGGGGCTTAGAGTCGAGCTGGAACGGGTTTTTACCCTCGGCGCGGAGCCTGGGGTCGTAGCGGTAAAGCGGCCAGTAGCCCGACTCGGCGGCCAGTTTTTGTTGCTCCATGCCCTTAGCCATATCGATGCCATGAGCTATGCAGTGGCTGTAGGCGATAATCAGGGCCGGGCCATCGTAGCTCTCGGCCTCGAGTAAAGCCTTTACCGTCTGGGCATCGTTGGCCCCCATAGCCACCTGGGCCACATACACATACCCGTAGCTCATGGCGATACGCCCCAGGTCTTTCTTGGGGGTGGTTTTGCCCCCGGAGGCAAACTTGGCCACTGCTCCCAGTGCGGTGGCCTTGGAGGACTGCCCACCGGTATTGGAGTACACTTCGGTATCGAGCACCAGGAGTTTTACATTGCGCCCACTGGCCAGCACATGGTCCAGACCCCCAAACCCGATGTCGTAGGCCCAGCCATCGCCCCCCACAATCCAGACCGACTTACGCACCAGCACGTCGGCCAGGCTCAACAAATCGCGGGCTTTAAGGTCGGTGTGGTCTTTCAGCCGCGCCTTCAGCTCGGCCACCCGGTTCCTTTGGGCTGCAATACCAGCTTCACTGCTCTGGTCGGCGGTGAGCAATGCATCAACCAAATCCCGGCCAATCACGTCTGACAGCTCTACCAGCAACTCTTGGGCGTACTGCTTTTGTTTATCCAGGGTTAACTTCATGCCCAGGCCAAACTCGGCATTGTCCTCGAACAGCGAGTTGCTCCAGGCGGGGCCCCGCCCTTCACGGTTTTTGCTCCAAGGGGTGGTGGGCAGGTTGCCGCCGTAAATCGAAGAGCAGCCGGTAGCGTTGGCAATGAGGGCCCGGTCGCCAAAGAGCTGGCTCAGTAGCTTGAGGTAGGGGGTTTCACCACAGCCAGCACAAGCCCCCGAAAACTCGAACAGGGGTTCTAGGAGCTGCACATTTTTGACGTTGTTAAAGCTGAAGCCGTCAAAGCGTGGAAACTCTGGCAGGTGCTGGAAAAAGGCCCAGTGCTTGCGGCCTTGCTCGCGCAGGGGCAACTGTGGCTGCATGTTGATGGCTTTGCGTCCGACCTGGCTTTTGTTTTTGGCCGGACAGACCTCCACGCAAAGCGAGCAGCCGGTGCAATCTTCTACCGCAACCTGAAGGGTATAGTGCTGGTCTTCCAGACCCTTCCACATGGCCCGCGCCGTCAGGAAGCCTTGAGGGGCCTGCTCAAATGCTTCAGGTGGGGCCACCTTAGCCCGGATGACCGCATGGGGGCAGACCAGCACGCACTTACCGCACTGAATACAGACTGCCGGATCCCAGACCGGCACTTCCTGAGCGATATTGCGCTTTTCCCACTGGGTGGTTCCACTGGGGTAGGTACCGTCGTCGGGCAGGGCGCTTACCGGAAGCGTGTCGCCCTTACCTGCCAGCATGGGGGCCGTAACCTTTTGGACAAACTCTGGGGCCTCAGATGGGACGATGGGGGGCAGGTGTTTTGGGCTGGTGGGCGCGGGGGGTACCTCGAGGGGATACAGGTGCGTCAGGGCTGCATCTACCGCAGCGAAGTTCTTGCGAACAACCACCTCACCCCGCTTGCCGTAGGTCTTGCGAATGGCCTCCTTGATTTTTCCAATGGCTTCCTCGCGCGGCAGCACCCCCGAGAGCGCGAAGAAGCACACCTGCATCACGGTGTTCATCAGGTTGCCAAGCCCGGCCTCGCGTGCGACCTGGTAAGCGTTGATGACGTAGACCTTGAGCTTTTTCTCGATAATCTGGGCCTGAACCTCGTAGGGCAGATTCTCCCAGGTTTCGGCGGGACCATATGGGCTGTTGATGAGCAAGGTGGCCCCTTCCTGCGCGACTTCCAAAACATTGTAGCGCTCGAAAAAGCCAAACTGGTGTACCGCTACAAAATCGGCTTTTTGGATCAGGTAGGTGCTGCGGATGGGCCTGGGGCCAAAGCGCAGGTGGCTGATGGTGCGGGCTCCGGCTTTCTTGGAGTCGTAAACGAAATAGCCCTGGGCATAGAAGTCGGTTTCCTCACCGATAATTTTGATGGAGTTCTTGTTGGCCCCCACTGTTCCGTCGGAACCCAGGCCCCAAAACACTGAGCGCTTTACCTCGGGGGGTTCGATGCTCAGGTTGGGGTCGTAGGGCAAGCTGGTGTGCGAAACATCGTCGATAATGCCCAAAGTGAAGTGATTTTTGGGCGATGGCTTTCGCATTTCCTCGAAAAGGGCCATCAGCATGGCTGGGGTAAACTCCTTGGAGGACAGCCCATAGCGTCCACCGATTACCTTTACGCGGGTTGCAAGGCCAGCCTCGCTAATGGCCGTTACCACATCCTGATACAGCGGTTCGCCTGCGCTACCCGGCTCTTTGGTGCGGTCGAGCGCGGCCAGTACCCGCACACCCTGCGGCAAGGCCTGCACAAAAGCGTTTACGTCAAAAGGCCGATACAGCCGCACCTTGAGCACCCCTACCTTTTCGCCCTGACCCAGCAGATACTCCACAGTTTCGTGGGCGGTTTCGCTGCCAGAACCCATCAGCACCACCACCCGCTCTGCATCGGGCGCACCCACATAGTCGAAAAGCCGGTACTGACGACCGGTGCGCTCGGCAAAGCTATCCATGTAGCCTTGCACGATTTGCGGCACTTTTTGGTAGTACGGATTGACGGTTTCGCGGGCCTGGAAATACACGTCGGGATTTTGCGCGGTCCCGCGAATGAACGGATGGTCGGGGGAGAGGGCTCTATTGCGGTGGGCCCAGATCAGCTCAGGTTCGATCAGGGCCCGTAAATCGTCGTCGGAAAGGGCCTCGATTTTCATTACCTCGTGGGAGGTGCGGAAGCCGTCCATTACGTGAAGAAACGGAACTCGGCTCTTTAGCGTGCTGGCCTGGGCAATTAGGGCGAAGTCCTGGGCCTCCTGAACAGAGGCCACAAACAGCATGGCCCACCCGGTAGCCCTGGTCGCCATAACGTCGGAGTGGTCACCAAAAATGGAAAGCCCCTGAGCGGCAATGGAGCGGGCCGCAATGTGAAAGACCGTGCTGGTGAGTTCCCCAGCAATCTTGTACATGTTGGGAATCATCAGCAACAGGCCCTGGCTGGCGGTGAAGGTGGTGGTAAGGGCACCGGTCTGCAAAGCACCATGCACCGCACCAGCAGCCCCACCTTCGGACTGCATTTCTTGTACCAGCGGTACTGTGCCCCACAGATTTGTTTGGCCCGAGGCACTCCATTGGTCAGCGAATTCGCCCATGGGCGAGGACGGGGTAATGGGGTAAATGGCGATTACCTCGTTAAGCTTATGGGCAACGCGGGCTACCGCCTCATTCCCATCTACAGTGATGATCTGCGGCATATGGGCCTCCTGGTGTGAACCTAGCTCTAATCTAGCCATTTGCCCAGGGACACATTGCCCAAACCCTGCAAAACGCCATGCATCCCGGCACTGCGCTAGCGATTTATTGGCCCAAGGAGTGGGCCATAAACCTGATGCCTGCAGGCGGGGTGGTTAAATCCTGCAAAGAGGGGCTTACGCTGTCCTGGTTCCTTCGCAAGCTAAAAACAAACGGGGAAAGGGTTTTTATCAGCGCTTGTAAACGCGGCGCTCGGCCTCGATGGCCTGCAAGACCTCCTGGATTTCTTTGGTCAGGGCGCGAATCTCGTCTAGCTCGGTGACGCTTTTGAGCTGGGTCTTGAGTTTATCCAGCCGCATCTCGTAATAGACCTCCCGCACCCGGGCCAGCGCCACATTCAGGTGGACCTCGAGGTTCTGGCGCTCAAAGCTGGGGCTCTTCATCAGTACGTCGATCAGACGGGCGCCTTCCCCCCGTTGCTCAAAGTGCTTCAGGATCCGGTTCTTGCCCTGTTCAGAACGGGCCGCCTGCATAAATTCGGCCAGAAGGCTTCCTTCGGGCGGCCAGGTGTGGTCTTCGACGTACAGCGCCCACTGCAAAAACTCTTCCTCGGGCACCGAATACAAAAGTGCAATTACATCCAGCTCCCGCAAGAGACGTTTTTCCGTAAGGTCTGGGCGGCCCAGGCCAATGCCCTGGGTTCGGTCGGGTCGGGCGGGGGAACCAGACCGCCCTGAGGAAGTGCGGGCCCGGGCCAGGTAGTCTTCCAGCGCGCGCGGGCTGAGCTCCAGCGCCCCAATTACCTTAGCTTTTAGTTTCTCGACCACCTGATCGAAGGGTTCACTCGAGATCAGGCGGGGCTTAAGGGCCTCGAGCACTTTCTGCTTGTGCTCGGGGCGCTTCAAATCCAACCCCGCTGAGGCCGCCTCGAAGCGGTACTCCACCTCGGACAATGCTGCGTCCAGCGCAGCTTCAAAGCGGTCTTTACCATCGGCAACCAGCAGCAAATCCCCCGGGTCTTTACCCCCCTCGAGCAACACCGCGTACACCACAAAGCCTCGAGCAATCTCCAGGTTCAGGCTTTGCAGGGTGGCTTTACGTCCGGCCTCATCGGAATCGAAAGCCAGGTAAAGCTCGGTGGCACCGGCCCGCTTCAGCAGGTGAGCCTGCTCGTTGGAGAGCGAAGAACCCAGCACCGCCACGGTTTCGGCAAAACCCAGCTGGTGCAAGGCGATCACATCGAACAGCCCTTCTACCACTACCGCCCGCCCGCGCTCGCGGATGGCCGCACGGGCCTCTGGATAGCCATAGAGCAGCTGGCTCTTCTTGAACAGGGCGGTTTCTGGAGAGTTGAGGTATTTGGGGTTATCGTCTTTTTCCAGGGCTCGAGCCGTAAAAGCCACGATGCGGCCCAACGGATCCTGAATGGGAAAGGTGACCCGGTTGCGGAAGCGGTCAAAATACCGCCCCTCGCGCTCCATCAGCACCCCGGCCTCAAGGCCTTCCTGCAGACTTATGCCGTGGTTCTGCAGGTACTTGATCAGGCCATCCCGGCTTTTGGGAGCATAGCCCAGACCAAACTGTTCGATAGACGCAGGGGTCAGGCCGCGTTCCTGCAGGTATTGCAGAGCCTCACCAGCCAGGTGGGAGCGGAAGTAAGCCTGGGTGAGCTCGAGGATTTGCAAAGCCTCCTTGCGCCCGGAGGAACGCCCTTTGTACTGTGGCAGCTCAACCCCGGTCTCCTGGGCAAGGCGCTCGAGGGCCTCGTGAAACTCAATGCCCTCGATCTTTTGCAAAAAAGCAAAAATATCACCCCCACTTTTGCAGCCAAAGCAGTAACACAACCCCTTAGCCTCGTTGACCTGAAATGAGGGGGTTTTTTCCTGATGAAAGGGGCAAAGGCCCTTCCAGGTGCCCTTGCCGCTTGGCTTGAGCGCCACATACCTGCCCACCAGCTCCCGAATGGGCATCCGGGAACGGATAAGTTCGATGGCTTGGGCGCTTTGGGCATCCATAGGGGGTAGGCTTGTCAGGGCATTGGCCCGGCAAATTTAGAACCACATTCTAACTCGCCCTTGCAGGTGGTAGGCCATAGTTAAAGATTTGGAACCCGGTCATATAGAGCGCTCTTCACAAATATTGAGCTGCTCACAACTTGATTGCTTTATCCTGCACAGCACAGTTGCCCCCGGATGGGAGGCCATCTTTGTGAAGAGTGCGATAGGTGGGGAAATCCCCCTAGTGTCGCTGTGGGCCTGGATCACCGCCCCCATCAACTGCGGCTCCAGCTTCGTGATCTGCGAAATGCTTCTGAACAAGCTCAAGACCCAGCTCAAAAGCGTCACCGAGCTGGACGAGATTCGCGCCCTGACCAAAGAAATCCAGGAGGTCTTGCAGGCCATCGAGGCCGAGCAGCGGATCTACAAGCGTTGATTCGGCACAAACCCCCGCTAACAGGCAGCCTGAGAAATTGCACCGGATGGAGGGCATCATATCTGTCGCATTTGTAGGCGCATCTCGGTGTAACCAACCAGGTTTGCGTGAAGGGATCAGCGCAGCAGAATGCGCGACAAGAGCGGGCTTTCTTAGCAGGCCCGTCCTGTAGGTCTTTCTGATAGAATGTGGGAAAAGCACCAGGCCTTTGATTATGAGTACCCTCGAGGACATTTCCTCACCGCGCCTGTGGGATACCCTGAGCGCTGAGCCCAGTCTGGCACTGCTGACGTCGTTGCTGGCTATGCCCGCCTCGTCGCTGCGTGAGGCTCGACAGGCCTATGTGCTGTTGATGTTGGGACGCTTGGATGAGGCACAAAAAATTCTGAACCGCTTAGGCCAGCATCCGCTGGCGCATACCGTGCAGATGGCAATTTGGGTAGAACAACACCTCTTCGCTCGGGTGCTCGAAGAGGTTCCCCTAAGCCCCGCTGGACTGCCTGAGGATTTGTGGCTCGAGGCCCAAGCGCGGGCCTGGCTCGAGCAGTCCAAAGCGCAGTTTCATCTCTGTCAGTACCGCGAGGCCTGGAAACTGTCGCAACAGGCGGCAGTTCAAGCACGAAAGCTGGGAATGCCCTCGCTGGCGCTGGTCTGCGATCTGCACAGCGAGGAGTGCCGCACCGCCCTAGACGAGTCGGGGCTTGATCTATTTCTCTACGAGCAGATCCTGCGTTTGCACGTAGAAACAGCACCCTCGCAGGAGGCGCGGGTGATGGCCTATCTGGCTCTGGTGCGCTTGTTTGCGCGGCAGGGTTTGTATGACAAAGCCATGCGCTTTACCCTCGAGGTGCCCAAACCCCTCAACGGCCAACACTTTGTGGAGTTGATGCTGGTGCTCAACCGGCTGGACGATCCAAGGGACTGGGGGGTGCTCGAGCCGCGCTACCAGGGGCGTCTGCATGCCATTAAGGGTCTGGTGAGCCTGGATGCAGACTTTATCCTGAGCGGCGCTGCTCCCGACCCCAGCTTTCACCCCCGGCCTCACGCCGAGTGGAACCTGGCCTTTGGCTGGGCCCAGCTGAGCAAAGGAAAATATGCAGCGGCGCTAGAACACTTCCAGAGGGCTTTTATCCCGCGCTGCGAATGGGATATCAGGTTTGTGCGCGACATGGGTCTGGTGGAGCTAAGTGTGTTGGCTCCCGGGGTGATGGCCGAGTACGACCTCGAGCGGCTGGTGTTGGAGTCGCAAACCCTGCTAACCCGGCGTATCAGCCCGCAGTCACTCATCGTGCGCCTAATTCCACGGGCCATGCCCCACGCCACGGGGCTCTTGTTGATGCTGCCCGAGGCATGTGCTGCGCTGCAAGAGTCGGCCCAGAACCAGCTCTTGCTGGTCCATCCCGCGGGCTTGAGCATCGCAGGCGTGACCCACGCCAACACCTCGGCGCTGGTAAAGCTGCTCGAGGGCGAGACCGGGGGCATGACCCCTGGTGCGCTGCGTACCAACCGCCACCGCCTGAACCTGTTCTTGCAGCAGTTTGGGCAACCTGCGGTGGTGCAGGGCCGCTTGGTATGGGCCGCAATCAAGCATCTTGCCAACAGCGCCGAGAACACTGTGCTGTGGCAGGAGGTTCGCGCCCGCTACGCTCGAGCCTATTCGTATGCTCCATAACTTTAAAATCTAAAGCTCCCTGTAACGCGACCGGGCTGCTGTAACGCGACCATAACACACCTGTCACCAAGATGAGCGGGTGATGCGAGGTCGAGTGGCGTTGTTGGGGCCCGCGACGATTACAACAGGTTCCAAACCCTGATGCTGGCGAGCCCAAGAACTTGTCTTATGCACAGAGCGCATAACTCTAGAGCTCAATCACCTGGGCCAGGCAGTTTGAAAGGAGGTAGCAAATGATAAGAGTAGCAGGTTTTGTGGACGGGATTTTGCGTTACGCGGTTCTACCGGTATTGGTTTTGGTTGGATGGGCCTGCAAGGGAGGTGATGTCAATCCACCCAGCATTGTGAGCAGTGTTCCCGCTAACGGTGCCACCGATGTCGCTTTGAGCGCCAATATCTCCATCACATTCTCCAAAGACATGAACCAGGGGTCGCTAACCGTAAACGTGAACCCCGCACTCAGCCTGGGCCCGCCAGTGTGGAACACGCCCAACACGGTGGCCTTCGACCCCCCGAATCTGGCGCCGGGCACCACCTACACCATAAGCGTGGAAGGTAAAGACCTGGTGGGCAACCCCCTGGCGGGCAGCAAGACCATCACCTTCCAGACCGCGCCCCCGCCCGACAACACCCCGCCCGCCACACCTACCGGGGTCAAGGCCACCGCAGGCGATGGCGAGTTTTTTGTGGACTGGAGCCCCAACGCCGAACCGGATCTGGCCGGGTACACGGTGTATGTGGGCGCTGCCGCCGACGCACTGGTTCCCATCTTGTTCGTGGAGAAACCTGCGGTGCTGGCCAAGGTGACCGGCCTCGAGAACGGTAAGACCTACTTCTACGCGGTCGATGCCCAGGACACCACCGGCAACCGCTCGGCCCGCTCCGCAACCGGCAGCATCACGCCCAAGGACATGGTGGCCCCTACCCTGGTCTCCTCCGAACCTGCGGGCGGTGCGCAGGACCTACAGCTGGTGCCCGCCCTGCGCTTCACCTTCTCCGAGCCGATGGACCAGAGCTCGGTGGAGATCGGGATGTGCGTGGGCAGCGATCCTCCGGCCCTCGCCACCTGTACCGCCCCCATCGCGGTGAACTTCGGTGCTCCAACCTGGAGCGAGGGTGACAGGGTGGCCCGGTTTACCCCCACCGACCAGTTCCAAAGCGGCAAGACCCACGTGCTGGTGCTCGCGGCCAGGGACAAAGCGGGCAACCCGCTCTCCGGGCCAAACCGGGTGGCTTTCTCGATGCGGGCCACCCCCGACACCACCCCGCCCACCGTAGTCGCGCGCAATACCAGCAGCACCCCTACCACGGGCAACGGTTTTGTCGAACTCACCTTTAGCGAGGCTATGGATCAGCAGTCGGTGCAGGCCGCCTTCCTCAGCCAGCCCGCTATTGCCTGTGGCTGGGTTTGGAGCGGTAATACCGCCCGTTGCAGTGGTGCGCTGCGGCAGCTTACCACCTACACCGTTACGCTCGGCACCGGGGCCAAAGACACTGCGGGCAATGCCATGCTGGCGCCCTACCAGTTCGGCTTCACCACCCCCAACTTCAACCCGCGCCTGCAGTCGGTGAGCCCGCGCAGCGGGGCCTTTAACATCTCTCCCACCGCCCCCATCACCTTTACCTTCACCGAGCCCATGCACCAGTCCAGCGTGCAGGGGGCTTTGGAGGTGAAGGCGGGGAGCACCCTCAAGACCGGGACGTTCGAGTGGAACCCAGAAAGCACCGTGCTCACCTTCCGCCCCAGCAGCGGCTATGGTGACGGCACCCACGTGGTCTGGAAGATCACCACTGACGCCCGCGAAGCCCTGCCGCCGAATTTCATCGGACTGACCCTGCCTCTGCCCGCCGAGGTGAGCGGCTCATTCACCACTCGATTTGTCATCGGCCGATAGATCAAGGAGACAACCATGCGTACATTGATTTTAGGCATTCTTGTTGCTGCCCTGGTGGCCTGCCAGGGGTCGCAACCTCAACAACTTCCCTTGCCCACGGTAAGTGAAGACGCCAGCCTCAAACCCGCCAAACCATCGCTGCCACCGCTAGAAGACAGCCAACCCCGCCCCCTGGCTACCGTCCGCGATGCTAAGGGCAACCAGGCCGACTTTGTGGAGAACGAACTAATCGTCTCTTCCGACGACCCCGCCGCCTTGAATGCTTTTGTACAGCGCTGGCAAGGGAGCATACTGAAAACCTTCGACCCCGCAGCCGCTGGGCTTAGCGGTTTTCCCAAGCAGCACCTGGTGCGGGTTAAGGCCGATGCTGCCGACACTTCCAAACTCTCCGCCGACCTACGCACCCTGGACAAGGACAGCCGCGGTAGCCTGGCTGTGTCTAGCGGGGCCGCCCACAAGTTGCTGGCCGCCGCCGCCCGCGAGGGGGCCAGCGGCTTGGGCGTGGGAATCAACTGGGTAGGCCAGGGGGGCGCCTTCTCCGACAGAGCCACCGCCGAGGCCCCCAGCGGCGACACCCTGAGCGGCATCCCCTACACCGTCAACGCCTTCAACTGGCCACATATGAGCAGCGGCGGTTCCAGCGTGCAGGACATTGGAGTAGCCGAGGCCTGGCGGGCCCTGGAGGCCGCCGGAAAGATCTCCAACCGGGTCAAGATCGGCATCCTGGATATGGGCTTCCAGCCCGACGCCGACTTCCCGCCCGGCTGGTTCGCCATCTCCAACGTGCCCCAGGCTCTTATCATATACAGCATGAACCCGAACAAACCCATACCCAGCCCCA
>NZ_JBEVAL010000042.1:0-25224 GCF_051297115.1 Meiothermus cerbereus
GAACAGTCCAGATCATAGTGGCCTTAGTTTTTGCTTTCTAGCTCGGAATGTCTAGGTGGCAACTTGAGTTATTTATTAGCCGCGAGAGCCTGGCGGTGGGGGACTCGAGCTTCGACCATCCCTTGAGCAGCCGGCTGGAAGAGATGGACTGCCTGACGGTGTTTGACGATGTGCTTGTACCGTGGGAGCGCGTCTTCATCTACAAAGACCTACAGCGCTGCAACACCGCCTATGCCGAAACCGGGGCCTTGATGCACATGGCCCACCAGGTGGTGGTGCTCAAAAACGCCAAGACCGAGGCCTTCTTGGGTCTGGTCTCGCTTATCGGCGAGACCATCGGGGCCGATACCTTCCCCCACGTGCAGGAAAAAATCGCCGAGGTAATCGTGTACCTCGAGGCCATGAGGGGCTTCTGGGCCCGGGCCGAGCGGGACGCCCAGCCCAACAAATACGGCCTATTCTGCCCCGACCGGGGGGCCATTGATGGCGCGCGCAACCTCTACCCCCGGCTCTACCCGCGCATCAACGAGATTATCCAGCAAGTTGCCGCCTCGGGTCTGATCACCCTGCCTTCCGAGCACGACTTCGACTCGCCCGTAGGGCCACACCTGGAAAAGTTCTTGCAGTCGGCCACCCTGCCTGCACGCGAGCGTGTCCAGCTCTTCCGGCTGGCCTGGGACATGACCCTCAGTGGTTTTGGCGCACGCCAGACCCTCTACGAGCGCTTCTTCTTCGGCGACCCGGTGCGCATGTACCAGACCCTTTACTCGGTCTACGACAAGGAGCCCTACAAGAAGCGTATCAAGGATTTTCTAGGCTGGCAGGAGCAGGCCAAACCGGAGGTAGTCGCAAGTGACTAACGCTGATGGCCTATAGCCAAAGCCGTTGTTCACTATCAGCAATTCGCCCTCGGCCATCAGTGGCAACATTATGGAAACCACCCAACCCACCCTTTCCGAGGCCTTTCGTCAGGTCATGCGCCTGTGGCCCAGCGGGGTTACAGTGATCGCCGCCCGCTTTGAGGGCGAGGTCAGGGGCATGACCGTCAGCAGTTTCACCAGTGTGAGCCTCGAGCCCCCCCTGATTCTGGTCTGCATCAACGAAACCGCCCAGCTCTGGCCCGTCCTGGAAAAAGCCGGTCGCTTTAGCGTAAACCTGTTGCCCGAGGGCCACGAGCACACCTCAACCCATTTCGCTGGCCGCCCCATAGAGGGCTACCAGCCCCTCACCGACGAAGAAACCCCAGCCCTGCAGGGGGCTTTAGCCACGCTCTACTGCCGCACCTGGGCGGTCTACCCTGGAGGCAGCCACAAGATTGTGGTCGGGCAGGTCGAACGAGTAACCCTGGGAAGCGAGACCCGGCCCCTGCTGTACTGGAACCGGGGCTATCGGCAGCTACCCTAGCCGAAAACTGAGCAGCCATCACACCAGGCAACCGGCCTTTGTGATAGGAACACCGCACGAGGTCAAGGCATTTTTGGGGGTGAAACCATGAACCAGATACCAAACATCATCCGCATCGGCCACGGGGTTTTTTATGTGACCGACCTGGAGCGTTCGCGCCACTTCTATGTGGACTTGTTGGGCCTGAACATCCTGCACCAAAGCCCGAGCGCCCTGTATCTGCGCGGCACCGAGGACCGCGAGTGGACCCTCAAGCTCGAGCTGGCCCCAGAACCCGGCATCAAGCACCTGGGCTACCGGGTGGCCGGCGAACTGGATTTGCAGCTATTGGTCGAGCTGGCCGAAGCCCTGGGGCTGCCCCACCGCTGGGAGCAGGAGCAAGACCGGCCCAAAATGCTGCGCATACAAGACCCCTTTGGCGTACCGGTGGCCTTCTACGCCGAGAGCCAGAAATACCCCTGGCTTTTGCAACGCTACGACCTGCACAAAGGTCCCGGCCTCCAGCGCATTGACCACATCAATGTGATGACCCCGCAAGTCGAGGCCATGACCCGCTGGTACATGGATAAGCTGGCTTTCCGCATGTCGGAGTACACCGAAGGCGACGACGGCAGAATCTGGGCGGCCTGGATTCACCGCAAGGGCAACGTCCACGACCTGGCCCTCACCAACGGCACCGGCCCCCGGCTGCACCATTTTGCCTACTGGATGCCCGACGCCATGAGCATCATCAAAGCCTGCGACATCCTGGCCGGGGCCAGAGAGACCGAGGCCATTGAGCGCGGCCCGGGTCGTCATGGTGTTTCCAACGCTTTCTTCCTGTACCTGCGCGACCCCGACGGCCACCGCATCGAGCTATACACCTCCGACTACAGCACCGTAGACCCCGACTTCGAACCCATCCGTTGGAGCCTCAACGACCCCCGCCGCCAGACCCTTTGGGGTGCCAAAACCCCTAAGAGCTGGTTTCTGGAAGCCTCGCTGCTGGAGGCCTTCGAGGGAGGCTGGGTACCACCACAGGAATCGGAGCTCGAGGGGCTGCCCCAGCACGTCATATGAACCCTACCCGAAGGATGCCTCCAGGCCAGGCCCAAACCCGCTGGGCGTGGGTGCTCCCCCCGGCGCTTTGGGTGGGGGCCTAAAAAACCCCCATCTGCGCCTGCCTGCGTCAAAAGGCTGACCCCAGAACATCCAGGTGGTTGAGCGGCGGCTCTATTCAACGTTCTTGACAGCGAGAAAACCTGCCTTTAGACTGACGCCCAACACAAAGATAAACAAACAAGTGTTTGTTTGGCATAGGGAGGCTTAGTGAAGGAAACTGTGGCGATTTTGGGGGCTGGCACCATGGGCCGGGGCATCGCCGAGGTGGCTGCTGTGGCCGGTCATAGGGTTTGGCTCTACGACCCCTACCCGGCTTCCCTCGAGCAGGCCCTTCTGGAGATTAGGGCCAATCTGCAAAAAAGTGCCGAGAAAGGGCGTCTATCGGGCACGGTGGAAGAAACCCTGGCCCGCATTCACCCAACCCAATCGCTGGAGGATTGCGCCCAAGCCGGGCTGGTCATCGAAGCGGCACCGGAGAAGCTCGAGCTCAAGCAAGAACTGTTGGGAAAACTGGGTGAACTCAACGAGAACAACGTCCTGGCCACCAACACCTCTACCTTTTCGGTTTCGGCCATTGCGGCCAGGGTCAAGCATCCCGCACGGGTGCTCGGGCTACACTTTTTCAACCCCGCCCAGCGCATGAAGCTGGTGGAGGTGGTGGGCGGCCTGCAGACCGACCCCGGCTTTCTCGAGCGCATGCAGAGCTTGATGCAGGCCTGGGGCAAGGAGCCGGTAAAGGTGGTAGATGCGCCGGGCTTTCTGGTCAACCGGGTGGCCCGGCCTTTCTACGGCGAAGCCTTGAAACTGCATGGGGAAGGCGTGGCCAAGGAGCACCTGGACTGGATTATGCGTGGCATGGGCTTCCCGATGGGACCTTTTGAGCTGATGGACTTAATCGGGCTGGACGTCAACTATGCCGCTTCCGTCTCGGTCTACCAGGCTTTCTATGGTGAGCCTCGGTATCGGCCCCATCCCTTGCAGTACCAGCGGGTGGCTGCTGGCCTGCTGGGGCGCAAGACCGGCCAGGGCTGGTACACCTACCCGCCGGGGCCCCCGCCGCCTCCCACCCCGCCTCCAGCGCAAACCAGGGATCTCCCCCTCCCCCTCATTATTGGCCCCAATCCGCTAGCCCAGGAGCTTCGGGCACGCTTCAAGCACACCGAAAACGTGGCCGAGGCCCAGTTCGTACTGGACTGCCGGGTCAAGCTCGAGCGCAAGCACGATTTCTTTGAAAATCTGCCGGTGGTCTCGCTGGTCTGGGGGCACTCCGCCAGCGCGGTGCAAGCCGAGTTCCGGGGGCGTCCCGTGGCCGGGTTTAGCCTGGTTCCTCCCATCGGCCCAGCAACCGTGGTCGAGCTGTATGCGCCCTTGAGTGGTGGCAACGAGGCCCTAAAGCTGGCCCAGACCTATTTCGTAGCCCACGGGTACAACACCCTGGTACTCCCCGACCAGCCCGGAGGGGTGGGCTTCCGCATTCTGGCTTTGCTCATCAACGAGGCCCTGTCGGCAATAGCCGAAGGGGTAGCCAGCCCTGCCGATCTGGATCGGGCCATGCGCTTGGGAACGGGCTATCCACTGGGACCACTGGAGTGGGCCGAGCGAATCTGGCTTAAACCCCTGCTGCGGGCCCTGGAAGGTCTCCAGGCCGAGCTGGGCGAGGACCGCTACCGCCCGCACCCCCTGTTGCGGCGCATGGTGGCAGCAGGCTTGGAGTCTTTTGGAGATCTATCCTTGGCCGCAAACACCAAGGAAGATTTACGAACTAAAAGCGCAAAGGAGGCAATATGAAGCAAGTTTTGGTAGGACTTCTGGCACTTGGACTGGGGCTGGGCCTGGCCCAGCAGGCCCCGCTCAAAATCGGGGTGGTGGTCTCGGCCACTGGCCCTGCGGCCAGCCTGGGCATCCCCGAGCGCAACACCCTGGTGTTGCTGGAAGAGCAGGTCAACCGCCGCGGTGGGGTGGCAGGGCGCCCGGTACAGTTTGTTATCATCGACGACGCCTCGGACACCACCCAGGCCGTGCGCGCCACCCGCAGGCTCATCCAGGAAGAGCAGGTGCTGGCCATCATCGGCACCACCACCACCCCCGCCAGCCTGGGCATGATTGACCCCGTGGCCGAAGCAGGTGTGCCTAAAATCTCCCTGGCAGCTAACCTTGAAATTGTCTTCCCTGTGGACGAAAAGCGTCGCTGGGTGTTCAAAACCCCCCAGACCGAGCAGCAGATGAGCCAGCCCATTGTGCGGGACATGGCCGCCTCCGGGGTCAAGACGGCTGCCTACATCGGCTTCAATGATGCCTATGGCGAGGGTTGGGCCCGGGCCTTCGAGGCAGCCGCCCGTGAGGCTGGCATCCAGGTGGTGGCCTCCGAACGGTTTGCCCGTACCGATACCTCGGTGGCTGGGCAGGTGCTGCGCATCCTGGCCCGCAACCCCGATGCGGTGCTGATTGGCGGCTCGGGCACCGCGCCAGTGCTGCCCCAGCGCACCCTGCGCGAGCGCGGCTACCGGGGCCTTATCTACCAGACCCATGGCGTGGCCAACCCCGACTTCCTGCGGGTGGGCGGCGACGTGGTGGTGGGTACCCGCCTGCCGGCGGGCCCGGTGCTGGTCTTCGACCAGCTCCCCCCCGACTTCCCCAACCGGCAGGTTGCCACCAGCTATGTGCAGCAGTACGAGGCGCGTTTTGGCATCGGCAGCTATTCTACCTTCGGCGGCCACGCCTACGATGCCTGGGCCATTCTGCGCCCGGCCCTCGAGCGGGCCTTGCGGCGTGAGCAGCCTTCCAACCTGGCCGCTTTCCGCCGGGTACTGCGCGATGAGCTCGAGGCCACCCGCAATGTGGTGGGCACCCACGGTATCTTCAATATGTCTCCCACCGACCACCTGGGCCTGCGCTTCAACGAGGCCGCGGTCATGGTTGAGATCGTGAAGAACCCAGTCGGCAAGCTAGAGTGGAAGCTTTTGCGGACCTTCAGGTAGCAGGCCGGGGGCAGGGGTTTTAAGGAGCAGGGGGGAGTCAGTCGCTCCCCCACCCCCTTCCCCCCAGCTCTTTTCTTATGGATTGGACCATCCTCTCTTTCCTTACCGCCGATGCCCTGCAAAACGGCACCATTTACGCCCTGCTGGGGCTGTCGCTGGTGCTGGTTTTTGCCGTCACCCGGGTAATCATGGTTCCACTGGGCGAGTTTTTGGTCTTTGCGCCCCTTACCTATGTGTGGTTTCTACCCAGCGAGGTGAGTGGGCTCAACCTGGAGGGCCAGATACCCGGCACGGCCTGGCTGGCCGCAGCCTTGCTCTTGTGGTGGGCAATTTTAGACCGAACAAATCTCAGACGTGCGGGCTTACTGGCCCTGGGCGCGCTGGGGGTCTTGGGCATAGCCTGGTGGGGCGCCCAGGGGGTACCGATGTGGTTGGGTTGGCTTTTTGCCATCCTGGTGGTGCTGCCCATTGGCCCAGCTTCTTACCGGCTCTTTTTCGAACCCGCCAAAAATGCAAGCGTGCTCACCTATCTGATTATTGCGGTGGGCCTGCACTTTGCCTATATGGGATTGGGGCTGGTGTTTTTTGGCCCTGAGCAGTTTCGCCTGCCCGCCATCCTTAAGGGGCAAACCACCATTGGGCTGGTGCCGGTCAACAACCAGGCTTTTCTGGTGTATGGCTTTGCCTTTCTCGCAATGGCAGGCCTGTACCTGTTTTTTACCAAGAGCATATATGGCAAGGCCTTGCGGGCCTGCGCTGTAAACCGCTATGGGGCCAGGCTTCTGGGCATTAGCCCCAGCCAGGCGGGCTATGTTTCTTTTGGCATTGCTACCCTCATCGCTTGCGTGAGCGGTATGCTGCTGGCCCCCCTGATCTCCCCTGCTTATTTTCAGGGCTTCTTGCTGGGTCTAAAGGGCTTCGTGGCCGGGATTCTGGGCGGCTTGGTCAGCTATCCGCTGGCAGTGGTGGGGGCCTTGCTGGTAGGCGCCATGGAGTCTTGGGCCTCTTTTCAGGCCAGCGCCTACAAAGATGCTATCGTTTTTGCCTTGCTGCTGCCCATCCTCCTGTGGCGCAGCCTGCAAAGCCACGAGATTGGGGAGGAGGATTGATGAAGCTTCGGGTATCCCCCTTCACCCTGGCGGCAGTCGTCATCGTGCTGCTGTTGCCGCTGTTGTTGCCCGCCACCTCGTTTTACCTGACCGTGGGCAACTACATTGCTTTTGGCGCACTGGTGGCCCTGGGGCTTTATCTGCTAACGGGCCTCTCGGGCATGACCAGTTTTGGCCAGGCCGCCTTTATGGGGTTGTCTGCGTACACCAGTGCGCTTCTGACCATAGGTCAGGGCTGGAATCCCTGGCTTACCCTTCCGCTGGGAGTGCTGGCCGCGGTGGTGGGCGCGGTGGTTCTGGGGGGCATTACGGCCCGCCTCAAGGGCCACTATCTACCCCTCTCAACCATTGCCTGGTGTATGGCCCTGTACATCGTGATGGGCAGCTGGATTGCCCTGACCGGAGGGCACACCGGTTTGCGTGGGGTTCCCGGCATCTCGGTACTGGGCCTCAGCCTGAACGACAGCAGAAGCTACTTCTATCTGGCCTGGTCATTTGTGCTGCTGGGTGCCTGGACAGCCTGGAACCTTACCAATAGTCGGACTGGACGGGCCATGCGGGCTTCCAAGGGCGATGCCATCGCAGCAGCCAGTTTTGGCGTCAATCCGGCAGTGCTCAAGCTACAGGTGTTCGTGCTCTCGGCCATCTACGCCGGGGTGGCGGGCTGGCTGTACGTGCACTATCAAAAGTTCATCAACCCCACGCCATTCAGCCTGGACGCCTCCATCAAGTACCTGATTGCGGCGGTGGCCGGGGGTGTGGGTAGCATCCCGGGGGTCATTCTGGGTTCGGGGTTGGTGACGGGCCTCGAGGAAGTGCTCAAGGGCTTGCTGCCGCGCATCTTTGGGCGCACCGGCAACTATGAAATCATTGCCTATGGCCTGATTCTGGTGCTTATCCTGATGTTTGCCCCCAAGGGGTTGTGGTCTTTCCTCGAGCGCTACCTGCCCCGGGTTAAACCACAAGACCCAAGCGGCAGTGGCCTTCCCGCTCGGGTAGCTTCGGGCCAGCCGGGCGAGGTGCTGCTCGAGGTGGACAGCCTTAGCAAAAGTTTTGGCGGCTTGCTGGCTGTGAATAACCTGACCTTCCAGCTTCGCCGGGGCGAGATTCTAGCCCTGATTGGCCCCAACGGGGCGGGCAAGTCCACCTGCTTCAACATGATTACCTCGGTCTATGCGCCCAGCAAGGGCGAGGTGCGGTTCAGGGGCCAGGCCATCTCCGGTCGCACACCCTACGAGGTACACAGACTCGGCATCGCCCGTACCTTTCAGCACCCCCATCTTTTCCCCGAGATGACCGTACTGGAGAACGCAGCCCTGGGCACCTACGCGCGTACCAGAAGCGGCATTGCCGCTTCCATGTTTGGGCTATCCAGAGCCGAGGAAGAGGCCGCTTTGGCGGAAGCCTACCGGGCACTGGAGCGGGTAGGGCTGGCCCAGATTGCCCACCAAAAAGCCGAGGGGTTAGCCATCGGTCAGCTGCGCTTGCTGGAAATTGCCCGGGCGCTGGCCTCAGGGCCCGAGGTGCTGCTCCTGGACGAACCCGCCGCTGGGCTCAGGGCTGGAGAAAAACGCCAGTTCGCTGCCCTGATTCGCAAACTGGTGAATGAAGGGGTAACGGTGCTTTTGGTGGATCACGACATGGATCTGGTAATGGGGCTGGTAGACCGGGTGGTGGTGATGCATTATGGGGAGAAGCTGGCCGAAGGCAGCCCCGCCGAAGTGCAGCGTAACCCCAGGGTGATCGAGGCGTACCTGGGGGAGGCCGCATGAGCAAGCCCAGCGCCAGCAGCAAAGGAGCCCAGATGAGCGTGCTGGAAGTACAGAACCTGACTGTGCGCTACGGGGCCGTGGAAGCGGTGCGCAACCTGTCGCTTTCGGTAGGGGCAGGCGAGGCCATCACGCTCATCGGCCCCAACGGGGCGGGCAAGAGCAGCACCCTCAAAGGGATTCTGGGTCTGGCAAACAGCAGCGGTACGGTGCGCTATCAGGGACAGAGTTTAGCCCGTCGCAGCCCCGAGGACCTGGCCGTCCAGGGCCTGGTGATGGTGCCCGAAAAACGCGAGCTGTTTGCCTCGATGGAGGTGGAGGACAACCTGCTGCTGGGGGCTTTTACCCGCTTTCAGCGGCGCGAGAAGGGGATTAAAGAAGACCTCGAGCGCGTCTATACCCTCTTCCCCCGCTTGAAAGAGCGCCGCAAACAACTGGCCGGCACCATGTCCGGGGGGGAGCAGCAGATGCTGGCCATTGGGCGGGCCCTGATGGCCCGGCCCAAACTGCTTTTGCTCGACGAGCCCAGCCTGGGGCTGGCCCCCCTCATCGTGCAGGAGATTTTTCGCATCCTGGGCGAACTCAAGGCCCAGGGCACGCCCATCCTGGTGGTGGAGCAAAACGCCCGCATGGCCCTCAAGCTGGCCGACCGGGGGTATGTGCTCGAGGCCGGCGAGCTGGTTATGGAGGGCCGCGGCCAGGAGCTGCTACACGACCCCCGGGTGATTGAGTCGTACCTGGGCATCCGCAGCAAAACTGAAGCCTGACCATGCGCGCTACCACCGACCCCTATATGCAGTTGCTGGGCCTGGAGACCCGGGTGCTGGAGCCCGGCAGAGCGGTGGTGGCCGCCCAGGTGAAGCCAGAGCACCTCAACATCCACGGCTCGTGTCACGGCGGTTTTCTCTACAGCCTGGCCGATGCGGCTTTTGCCCTGGCCTCCAACTCGCACGACACCCCAGCCGTGGCCCTCTCTACCCAGATGCTCTACTTCAAGGCGGTAAAGGCGGGGGAACACCTGGAAGCCCACGCCAGCGAAGAAAACCTGGGCCGCCGCACCGCCACCTACCGCATCGAAATCCGCAGCAAAGAGCGGGTGGTGGCGCTATTTACCGGCACTGTCTTTCGTATGGAAGCGGAAGGCTAGCCGGCTGTCCATACCAGCCTATTTCCAAAGACCGCTCCCAGAGGGTAAACACATGACAAACCTAGAAGCATACATCCTGGACGCTGTTCGCACACCGGTAGGTAAGCACGGGGGGGCCCTGGCCTCGGTGCGCCCCGACGACCTGGGGGCCATTGTGCTCAAGGCGCTGCTGGAGCGCAGTGGCATACCCGGCGCAGATGTGGAAGACGTGTACATGGGCTGTGCCAACCAGGCCGGCGAGGACAACCGCAACGTGGCCCGCATGGCCTTGCTGCTGGCCGGGCTGCCCATCAGTGTGGGGGGTTCGACCATCAACCGCCTGTGCGGGAGCGGCCTGGATGCCGTAGCCAGCGCAGCCCGGGCCATCTGGGCCGGGGAGGGGCAGGTGTATCTGGGGGGCGGGGTAGAAAGCATGAGCCGCGCCCCCTGGGTGGTACCCAAGACCGAAAAGGGCTTTGCTACCGGCAACCTCACCATGTTCGACACCACCTTAGGCTGGCGGCTGGTGAACCCCAAAATGCAGGCGCTCTACGGCACCGAGGCCATGGGTGAGACTGCCGAAAACCTGGCCGAGCAGTACCAGATTTCCCGAGAGGCCCAGGATCGCTTTGCCCTCCATTCGCACCAAAAAGCCATTCGGGCTCAAGCCAGCGGGGCCTACGCCCGCCAGATGGTGCCGGTGGAGGTCAAAGACCGCAAGGGCAGCACCACGCTCGTGCAAACCGACGAAGGCCCCCGGGCCGACACCAGCCTCGAGGCCTTAGCCCAGCTCAAACCGGTGTTCCGGGCCGGGGGCAGCGTAACCGCGGGGAACTCCTCTTCCCTCAACGACGGGGCTGCTGCGGTTTTGCTGGCCTCCAGCGCCTATACCGAGGCCCATGGGCTCAAGCCGCTGGCCCGGGTGCGCGCCATAGCGGTCGCGGGGGTAGAACCCCGCATCATGGGGATTGGGCCGGTACCCGCTACCCAGAAAGCCCTGAAGCGGGCTGGGCTCACGCTGGGCGAGATCGGTTTGATCGAGCTTAACGAGGCCTTTGCCGCCCAGAGCCTGGCCGTGCTGCAGGAGTGGGGCCTGGAGGCCGAGGACGAACGGCTGAACGTGAACGGAGGGGCCATCGCCATCGGACACCCCCTGGGCTGTTCGGGGGCCCGCATCCTGGCCAACCTGGTGCACGAGATGCAGCAGCGTAAGGTACAGTTTGGCCTGGCCACCATGTGCATCGGGGTGGGCCAGGGCATCGCCATGGTGGTGGAGCAGGTCTAATGAACCCCAGCAAAAATAACAAATCAAGCAGATTTCCTGTCAGTAAGAAATGTGGTTTATTCTCCTTCTGGGGCCCCCGCCTGAAGCGCGGGTAGCAACAGCCTGAAAAACGATGGTGCCGCGACCTGTCCCTAACGCAACGATTCAGGCGGGGTCATATCAGACCCCTCATCCTGAAAGCGCAGCCTACGGCGTATCATCGGAATATATGAAAATCCTGGAGCAGTTTAATCTACAAGGCAAAACCGCCCTCGTGACCGGGGGCTCGAGGGGCCTGGGTCTGGAAATCGCCTATGGGCTACGGGAGGCCGGGGCCAAAGTGGCCCTGCTGGCCCGGCGCGAAAGCTTTTTTGAGGAGGCCCTGAAGCTCATCCCCGACGCAATCCCCCTGGTGGGCAACGTACAGGACGAAGGGAGCCTCGAGGCCGCCTTTGCCCGTGTGGGCCCGGTGGACATTTTGGTCAACGCCGCCGGGGTGACCTGGGGCCAGGACGCGCTGGAAGTGCCGGTGGAAAAAATCCGCGAGGTGCTGGACATCAACGTCACCGGGGCTTTTTTGGCCTCGAGGATCGCCGCCCGCAGCATGAAGACCCGAGGCTACGGCAAAATCCTTAACATTGCCTCGGTCGCAGGCCTGGCCGGAAGCCCTAGCGAAGTAATGGACGCCGCGGCCTACTCGGCCTCCAAGGGGGCGCTCATCGCGCTTACGCGCGACCTGGCGGTCAAGTGGGGGCCCTTTGGCATACGGGTTAATGCCCTGGCGCCAGGGTTCTTCCCCACCCGCATGACCGAGAAGCTGCTGGCCCGCACCGAGCAACTGGTGCGGGAGCGCACCCCTTTAGGCCGCATCGGCCAGACCGGCGAGCTGGCCGCCGCAGGCCTGTACCTGTGCAGCCCGGCCTCGGACTACGTGACCGGGCAGGTGCTGGCCGTAGATGGAGGGATGACCGCCCTATGAGCGAGGTCTTTCCCTTGGCCGAAGGCCACGGCCTGATTCGCCGGGCCCGATGGGATGACGTACCCGAGATCGTCCGACTCATAGCCGACGACCCGCTGGGACACACTCGAGAAGCCCCTACCACGAGGGCATGAAGCTCAAGCTTTAGTTCGAGGTGCGTATGCCGATGTTTCAACCAGAACTCGAGACCCTTCCCCGCCCCAAGCTAACCGAACTGCAAAACCAGCGTCTGCGCGAGCAGGTGGCCTATGTGTATGAGCGGGTTCCTTTCTACCGCCAGGCCCTGGACGAAAGGGGGCTCAGGCCCAGCGATATCCGGGGGGTAGAAGACCTGCACAAGCTCCCCTTCACCAAAAAGCAAGACCTGCGCGACACCTATCCCTTTGGGATGTTTGCCGTGCCACGCGAACAGCTCGCCCGCATCCACGCTTCCAGCGGCACCACCGGCAAGCCCACTGTGGTGGGTTATACCCGGGGCGACCTGGAAGTGTTCTCCGAGGTGGTGGCCCGCTCCCTGGCGGCGGCGGGGGCCCGGCCCGGAATGATGCTGCACAACGCCTATGGCTACGGGCTTTTTACCGGCGGGCTGGGTCTGCATGGCGGCGCCGAAAAGCTGGGCATGGTGGTGGTGCCCATCTCCGGCGGTATGACCGACCGTCAGATTATGCTCATCCAGGACTTCAAACCCGAGATGATTTCCTGCACCCCATCCTATGCCCAAACCCTGGCCGAAGAGTTCAAAAAGCGAGGGGTCAGCCCGGAGGAGATAAGCCTGCGGTACGCCATCCTGGGCGCGGAGCCCTGGACCGAGGCCATCCGCCAGAGCGTGGACGCTGGGCTGGGCGTCAAAGCCACCAATATCTATGGCCTCTCGGAAATCATCGGGCCGGGGGTCTCCAACGAGGACGTGGACGAGCGCGAAGGGCTCAGTTACATCTGGGAAGACCACTTCTACCCCGAGGTGGTAGACCCCCAGAGCGGCGACCCCCTGCCCGAGGGTGAGGTGGGGGTGCTGGTGCTGACCACCCTGACCAAGAAAGCCATGCCCATCCTGCGCTACTGGACGGGCGACCTGACCTTCATTACCCGCGAAAAGGGCCCCTCGGGGCGCACCCATGCCCGCATGGCCCAGATCCGGGGCCGCACCGACGACATGCTGATCGTGCGGGGGGTGAACCTCTACCCCACCCAGATCGAGGCCGTGCTAAAGGAGATTCCCGAGGTGGTGCCGCATTACCAGATTGTGCTGACCCGCGAGGGCACCATGGACGAGGTGGAGCTGAAGCTCGAGGTCGCCGAGCCTTTCTTCCGGGAAATCGGCCAGCAGGTGCTTTCCGACGCCATCGTAGAGGCCGACCACCGCCTGGCCCACCTGCGCGAAAAGGTGGCCAAAAAAATCAAGGACAATGTGGGCATCTCGGTGCGGGTCTCGCTCATCAACCCCGGCACCGCCCCCCGCAGCGAGGGCGGCAAGCTCAAGCGGGTGGCCGACCTGCGCAAACTGCGCTAATCTCCTAGCGAAGTACTGTCCTGGTATGTTGCGAAATCTTTGTTGCGTATCGCCCCCAAGTGAAACCTCGACTTCATGGGAAAGGTGCGATAGGGTGGAGTTGATATGAAGCCTATTCCCCCAGGCTACCAGGCCACCTTTGAGACGGTCGTCACCGACGAGATGACCGTAGACTTCGAGCACCCCGACGATCCCCAGCTGGGCAAGCTGCATCCGGTCTACGCCACCTACTGGATGGCCAAGCACATGGAGCTGGCCGGGCGCAAGATCATCCTGCCCTTCCTGGAAGAGGGTGAGGAGGGCATTGGCTCCAAGGTGAGCGTGGATCATCTGGCCTCGGCCCTGCCGGGCATGAAAATACGCATCGTAGCAGAACACACCCATACCGAGGGCAGCCGCGTATATGCCCGCTGCACCGCCTGGAACGAGCTGGGCGACCGGATTGGTGAGGGCTCCACCGAGCAGGTGATTCTGCCTAAGGCCAGGTTGCTCCGGATTTTTGAGAAACTGGAGGAACGCTGGTTGCAACACCGCGAGTAGTTCTTGCTCGATAGCAAACTCACCCCTAGACCCCTTAATCTGATACCGTGAACCGATTGCCTCTGTTTCCATTGCCTGAGACCGTAGTATTCCCAGGGCTCTTGATTCCCCTGTACATTTTCGAGGAGCGCTACAAGCAGATGGTGCGGGACTTGCTGGCCCAGGGTGAGGAGCAGCGCCGATTTGTGATTACCCTGGCAACCCAGGATGGCATTCGGGAGGTGGGGGGCTACGTGGACTTGTTGGCAGCCTCGGAAAATCCCGACGGCACCTTCAACATCGTGTGTCGGGGAGGGGAACGCTGCCGTGTGGAGGGCGTGGGGGTCTTCGATAAAAACCTCTACCAGACCACCCTGGATATCCCTTATCCGCTCGAGCGCAGCGCCCGCAGCGAGGAAATTGTGGCAGCCTGGGATGCCCTGGAGGCTTTTCGCGGCTACATGGGCGGGGTGGCCGACCCAGGGGCCCTGGAGGAAGCCATCGCGAACCTGCCCGACGACCCCCTCTACCAGGCCTCGTTTCTATGCGTAAACCTGCGGGTTCCCGCCCTGGATCGGCAAGCCTTGCTGGAAGCGCCTTCGTTGGTGGCGAGGCTCGAGCTGGCCCAAACCCTCATGCGCCAGGGTTCAATCTCCAGCAACAGTGCCGAGGCCTAATTCAAACCACCCTGCGTCGGAACTGGGCCAGTCCAAGGCTCAGCATAAGCAAGCCTGCGGCCAGCAGGGAGACAACAGCAGTGGCTTCATCCCGGCGGATGCGCCACATCATCTGACGGGTCAGGTTACGGTAGGCATCCTTGAGCGTGCTGGCAGAGTCCACAAAGAAGTACTCCCCATCGCCCACCCGGGCAATCTCCTTGAGCACTTCTTCGTCGAAATGCGCGGCCAGGGCATACTGTTCGGGCAGTCCCGGTACAGGGCCTTCGGTGGTACGACCAATTCCGATCGCATGAACGCGGATCTGCATCCGGGCTGCCTCCTGGGTTGCCTCGACCGGATCCACCCCTGCCAGGCTACGCCCATCGGTTAGCAAAATAATGGTAGCCAGGCTTTTGGGGTCCGGTGCATCGGCCCGCTCAGAGAGGGGGGGAAGGGCCGCAATACTCTCCAGGATGGCATCGCCAATGGCCGTGCCCAGGTTGAGCTCTAAGAAATCTACCGCTTCCAGCAAGCGCCCCCGATCGGCAGTGAGGGGCACCACCAGTTGGGCATCGCGGGAAAACGTGACCAGAGCTACCCGAATGCCCTCCGGCAGTTCGCGGATAAAAGTACGTAGAGCAGCCCTGGCGGCCTCGAAGCGGCTGGGCTTCACATCGGTGGCCTGCATCGAGCGACTAATGTCTACCGTCAGCACCAGCGCCGCCCTGGGGTCGGCCTGCAACACCGGAAGGGTAGGCCTGGCCAAAGCAAACACCGCCGCTACCAGCGCCAGCAGATACAGCCCTGCCGAAAGGTGCTGCCGCCAGTTGCCGCTGTTCCTCCTGGCCCGCACCAGCATGGCCACATCGGGGTGCAGCACCACCGACTCGGCTGGCGGCCGCAGGCTGCGCCGGTAGAGCCAGACCAGCAGGGGGACCAGCAAGCAAAAAAGCAGTGCCCAGGGCCATAGAAACGTCATTCAGATCACCCGTCGCCTCAAAGCCGACCCGCCCAGGCTAAGGCCCAGCAACAGCGCCGCCAGCAAGCTCAAGATAGCGCTTACCTCGGTAGTCTGGGGCCGCCAGCCCAGTACCTGACCCAGGTCGGCATGGGCATTGGACAGGTCGTTGGCGTTGAAGATGGGGTAGTAACGGCCTCCAGTTCGGTCGGCGACTTTTTTGAGCATCTCCTCGTCGAAGTTGTGGCCGTGGGTTCCAACCCCGATGGTGTGGACTTTAATGCCACGCCGCAGGGCCTCATCGGCAATTTTGAGCGGGTCGTTACCCGAGACATCGTGCCCATGAGAAAACAACACAATCACCCCTGGACGCACGCCCTCAGGTGGGCTCTCAGGGAGGGCCTCGAGCGCCGCCAGCAGCCCATAGGTAAACGAGAAGCCCCCACCCAGATCCAGGTTGTCTATGGCTTGACGAAAAGCCACGCGGTCGGTGGTGGGGGGCAACAGCAGGGTTCCGTAGCCGGAGAAGGTAGCCACCCCCACCTTGACTTGGGTCGGCAGTCTACCCACCAGCGCCTTGGCGGCCAATCGGGTCGCTTCCATGCGATTGGGAGCAATATCGGTCTGGCGCATGGACCAGCCGTTTTCGATGGCCAGGATGACCCCTGCCAGGTTTTCGGGCATGGTCAGTCGCAAGGTGGGGCGGGCCGTGGCGATCAGGGCAGTTGCCAGGGCTAGAAAAAAGCCAATTGCCGGCAAATAGAGCCAGATGGTTTGTTGCGCCAGGCCGCCCATCTGTCCAGCCCCCGGATACCAGACATGGCCGCTGGCACGGCTGTGGTGCAACCGCCAGTACAGCACCAAGAGGGCCACCAGACCCAAGAGGGCCAGCAAGTTCCAGGGAGCAAGGAAGCCCATAGGACAAACACTCCTACGGCACCCGCCGCTGCCAGCGCAGGCTTAAGCCAGCGCCCATAATCATGAGTAAAGCAGCCAGGGCCGAAAGCAGCGAAGAAATCTCGGTCTTGACACCCTCCCAGCGGATAACCACGCCCAGCTCTTTAACAATCGCCCGCAGGGCCTCCTCCGTGGGTGGGTAGGTGTTTTTCCCCCCCGTGGCCTGTGCGAGTTGCTCGAGGTTCCTGGGCTCAAAGGGAACATAGTAGTTGCGGCCCTCAATCTGCATTACGGTTCCGCCTTGCTGACCCATGGGAAAGGTATAAAGCTTAACATTGGCATTTTTAGCAAAACGGGCCGCGATCTCGAGGCGGTTGCGGGTGGGAAGGCTGGGGTTGGTGCTCACGTTGGAGGCCCCATCCGACAGGATCACCACACTCCCTGGCGGTAGGTCGGCTGAAGGCTGGCTCTGCTCTGGCACAGGCAGGTCGGGTATGCCTTGCAAAGGGTCGGGCTGACTCAGGCCGGGGGGAAGCAGCTCGGCAGGAGGCCTGAGGTTTTTGCGTCCTGGTAGCATCCGCACCCCAGTCACGATGGCGTTCTCGATGGAGGTGTTCTGGGCCGGCTTGAGGCGGTCTATGGCCTCCAGAAGCTTCTCTCGGTCGGTGGTGGGCATCACCAGGGCCGAGGCCGAGTCGGAAAAGCTGACCAGCCCAATCTGGGTGGTGGCCGGGGCCAGTTCAATAAACTTGCGGGCCGTGGCCTTGGCAGCTTCCAGGCGGCTGGGGTTCAGGTCGGCAGCCAGCATGGAGCGCGAGGTATCCACCGCCAGCACCACCGCGGCTTTGTTGCTGGGCAAGGGTGGGCTGGCTACCGGCCGGGCCGCAGCAAGCAAGAGTAGAAACAGGGCCAGCAGTTGCAAGGCCAGCGGCCAGCGCACATGGGCTTTGGGCGGCTGGCGCACCACCAGCGCGCGCAACCTTGCATCGGCAAAGGCCTGGGCCGTGCGTTCTCGCCGTCGGCCGGCCCAGACCAGAAAACCGATAAACAGCGGGAAAAGCAACAACAGCCACAAAAATGCCGGCCAGGTAAAGCTCATCTTCGCCCCCTTCTGCGCAAAGTGAACTTGAGTAGCGGTTCGACAATCTCCTGTGCGGTGGACAAACTAAGCACGTCCACCTGGGCCGCCCGCAAGGTGCGCTCGAGCATGGCTTCGCGGGCTTGCACCAGCAGCGCATAGGCCCGGCGCACCCTGGGATCGCTGGTGTCCAGCCAGATTTCCTCGCCACTCTCGGGATCGCGCATGCGCAGCTCACCAGCGTTGGGCAGCTCCTTTTCGGCAGGGTCGAAGATGCGCACCGCCACCACGTCGTGGCGGTAGGCCAGCCGTCGCAGTTCTTTGGCCCAGGGGGGCTCCTGCTCGGGCTGGGGGTTGAGAAAGTCGGAGACCACAAACAACAAAGCCCGGCGTTTGAGGGTTTTGGCGACGTGCTCGAGGGCATATTCAAGCGAGGCCGAGCGGGCCTTTCCCTGCCCATCCCCTTTACCGTGGCCTGGTCTGGGTTCAGGCTGTGGCATCAGGCCATAAAGCTGGTGCAACACCCGCAAGGCCTGCCGCCGACCCGTACCGGGTGGCACCAGCCGCAGCCCGGCCTCGGAAAATCCAATGGCGCCCACCTTATCACCATGCCGCCCCACAATGGCCGCCGCCGTGCCCACAAACTCCAGCGCCTCCTCGGCCTTGAGCACCCGACGGGTGCCAAACCGCATCGAGGCGGAAAGGTCGACCACCAGCCAGACCGTAACCTCTTTCTCTTCGCGGTACTGGCGGATGTGGATTTTGCCGGTGCGGGCCGTAACGTTCCAGTCGATGCGCCGCACTTCGTCGCCGGGCTGGTACTCGCGCACCTCGGCCAGGTCCAGGCTGGGGCCATAGAAAAAGCCGGTGTAGTCGCCAAACAAAAAACCGTCCAGTCGCTTCAAAACCCTAAACTCGAGCTTGCGCAGCAACTCGGCAGGCAGCTCGCGGGAAGGCAGCGGGGCCAGGCTGGGCTCGGCCTCGAGGGTAACATTGATCTGGCTTTTTCGCGGTCGTCGCAGCAGCATAAAGTTTTTCCCAAGGCTGGTTTTCCTCAAACCTTACCTATGCAGAGGGGTTTTCGGCTGCTGGCCGGGTGTCGCGGTAAGGGTCGCCGATGTGCACCTTGGGCAAGGGGGTAGCGGCAATAATCTTCTGCACCAGGTCCTCGAGCTTCACCTCGTCGGCCAGGGCCTCGTAAGACAGGATGATGCGGTGGCGCAGAACCTCGGGGGCCAGGTCGCGCAGGTCTTCGGGTAGGGCATATTCGCGGCCCCGCACAATCGCCAGGGCTTTGGCCCCCAGAATCAGGTTCACGCTGGCGCGTGGACTGCCGCCAAAGCTGATGTATTTCTTCAGGTTCGAAAGCCCCACCTCACCGGGGTCACGGGTCGCACGGGCCAGGCGCACAGCGTACTCGGTCACGGCCTGGTGGACATGCACCTGGTCGGCCATGGCCTGTAGGTGACGCAGCTCATCGCCGCTGAGCACCTTGTGCACTGGTTCAAACCTGGTCGAGACCCGCTCCACCACCGTCATCTCCTCGTAGAAGGCGGGGTAGTCAATCCAGACCTTGAACATAAAGCGGTCTACCTGGGCCTCGGGCAAAAAGTAGGTGCCTTCCGACTCGATGGGGTTCTGGGTAGCCAGCACCAAAAAGGGGTCGGGCAGCTTGAAGGTCTCGTGGCCGATGGTCACCTGGCGCTCCTGCATGGCCTCCAGCAGCGCCGACTGAATCTTGGCAGGGGCCCGGTTGATCTCGTCGGCCAGGATCAGGTTGGCAAAGATAGGGCCCAGTTCCACCTCGAAGCTAGCTTCTTTGGGGTTGTAGATGCGGGTGCCCACCAGGTCGGCAGGAACCAGGTCGGGGGTGAACTGGATGCGCTTGAAGCTGGCCCCAATGGCCTCGGCCATGGTTTTGATGGCCAGGGTCTTGGCCAGGCCCGGCACCCCTTCAATCAGGATATGGCCTCGAGCCAGCAAGGCTACCAGCATGCGCTCGAGCATCAGGTCTTGCCCCACGATGACCTTTTTGACCTCCAGCAAAAGGCTACGCAGCCTGGCAGCGGCCTCCATGACGGCTTGGGGCTCGAGGGTGGGTTTTTGCATCTCGCTCATATAAACCTCTGCAACTTGGGGGTTTTGGCTTGTTGGGAAATCGGGCAAGCCAGGGTGGCAGGCACAGCTAGGTTGATGGACCGGGCCGGCTATCGGGTGGTGCGGGTGGTGCTGGCAGCGAGGGCACACTGGGATCGAGCGGAATAAGCTCGGGTGAGCCCCCGGGCATCCCCGGCCCCGGTTGAGGGCCGCCCGGCCCTGGCATCGGCTGCGGTATTTCGAAGCGGAACAACTGGCCGTCCTGGTAAATCAGAAGGGGGCATTCCTCAGCCTGCCCCTGGCCCTGGCCCGGCCCCTGTCCTGGGCCCTGCCCTGGCCCCGGCTGAAGCGGGATGAGTTCACGGGGGTCGGGCGCAGGCTGTAGCTGCTGTTGTGGGTCAAACTGCACCCATCGCAGCGGCCCCGCCTGCGGCCCCGGCCCAGCCACCACCTGTATGCCCAGGGCCGAGCGCAGCCCGAGCCAGTACCCCATGCCAAATAAAACCAGCGCCAGCAGTGCCACCGCAAGCGGTTTTCGCAGCCACCCAAGCCTGAGCTGTTCCATGCTTTACTTTATGATGCAATACTGGGTTCAATCTGAGAATGCCCCACCTTTGCAGCCGGAATTTCTCATCCCCAAAACGAGCGCGGCTTTCATTTAATTTCGACACCCGACCACCGCTCGAGCAGCTTTGCCACGGCGGTGTGGTCCACCTCGGCACTGCCCACTTCGCGTTTGGCTATCTCGAAGAACTCCCGCACCTGCTTTAGCATGGGCGCGGGGGTTCCGGCGGCCTCGAGCACACTGACACAGATACCCAGGTCCTTAGCCAGCAAACCCAGGGCAAAGGTGTTGGGAAACTGGCGCGTAAGTACCCGCTGGCCAAACAGATTCTCACTCACATTCGAGCGCCCCGAGGAGGCGTTGATCACCTCGAGCGCCAGCCTGGCATCCACCCCCTGTTGAACCAGGGCGAGCATGCCCTCGCTCAAGGCCCACAGGTTGACCGCCAGCAGGGCATTGTTGACCGCCTTGACAGCATGCCCCGACCCCAGCGGCCCTACGTGCACAATCTTGGCGGCAAAGGCTTCCATCACCGGCCTGGCCCTGGCAAAGTCCTCTGCAGAACCCCCGGCCATTACGGTAGCTCTGGCCTGGATAGCGCCAGCCACGCCCCCCGAAAGGCAAGCATCCAGGTACGACACCCCTTTTTCCTGAAGCATCTGGGCGGTCTTTTTAGCCATCTCCGGCTCGCCCGAGGTGTGATCCACCCAAAGCGTCCCGGGGCGCAGGTAGGGCAGCAACCTGCGGGCCATTTCGTCCACCTCGAGGGAGGTAGGCAGGCAGGTAAGCACCATATCGGCCTGGGCAACTTCGGCCAGATCCACCGCCTTTGAAGCAAACTCTTTGGCATGGGCCAGGGCCTTTTCAAAGGTGCGGTTCCAAACCAGGGTCTCGTATTTTTTGGCCAGGTGCCCAGCAATCGGATAACCCATCGCTCCCAGTCCAATAAACGCTATTTTCATAAGCCCTACTCTAATACCAAATCTGACCATTGCTGGCCTAGAGCCTGCTAACTAGCCTTACGGCTCTTGCAGGGTCGAGCAGCACAACCCAGCACAGCCACCTAGAGCGCTCTCCACAAATATTGAGCTGCTCACAATTTTATAGCTTTGTCCTGCACACCACAGTTACCTCCTGGATGGGAGACCACGTCTGTGAAGAGTGTGCTATATCGCCAGAAAAAGCACGCGCACATCTGCTACCTCGCTGCAGGTGAATGTGCTAAACACCCCTCCCATCGCGGGGTTGCATGCCCCGCCTCAGGACTTTCTCTCAGCAAAAACCTTGGTGCGAAGTATGGATAGGAGCCGTTTCCCTTGCCGCCGGAGGAAGCGCCTCCAGGGACTTCTTCTGGCTCATTTGGGCCGATCGCAGTCTGGTATGGGTGTTGTCGCGCCAGCAACCAGCAAAGGCTTTATCTTGTCAGATTACACATAACGGCTAAACTAAAGGTCGGGTCTGCCGGGATGGCGGAATGGTAGACGCTACGGACTTAAAATCCGTTGCCCGCAAGGGCGTGTGGGTTCGAGTCCCATTCCCGGCACCAGCAATGGGTTTTTTGGCAGCTCGAGCTACTTTACTCGAGCTGCCCTAAGGCTCTACCCTTTCCAACAACACCATAGCCAGGGCATAGTGCTTCTCATGGGAGAGCGAGAGGTGCGCTCTAAAACCCCCTTCTTCTATCTGGCGCTGTAGCCCTGGGGCAAAGCCCAGCCTGGGTCTGCGCCCCTGCATCTCTACCCAGACCTCGAGCCAACCAAAGCGCTCGGGCCAGCATTTTTGAAAGGCCTCCTTGGCTGCAAAGCGCACCGCCAGCGAAGGAATGGGGTCGGACTTGGCCAGACAGTACTCGATTTCGCCAGGCACAAAGTGGCGCTCCAAAAAACGCCGGGGGTGCCGCTCCCATACCCGGCGCAGGCGGGCAAGCTCTACGATATCGGTTCCAATGGCTACCACGGGCATCGGTTAGCATTGTAAGCGTTGTGTTGCCCAAAGCCTTTCTGACCCGAATGTCCGACCTGCTGGGTGAGGCCTTTCCCCAGTTCTTGCAAGCCCTCAGCGCAGCCGACCGGAGCTATGGCCTGCGGGTGAACACCCTCAAGCTGAGCCCCGCGCAGCTACAGCAGATTAGCCCCTGGGAACTGAGGCCCATCCCCTGGTCGCCCGAAGGCTTCTACTACCCCGCCGAAGCCCGCCCCGGGCCCCACCCCTACTATTACGCCGGACTCTACTACATCCAGGAGCCCTCGGCCCAGGCGGTGGGAGTGCTGGCCGACCCCCAGCCAGGGGAGCGCGTGCTGGATCTGGCCGCCGCCCCTGGGGGCAAAACCACCCACCTCGCCGCCCGGATGCAGGGGCAGGGTTTGCTGGTATCCAACGAAATTGACCAGGGACGGCTGCGCGGCCTACTGGAAAACGTGGAGCGTTGGGGGGCCAATCTGGCGGTGGTCTCAGCGCCGGTTGAGAAACTGGCCCAGGCCTGGGGGGCTTATTTCGACCGGGTAGTGCTGGATGCCCCCTGCTCGGGAGAGGGCATGTTTCGCAAGGACCCCGAGGTGGTGCGCCACTGGGGGCCTGGGGCTCCTGCTCGAGCAGCCCGCGTACAAAAATCGCTCATCGCCGCTGCCGCCGACCTGGTGCGCCCCGGGGGGGTGCTGGTTTACTCGACCTGCACCTTTGCCCCCGAGGAGAACGAGCAGGTCATTGCGGAGTTTCTGCGCACCCCAGGCTGGGTGCTCGAGGACGCCCACATCTCCCCTCTTTTTGCCCCAGGGGTTCCGGCCTGGGGCGACGGCAACCCTGCGCTGACCCGAACCGCCCGGCTGTGGCCGCATCTGCTACAGGGGGAGGGACATTTTCTAGCCAAACTCCGCAAAACCGACGGCCATGAAGGCAACCCCACACAGGAGCGGGTCCCTCCGTTGTCCCGCGAAAGCAGGGCCCTGTGGCAGTCCTGGCGCGAGGAACACCTGCGGATAAACCTCGAGGGAGAGATCCTCGAGCGGGCCGGACACCTTTACCTGCTGCCCCCCGCACTGCCCAGCCTGATGGGCCTTCGGGCCCCCGCACCGGGGCTCTACCTGGGCGAGGCACGGGTAGGGCATCGCAAGGATTCTGGGCGTTTTCTACCTGGCAAACCGCTCGCGCACTATTTGCAGCCCCACCAGGTCAACCAGGTGCTGCGATTACAGGCCGAAGACCCCCGAGCCCTCGAGTTTGCGCTGGGCCAGCCTATCCGTGCTGAAGGAGCCGAGGGCTGGAAACTGGTCGCACTCGAAACCGCCGTAGGCCCGTTCAGCCTGGGCTGGGGCAAGCTAAAGGGCGGCATCCTGCGGCCAGGAAAAACCGGGCTCTGAACAGCAACAATCCCCCTGACTGGCGTCTTTATTCTTCCTCGGCCTCGAGCCGCTTTAACAGCTCTTTCAGCTCTGCTTTTTGCTGGCCTTCCTCCATCCCATCGGCCAGTTTTTCGATGGCCAGCCGCACCACCTCCGACTTGGAGACCAGCTGCTCGGGGCTGGAAAGCTCGTAGGCCAGCCTGGTCAGGAGCGCGTCCTGATCATCGCTGATGACTACCTGTAAACGCTTTTTCTCCTTCTTGGGCATAACCTGTAAACCCTGGCGCCAAACGAGTATGGTAACGGTAAAATACTCGTATGCGTTTCTGACTAAACTTTAGCACGTTGCGTTTGTACTTGACAATACGGCGCTAACTTACTATGCTCATGGTGAGTATCATGTGTAAGATACGCAACGATAGTCAGATGCACCCAGGAGATGAGCCCTGCGTATGAATAGAACCCTTACCATTCACGGCGGTGTCCCCCTTAGCGGTGAACTGCGCATTTTTCCTGCCAAAAATTCAGCGCTCAAGCTCATGGCGGCCAGCATTCTGACCGAGGAGCCCGTTACCCTTACGGAGGTTCCCCGCCTGCGTGATATTGACGTCCTGCTCGAGCTGCTGGGCCACCTGGGCACCCGCCACGCCTGGGAAGGCCGCACCCTGCACCTCCACACACCCGAAATTCGCTCTACCCACGCGCCCTTCGAGCTGGTCAGCAAGATGCGGGCCAGCTTCAACGTGCTGGGGGCCCTGGCCGCACGGGCCGGTGAAGGCACTGTACCCCTTCCGGGGGGCTGCAATTTCGCCGAGCGTCCGGTAGACCAACACATCAAGGCCCTGCGTGGCCTGGGCTTCGAGATCAGCACCGAGATTACCGAGGAGGGTGTGGCCTATACCGCCCGTCGCACCAAACCCGCCTCAGGCCGGGTGGTCTACGACCTGCCTACCCTGGGCGGCACCGAGCAGGCCCTGATGGCGGCAGCCCTGGGGGGCGAAGCCGTGCTGGTCAACACCCCACAGGAACCCGAAATTGTAGACCTTTGCAACTTCCTCACCATGATGGGGGCCGAGATTAGAGGCATCGGCAGCAGCATTCTGCACATCAAGGGCAAGCCCCGTCTGCGTGGTGGGCGCTACAGCGTAATCCCCGACCGCATCGAAGCGGGCACCTACCTGTTTGCCGCCGCGGCCACCCGAGGTTCCATCACCCTTACCAATGTGGAGCCGTTCCACATGGACGCCGTGCTGGACAAGCTCATTCAGTCGGGCCACAAAATCACCACCGGCAAAGACTGGATCACCCTGGAAGCCATCCCCAACCCCCAGCCTTTCAACCTCGAGGCCCGCGAGTACCCCGGTTTCATCACCGACCTGCAACCCCCTGCCACGGCCTACCTGGCCACCGTACACGGCACCTCGCTGGTCTCCGACCGGGTCTATCCCGACCGCTTTACCCACGCCAGTGAGCTGGCCCGCATGGGGGCCGAAGTTACCCTAAAAGACCGCACCCTGGTGATTCAGGGCCGCCCACTAACCGGCGCGGCAGTAGAAGCCCGCGACATTCGGGCCGGAGGGGGCCTGATTATCGCTGCCCTGGCGGCTGAGGGTGATAGCCACATCACCGGGTTGCAGTACATCGAACGCGGCTACGACGACATCGCAAACCGCCTGCGCAGCCTGGGCGCCCAGGTGGGGGTGCAGCACCCCGAGCTGGCGCTGGCGGCGGACTGAGGTTTTTCTGCCCTGGCTACAAAATGGTGTTCAAGCCTATTGTTTTTGGAAGACCATCGGTCTTTCCCACCTTTTCAGGGTGTGTCCTGAAAATAGGCAAACAGCCTAAACTGTGGGAATGAGCGAAATCCGGGAAC
>NZ_JBEVAL010000043.1:0-24414 GCF_051297115.1 Meiothermus cerbereus
TATGGACGGCGGTTCATGCTATAAACATAACTGACGGCCTTCGTTTAGAATAGGTTCTTATCAGCCTCTAGACTCAGAGCAACGGCTGGCCGGGGTGCTCGCCGGGCCCTTTACAGCGTAGGATATGGCCCATGAATGCGAATCTACCCATCAGCACCTTCTCACTGGTGGCCCGCGACCCCGATACCAAAGACCTGGGGATTGCTGTGGCCAGCAAGTTTTTGGCTGTGGGGTTTGTGGTGCCCTGGGCTAGGGCCGGGGTGGGGGCTCTGGCGACTCAGTCTTACGCGAACCCCCATTTTGGCCCAATGGGCCTGGCCCTGATGGAAGCCGGAGCAGGCCCGGAAGACATCCTGTCGGTGCTGGCCCGCAACGACCCCGATCTTGCCAAGCGCCAGTTTGGTTTCGTGCTCGCCAGCGGCGAGAGCCTCAGCTACACCGGACAGGCCTGCCACGCCTGGGCAGGCAGCCGCTGGGGGCCCAATTATGCGGCCCAGGGCAATCTGCTGGCAGGCCCCGAGGTGCTGGAAGCGCTCGAGCGCACCTTTCTAAAGAGCGAACTGCCTTTTCCTGAGCGGCTTTTGGAGGCGCTGCTCCAGGCCGACCGGGCCGGAGGCGACCGGCGCGGGCGGCAGTCGGCGGCCCTGCTGGTGGTGGGCGAGGGGAAAGGCTACGGCGGCATGGAGCGCTGGATTGACCTGCGGGTAGACGACCACCCCGACCCGGTGGTGGAGTTGCAGCGGCTGCTGGGTATTCACCGGCTGCTTTTTGGTGCCGGTGAGCCTGGTCGCCCCTTGCAGCCAGCTGAGATTTCCTGGCTTCAGAACTTGCTTTACCGCCAGGGCCTCTATACTGGCCTGGTCAACGGCGTATGGGACGAGGCTACCGAGAGCGCTTTTGCAGCGCTTATCGGCATGGAAAACCTGGAGGAGCGTTACCGGGGCGGCCCGGTTCTGGACGAAGCCACCCTACGTTATTTGCAGGAGAAATTTGCATGAGCCAGCCGGTACTGGGTGCAGGTGGGGTGCTTTTCAACCCCCAGGGACAGGTTTTGCTGATTCGTGACCGGCAGGGTTTCTGGTGTTTCCCCAAGGGGCATTTAGACCCCGGAGAGAGCCTCGAGCAGGCTGCTTTACGTGAAGTAGAGGAAGAAACGGGTATCAAAGGAGCTGTGAAGCAAAAGCTTTCGACTACGCGCTACCGCAACAATAAAGGGGTCTTGAGGGAGATTCACTGGTTTTTGCTGGAGGGCCAAGGCAATATACGACTCGAAAAAGGCCTGTGCGGCGCGGGCTTCTTCGACCTGGCAGAAGCAAAACGGCTGCTGGCCTTTCCCGAGGATGTGCGGCTGCTGCAAGAAGCCACGGCGCATGTTCAAGCGCCAGATTTGAGCATAGACTTAGGCAGACCCAAGGAGTGAGTATGGCAGTCTATCGGCTGGATGAACACGTACCGCAGATTCACCCCAGCGCCTTTATTGCCCCCACCGCGCTTATTGTAGGGCAGGCCGAAATCGGCGAGAACGCTTCGGTCTGGTTTGGAGCGGTGGTGCGCTCGGACACCGAGAAAGTGGTAATCGGTGCGGGTAGCAACGTGCAGGACGGCGCGATTCTGCACGCCGACCCCGGCGACCCCTGCATACTGGGGCAAAACGTGACGGTGGGCCACCGGGCGGTGGTTCACGGTGCGCTGGTAGAAGATGGGGCCCTTATTGGGATTGGGGCGGTGGTGCTTAACCAGGCCAGGGTGGGTAAGGGGGCCATGGTGGGGGCTGGGGCGGTGGTTCCGCCGGGCATGGAAATTCCGGCGGGCATGCTGGCGATCGGCATCCCGGCCAGGGTTCGAGGCCCGGTAGAGCCCACCCAGAATGCGGAGCGCTACGTGGAGCTATCGCGCCGCTACCTGGCCCACCTTGCACCCATTGCCCCGATTGGCCGCTACCAGATTACCCTGCGCGGGCAGGACGCCCTGAACCCCTTTAGCGACCTGCACCTGCAACTCAAGCGGGGGGAGCCCGAAGCCCTTTCGACCCTGAAGGCCATTGTGGAGGGTCGAACCAAGGACACCAGGCCCGAGGTGCTGCACGAACTGGTGCGGGAAGGTCTGATCCGTCCGATTTGAACCCAGCGGTTTAGCTTTGGCTGCCTCGAGGCAAGCCCTGCCGTAAAGTAAAGCTAGGGTGATGGCAGCGCGAGGTCGGCGGGCTCAGCAACCCCCAGCAGTTTTGGGGTTGGTTTTGCTGGTGTTGCTGGCCTCGCTGCTGTTTGGCCTGCGGGGGCTGGTGATGCACCCCGCCCAGGGGGCCAGCATAGAGCACCCCCACCCAGGCTCGAGCGACACCGACGAATCGCACCAGGGGCACTGTCCCCTTTGCTTTTTGCTGTTGCTGGCCCCTCACCTGACGCCAGCGCTGGATGGGGTTTGGTCGCTATCTATCGTCATTTGGCTGTGGATGGGAGCGCCCCGGGCCAAAGACGAGTTCCTGAAAGCTATTGCGGCCAGGGGGCCCCCAGCAAGCCAGGTTGCCCGGGTATCCGAACCCTTCCTGAGGCTCCGCGAAGACTGGCTGAAAGGGAGCACTCCACCTGTGGGTGCTTTGGGCAGGGGCCTCAGCAGGCAAATCGAATCAGGACAATTTTGGCAAAGCCCTCGGTTTTGCCAAAGGTTTGGGAGTGTTAGTGGACAGGTTTTTTTTCTTCATGCTGGTGCTGCTGGGGCCTGTGCTGGCCCACACCGAGTATAAAAGCTCCACCCCAGCGGCCAACTCGACCGTCAAAGGCATGCCCCAGGCCGTGGTCATCCGCTTTAGCGAGGCGGTGGAGGTGCGGCTCTCGACCTTCAAGGTCTATCCCCTCGAGGCCCCTCCCGAGGTCTGGGGAAGCGCCACCCGCCTACGCCAGTTGGCCCAGCCCCTGGTGCGCCGGGTGCTGCTGCTCAAAAACGATGCCGCCCGGCGGGCAGATGCAGGCCTTGCCACCACTGCCCACACCAGCCAGACCGTAACCCTGGTGCTCAAGCCGGGCCTGAAGCCGGGGGCCTATGTGGTGATGTGGAAGAATCTGGCTGTGGACGGCCACACCCAGAGCGATTTCTTTGTGTTCGTCTACAGACCATAAGCTTTTGATCGGGCGTAAGCTGAGGTCAAAGCGGCCTTGCTTGAGGGGTTATGCCCACTTGTAAAGAGCCGGTACCTTTTAGCCTGGCGAACCTGGATGCGTTTGCGACCATGCCCCACGAACACGACCATACCCAGTCCGTTCTGCGAGCCCTGCTTTATGTTGGGGTTTTCATGCTGCTGGGGGCCGGAGTGTTTGTCCGCTATGTGGGGCCGGAGGCCACCCGCACCCAGCGCTGGCGGCTATGGTACTTACTTTCGGGGGGCTTTTTGCTGGCCCTGGGGGCCACCCTCTACGGCGTGTATCACCTGACCTGGATGCTGGGCGACACCTCCCTTGTGTGGAGCTACCTGCTCGAGACCCGTCAGGGCAACTGGTTGTTGCTGCGGATGGGGTTGCTGGCCGGGTTGCTGCTCTTGTCTATGGGCTGGTTTCGTCTGGATCGCTGGTTGTACCCGCCACTGGCCCTGGGGCTGCTTTTGACCCTGACCCTCACCTCGCATGCAGTCGGCGGGCTGGAGCAGATGGCCACTGGCCTGGCCCACCTGGCCTTTGCGGCGGTCTGGGGGGGGAGTGTGCTGGCGCTGGCGGTGGTCTGGCCGGGCACAAAGTACGAGGCAATGCTGCGGGCCATCCAGCGTCTTTCGGGACTGGGCCTTGCAGCGGTCGTACTCTTGTCGCTGATGGGTTTGTACCTGTCCTGGATTCGCCTGGGCGAGTTCGCCAACCTGTGGAACACCACCTACGGCCAGCGCCTGCTGCTCAAGCTGGGGCTGGTGGGGCTGGCGGTAGGGGTGGCGGCGGTGAACCGGCTGTGGCTTTTGCCACGTTTACAGGCCAAGCAGGCAAAGGGGTTACACACGGTGAGCCTCGAGGCGGCCTTGATTCTGGGGGTGCTTTTAGCCAGTGGTTTTCTGGCTACCACCGAACCACCTCCATCGGCCAGCCCGTCTGCACCCCGCATTATCAACATTGCCGAGACCTTGCGCGATGGGCGCTACATCGGCCAATTGTTCAGCCAGGGCGGCCTGATTCACCTCTACCTTGACCTGCGCGACGCCGAGGGCAACCTGCTGCCAGAGGGCCCCAGCCTGCGGCTCCAGGCTCAGCAAGGGGCAGAGCTTTTGCAGGAATCCCGAGGCCCCTTCTACAGATCGCAGTACCATCTTGTGCTCATTGCGGAGTCGCTCGGCGAATGGGTGGTGCGCCTCGAGCTGCCCGAAACGACCCTCGAGTACATTTTGAGCGTGGGTCGTTGAGCCTGGATTCACATGAATATTGGTGTGAGCCTGCTAATCTTTAGGTAAGGAGTGGGCAATGAGTAGGAGCTGCCTGTTTTTGGGCCTCTTGTTTATGACAGGTGCGTTGGCCGCGCCGGTTGAACTGAAAATAAGTCTACGCGCAGGCAATCAGCCCTTGCAGTGGGGCCAGACCTACCAGACCCCCCAAGGCCAGCGCTACCAGATAGACCTGCTTAAGTTCTACATCTCGGAAGTGGCGCTGGTTCGGCCCGATGGCCGCGAGGTCAGGGTGGACGGGCTGGCACTGGCCGAGTTCAAGCGCGAGGCCCCCACCCAGGGGGTAAGCGTCATGAAAATGGACCTGCCGCCAGGGCAGTACCGTGGGCTTCGCTTTAACGTGGGCGTGCCCCGCGAGCTGAACCACCTGGATGCCGGCACCCAGCAACTGCCGCTGGGGGTGAACTCCGGCATGTACTGGGCCTGGAACCCCGGCTACATCTTCTACAGGCTCGAGGGCACCGCTTTACTCCCGGAAGGCAACCAAAAATGGGTGATTCACATGGGAACCGACACCTTCCGCCTGCCGGTGCGCCTGCACGACCTCCAGACCCGGCGGGTGCAGATCAACATCCCGCCCGGTGGGGGGGTCATCTCGCTCAACCTGGATGTAGCCAAGGCCTTTGAGTCGGGGCCAGGCGGGGCTTTTGTGGACTGGCGTAAGCAGTCACTGCGCCAACTGCACGGCCTGAGCCCTGAGACCAGCCTGCTGATGTCGGTGGTGTACTTCAACATGCAGTCGGCCTTCTCGCTGGCCCCGTAGCAAGGGAGGTAAGGTGCGACGGCGATGGGTATGGGCGGGCCTGCTCCTTCTGGGGGTGGGGATGCTGGGCTACTCCCTCTGGCCCAGGCCAGCGCCACCAGCCCCCGAAGCAGCACCACCCCCCCCTCACCAGGCCAGCCCCCGCATTCTTTTTGCCGAGCGCACCGTGCCCATCCCAGAGGACAACCCCCAGACCCCGGCCAAGGTCGAGCTGGGGCGGCGGCTGTTTTACGACACAAGGCTTTCCAAGGACGGCACCGTGGCCTGTGCAAGCTGCCACAAGCCCGAGTTTGCTTTTAGCGATGGGGGCAAGCCAGTAAGCACCGGCATCTTTGGCCGAAAAGGCCTCCGCAACGCACCCACCCTGACCAATGTGGCCTTCCGCCGTCACCTGTTTTGGGAAGGGCGTTCGCCGCGGCTCGAGCTGCAGGCCGTAGGCCCCCTCACGGCCCACGACGAGATGGGCCTCGAGCCCGAGGAGCTCGCGCAAAAGCTAGGGGCCATTCCCGAGTACGCCAGGGCCTTTCAGGAGGTCTTCGGCCAGCCCCCCAGCCTCAAAGCTGTTACCTACGCCATTGCGGCCTTCGAGCGTACCCTGGTGTCTTATAACAGCCCCTTCGACCGCTACCAGGCCGGCGACGACTCGACCATGAGCCAGGCGGCCCTGCGCGGGATGGAGCTTTTCTTCAGTGAGAAGGGCGACTGCTTCCACTGCCACGTCGGCCCCGACTTCACCGACGACGAACCCCGCAACACCGCCCTCTACACGGTCTACAAAGACATCGGGCTGGCCCGCGCAACGGGCAAAGACGAGGACGTGGGCAAGTTCAAAACCCCCACCTTACGCAACGTGGCCCTGACCGCACCCTACATGCACGATGGCTCCATCCAAACCTTGCGGGAGGCGGTACAGCACTACAACCGCGGCGGCGAACCCAACCTGAACGCCGACGCCCTCATCCGGCCTTTGGGCCTGACCGACCCGGAGGTAGACGACCTGGTGGCGTTTCTGGAGTCCCTGACCGATAGGAGCTTCACGGCCAACCCAGCTTTTTTGCCACCCAAGAACGAAGGTGTGTCTCGATGAAGCCCTGGCAGCCTCGCTGGATAGCGCTCGTGCTCTGGTTGGGATTGGCTTTTTCCCACCCTTTCTCCGGAAGTGGTGGCTTCGTTGAAGGTCAGGTGGACTTTGAGCCCAACGACGCGCCGCCGGTGGCCGGGAGGGCTACGGTGGCCTGGATTGAGTACATTCGGGTGGGTAGCCTGCCCATCAACCCGCAGGACTGCTTCTGCACGCTCTTGTTTTATCAGGGCCGGGTGAGCGCCACCGCCCAGCCCGACGCCCAGGTGCGTATGCAACTCAACCCGCGCACCGGGCGGGTTGAGGGGATGGTGAAGTTTCCAAAGCCGGGCCCTTATTTTCTGGTGCTGATGGGGCGGCCTATGCCCGGCAAGCGGGTTCCGGCTTTTATCATGCACAGCATCATCCAGGTTTTGCCGCGCTGAGGGTAGGGCCTGGACTTCCAGAAGATTGGCCTATCCAAAACTGTATTGATAGCGTATTATCAGTAGATATGACCGCACCCGCGGTAGAGATTGAGCGGTATTCGGTGCGCTTTGGCGAGTTCCAGGCGCTGCACGAGGTGTGCCTGAGTGTGCCCGAAGGGGCCTTTGTGGCCATTGTAGGCCCCAACGGAGCTGGCAAGAGCACCTTGCTTAAAGCCCTTCTTGGCTTAGAACACGGCTTGCTGCGCGACGGCCCTACCCGGATTGCTGGCAGCATACAGGTTTTGGGCCACCCGCCCCGTGAGGTTCCGCCCGGCTGGGTGGGCTATGTGCCACAGGTCAAGGGCTTCGATCGCAGTTTTCCCGCCCTGGCCCTCGAGGTGGTGGTCTCGGGGTTGCGGCGGCACTGGCCCTTCTTTGTTAGCCCAGAGGAGCGCAGACGCGCAAGCGAGGTGCTGGATAAGGTGGGCGCTTTGCACTTAGCAAACCGCCGCCTGGGCAGGCTTTCAGGGGGTGAGCTTCAGCGGGTTTACCTGGCCCGTAGCCTGATCCGCCGGCCTAGGCTATTGCTCCTGGACGAGCCCGCTACCGGTGTGGACGTGGTAGGAGAGGCCGACCTGTACCGCCACCTCGAGGCCTACCAGGCCGAGAGCGGGGCTACCATCCTGATGATTACCCACGACTGGGAAGCAGCCCAGCACCACGCCTCGGCGGTGCTGGTGCTTAACCGGCGGGTGATTGGCTATGGTTCGCCCGAAAAGGTGCTGTGCCACGAGTGCCTGAGCCAGGCTTTCGGCCACGTGGGCCATGCACACCAGGTGATTTTGGGGGGTCGCTAGTGCTCGAGGCCCTGCAACTCCCCTTTATGCAGCGGGCCCTGCTGGCCGGTTTGCTGGTAGGGGCTCTGGCCAGCTACCTGGGGGTGCTGGTGGTGCAGCGCCGCCTCTCCTTTCTGGGGGATGGTCTGGCCCACGCAGCCTTTGCGGGGGTGGCCCTGGGCCTACTGCTGCAACAAGAGCCCCTGTGGGTAGCCATCCCCTTTGCGGTGGGGGTCTCGCTGCTCATCACCTGGGTACGGGAAAAGAGCAGCCTGGGTGACGACACCGCCATCGGGATATTTTTTGCCGTCTCGGTGGCGCTGGGGGTGCTTTTCATGTCCATGCGGCAGGGCTTTGCCCCCGACGCGGTGGCCTATTTGTTCGGCTCCATCCTGACCGTCACCCCCACCGACCTGCGGGTGATGGCTCTGATAGCCCTGGGGGTGGTGCTCCTGGCCCCCATGTGGCGCTACTGGGCCTATGCCACCTTCGACCGGGAGCTGGCCCTGGCCGACCGGCTGCCGGTGCTCCGGCACGACTACCTGCTCTCGGCTTTGATTGCGCTGGTGGTGGTGGCCTCGGTGAAAGTGGTGGGAATTGTGCTCATTGCGGCTTTTGTGGTGATTCCAGCGGCCACTGCCCGTTTGCTCAGCCAGACCTTTGCGGCCATGACCCTGGTTTCTGTTTTGATTGGCACGTTATCGGTGTTGCCGGGCCTGGCAGCGGCCTACCTGTTCGATGTGCCTGCCGGCAGTGCCATTGTGCTGACCCAGGCGCTGTTGTTTTTGCTGGCCCTGTTGCTGCGCCGATAGGGGCAAAGGTGAAAACCCCCCTATTCCATACGGGTTTTAGGAATTTATACTGTACACATGTGGGTTTCGACGAAGGCGCAGTATGGCCTGAGGGCGCTGGTGGAGATTGGCCTGCGCCAGCCGCAGGCAGTTCCCCTCAAGGACGTCGCTGAGGCCCAGGGCATTAGCCAGCACTACCTCGAGCAGATCGCGGCCCAGCTTCGCCGGGCGGGGTTTATCCGTAGCGTGCGGGGGGCCCGTGGCGGCTATAAGCTGGGCCGCCCCAGTGAGAAAATTGATGCCCTCGAGGTGGTGGAGGCGCTGGAAGGGAGCCTGGCGCCGGTGATCTGCCTGGATGACCCCGAGCTGTGCTGGCAGACCGGGCACTGCTCCACCGAGAACCTCTGGAAGCGAGTAGATGAGGCCATGCGGGGGGTTTTGCGCAGCACCACCCTAAAGGACTTGATTGAAGAGCGGCGGCTCATCGAGTCCCGTAAGCTGGTGCAGCTCGAGCCCGCCATGTCCCTGGCGCAGAGCGGCACGCCGCTCCAGCCATGATTTACCTCGACTACGCTGCGACCACGCCCCTCGACCCCGAGGTTAAGGCCAGGGTGGAGGGGGTGCTGGGGGTATACGGCAACCCCAGCTCGGTGCATAGCCCAGGGCGGGAGGCCCGCAGCCTGCTTGAAGAAGGGCGCGAGCGGCTGGCCCGGGCGATTGGGGCTAAACCTCGAGAACTCGTGCTGACCAGTGGGGGCACCGAGGCCGACGCCCTGGCCCTGTATGGGGTCGCCCTGGCCCAGGGGCGGGGGCACCTGGTAAGCACTGCGGTAGAGCATTCTGCGGTACTGCTGGCCCTGAAGAACCTCGAGCGTCTGGGCTTTGAGATTACCTTGCTTCAGCCCGACCACCACGGCCTGGTCTACCCCGAACAGGTGGCCGAGGCCATCCGCGCCGATACCGTGCTGGTCTCGGTCATGGCGGTGAACAACGAAATAGGCACCCTGTACCCGATCCGGGATATTGCCCAGGCCTGCCAGGCCCGGGGCGTGCTTTTTCATACCGATGCGGTGCAGGCTCTGGGGAGCGTACCCTGCCGCCTCGAGGATCTGGGGGCCGACCTGATCTCGCTGGCAGCCCACAAGTTTTACGGCCCCAAAGGTGCTGGGGCCCTCTATGTGCGCAAGGGGGTGGAGCTTTTCCCGATTGTGCCGGGCAAGCAGGAGCAGGGCCACCGGGGTGGTACCGAGAACCTGCCGGCGGTGTATGGGATGGGCCTGGCTGCCGAAAAAGCTGTGGCACTTCTGCCGGAGGAATCCCAAAGGCTCTTGGCCTTGCGGGCGCGGCTCGAGGCCCGGCTGCTGGCCCTGCCCGGAGTGGAGCTCAACGGCCACCCCACGCTACGCAGCCCCCGGCACCTCAACGTCACGGTCAAAGAGGCCGACGGTGAAGGGCTTTTGCTCAACCTCGACCTGCTGGGTGTGGCCGCTTCCTCGGGCTCAGCCTGTAGCAGTGGGAGCCTCGAGCCCTCCCATGTGCTGCTGGCCATTGGGCGCAGCAAGGAAGAGGCCAGGGCCTCGGTGCGCTTTAGCCTGGGGCGCTTCACCACCGAGGCCGAGGTGGATCAGGCTGCCCAGGCCTTTGCCGAGGCCGTGGGGCGCTCGAGGGTCTACACCTAACCCTCTACTTTTTGCCGCTTGAGGGCGGCTTCGCGCAGCTCACGCCGCAAGACCTTGCCCACAGCGCTCTTGGGTAGTTCGCTGCGAATCTCGTAGATGCGCGGTACCTTGTAGGCGGCCAGGTTTTCACGGCAGTATTTGTCCAGCTCTTCGGCGGTCAGGGTAATGCCCGGCTTGGGCACCACAAAAGCCGCCACCGTTTCACCCCGGTACTCATCGGGAAGCCCTACCACGGCGGCCTCGGCCACGCCGGGATGGGCAAACAGCACCTCCTCCACCTCACGCGGGTAGATGTTGTAGCCCCCGGCGATAATCATGTCCTTTTTGCGATCCACGATGTAAAAGTAGCCGTCCTCATCCATGCGGGCCATGTCGCCTGTGAGGAGCCAGTCAATTTTGATGGTCTTATCGGTCTCATCGGGGCGCTGCCAGTAGCCCAGCATGATGTTGGGCCCCCGAACTGCCAGCTCGCCCACCTCGCCTGTCGGCAGTTCGTGCAGGTTCTCGTCCAGAACCTTGGCATCGATGCCCGGCATGGGGATACCAATGCTGCCCATCTTGCGCAGGCCCGAAAGGGGGTTGCAGTGGGTGCAGGGCGCCGCTTCGGTAAGGCCGTAGCCCTCTACCAGCTTGCCCCCGGTAAGGGCTTCAAATTTTTTGGCCACCTCCACCGGTAAAGCCGCTGAACCGGAGATGCAGACCCTCACCGTACCCACCTTGCGCTTTTCTATGCCAGGGAAGTTGATGAAGCCGATGTACAGTGTGGGAACCCCAGGAAAGTGCGTAACCCCATGCTTCTCGATGGCCTCGATGCTGGGCTTGACCTCGGGGCGGGGCAGCAGCACGATTTTGTACCCACCTGCCAGGCCGTAGTTCATGGCCACGGTCATGCCGTAGACGTGGAAGAAGGGAATGGCCCCCAGCATGACCCCCTTGCCTTCGAATTCCTTTACCTCCTCGCCGCCCCAGGCAATAACCTGGTAGGTGTTGGCCACCAGGTTGCGGTGGGTGAGCATGGCCCCCTTGGAAAGGCCGGTGGTTCCCCCGGTGTACTGCAGCAGGGCTACCTCGTCGGGTTTGGCAGGGTAAGGCTCGGCAACCGGGGTTGCGCTGCGCAGGGCTTTGCTAAAGTCAAAGCGCTTTGGATGCTGGGGAAGGTTTACCCAGCGTTTTTCCCGCCGTGCTTTGAGGGGGAAGAGGAGGTTTTTGGGGAAGGGCAGGTAGTCCTGGATGCCGGTGGTAAAGACCCGCTTGACCGGCACGTCCTCCTCGATTTCGGCGTAGCGGGGCCAGAGCATATCCAGGATGATCAGGGTCTCGGCCCCGGCATCGGAAAGCTGGTGGCGTAGCTCGCGGGGCGTGTAAAGGGGGTTGACGTTTACACAAATGCCCCCAGCCGCCAACGTTCCGTAAAAAGCAATCACAAACTGGGGGCAGTTGGGCAGCATAATGGCGACCCTATCGCCCGGCTGCACGCCCTGGGCCTTTAGGGCCCCAGCAAACTTCAGCACCGACTCCCAGAGCTGACGGTAGCCGATAACTTTACCCATGAACTCGAGGGCTACGTTATCGGGGTACTTTTGCGCACTGTCGGCCAGCAGTTTCCAAAGCGGCACCTCGGGGAACTGAACATCCGCCGGGACGCCTTTATCGTAGTGTTTTAGCCAGGGTTTCATCATAATCACGCTCCTGCGTTGGAGTCCTGCTTGGTTTGCTCCAAGTCTAGCAAAACCTGTACCGAGTTCAAGCTGTGGCTGCTATTTGTGTCCTGTACAGACTTTTGGTCAGGCAGCCAATCGGCCCACCTCAGCTTTTGTGGCAGGTATCTGGCCCGTAAAAGGAGGCAGGGAGGTTCAGCACTGCCTTGCTCGAAGGGCGCCTCCGAGGGCATTGGGGCAAACAGGCTCGGCCCTGGCCTTTGGGGCACGATGTCCAGCGCCCACAGTTGACGGGCCGCCCCTCCGGTGTTTGACTATGGCGTATGAACCTTCAAGAAGCCATCGCTGCAATTACCCCCAGTCTGATTGAGATGCGCCGGGACTTTCACCGCCATCCCGAGCTTGCTTTTCAAGAGGTGCGAACGAGCGCCAGGCTGGCCGATTTTTTGCAGGAGCTGGGCCTCGAGGTTACTCGAGGGGTAGCCCAGACGGGTGTGGTGGCACGGCTTAAAGGTGCGAGGCCGGGTAAAACCGTGCTGGTGCGGGCCGACATTGACGCTCTACCGATACAGGAGGCCTCCGGGGTGGAGTACAGCTCCCAGACGCCCGGTGTAATGCATGCCTGCGGCCACGACGGCCACGCCGCAATTGCCGCCCACGTGGCAGCCGTGCTGGCCCGCTTCAAAGACCAGATTGCAGGTGAGGTGCGATTTGCCTTCCAGCCAGCCGAAGAAATTGTTTCTGGGGCAAAGCCCATGGTGGAGGCGGGTGTGCTGGAGGGGGTGGATTCGGTGGTGGGTCTGCACCTCTACAGCCTGCTGCCGACAGGCAAGGTGGGCGTGCGGCCAGGGCCCTCCATGGCTGCCGCCGATGCTTTTACCATCGAGCTGACCGGCAGGGGGGCCCATGCGGCCATGCCCCACGAGGGTGTGGACACCGTGCTGATGGCCGCACAGCTCATCGTGGCGCTGCAAAGCCTGGTCAGCCGCGAGACCGACCCCATCCAAACAGCCGTAATCACCATCGCCACAGTTACTGCCGGCGAGGGTGCACACAACATCATTCCCGAGACTGCCATCCTCAAAGGCACCCTGCGCACCTTCGAGGCGGGGCTGCGAGAAAAGCTTATGCGGCGCATTACCGAACTTTCGCAAGGCATAGCCGCCGCGATGGGAGGGCGCGCCTCGCTTAGCTGGTTGCCTGGCTCGCCGGCTGTGGTCAACGACCCTCAGATGGTAGAGCGGTTTCGGCGGGTAGCCCGTGAGGTGGTGGGAGAGGATGCGGTGCTGGATGCGCCGCCGGTGATGGGCGGCGACGATATGTCCGAGTTCCTGAACCGCCGTCCGGGTGTGTACTTCTGGCTGGGGGCTGGCGACCCCGACCCGAGCAAAAACCGACCCCACCACCACCCTGGCTTCTGGATCGACGATACACGCGCGCTGCCGCTGGGGGTAGAACTCATTACCCGCACCGTGCTGGATTTCTTGGCATAGGGCGGTCTTCGGAAAGAATGGCCCGGCGAGAAGGGCTGTGGGCTTGTTTTTGCTGCTGATATGAAATCTCGCTGGATTGTCCCCTTGATGCAGAGCCTAAGCCAAAGTGAGCGAAAACATGCGCCTGGGCTAGGTAGGCCACGCAGTCAGAATGGTCAAGACCGCGATAGTGTGAGCTACTACAAAAAGCGGCTCTACAGACGGGCACACTTAGGCATGCCTTTATTGTTGCTGGTTTTGCTTTTGTCCTGGGCTGGGGCGCAGCGCTTGCAGGATGTCCCGGCCAAGGACCAGGCGGCAATCCAGGCTGTAATCCTGGCCCAGATGGAAGCCTTTAAACGGGACGATGCTGTGAGGGCTTTTTCCTTTGCCTCACCTGGTATTCGCCAGGCTTTTCAGACCCCGGCGCGCTTTTTGGAGATGGTCAGGTCGGAGTATGCCCAGATTTACCGGCCCCTCAAGGTGACATTTGGTTCGGCACAGCGGTCGGTTGGCGCGCTCATGCAGGTGCGGCAGGTGGTCAACCTGGTGGGCCTCGATGGTCAAAAGGCGGTGGCTTATTACCTGATGGAGCGCCTGGAGGACGGAAGTTGGGTGATCGCTGGCGTGTACCTCGAGCTCGTCACCGACGACCAGACCATTTAACAGGAAAACCCCTGATCTCGTACATCACACTGGGTCAAAGCGCTTGCTGCCGCTTCCGCCAAAGGCCCAGCGCAGAACGAACCCTACTTGAATGGCCTGGAAACGCATCATCAGGTAAGCTACCCCAGGTATGGAGGCCTTGCTCAATACGGTGGTTCCGGTGGCCTTTATTGTCCTGACGGGCTACCTGGTGGGAAAGCGGATCGACTTCGACCTGCAAACCCTTTCCAAACTTTCGATATATGTGCTGGTTCCGGTGTTGATCTTTGACGCCATGCTCCGGGCCAAGCTGACTGGTGCCAGCGTGTTTGGCATTACCGCTGGTTTTTTTCTGGCATCAATCGGGCTTTACTTGCTGGCGCTGGGCCTGAGCCGGTGGCTGCGTTTTGAACAGGGCGCAGCCAAGGCCATGATTGCTTCGGCCACCTTCCCCAACTCGGGCAACATGGGCTTATCGTTAACCTTTTTCGCCCTGGGGCAGCCGGGCCTGGATCGGGCCATTGTTTTTTTTATTGCCAGCAGCGTGTTGATGTTTGGCCTGGGGCCTGCGTTTTTGCGCGGAGGCGGCTTTTTGCAAAGCCTCTGGTTTACCCTGAAACTGCCGCTGTTCTGGGCCCTGGCCGGGGGGTTGCTGGTGCGGGGGTTGAGCATTCCCCTGCCGCTGGGGTTGGGCGAAGGGGTGCACCTCTTAGGCCAGGCCTGCATTCCGGTGATGCTCCTGACCCTGGGCATTCAGATTGCTCGCTCCAAACCGGAGTGGGGTGGTTTTGAACTTCAAGCCAGCGCTTTGCGCTTGCTGGCCGCCCCCCTGTTTGCGGCCCTGGCTGGATGGGCTTTGGGGTTGGAGCGGCTCGACATTCAGGTATTGGTGCTGCAAAGCGCCATGCCCATTGCCGTCAACGCGTTTTTGATGGCGGGGGAATTTGGTGGCGATGGCGTCCGGGCTGCCCGGGCGGTGGTGGCTTCGTCGGTGCTTTCGTTTGTAACGATTCCAGTGGTGCTGCTGTTGATTGGGGTGGGCTAGCTCTTTTAGCTGGAAGGAGGGGCTGGGGGAGGCGGAAAAAAAGGCGAACCCACCTCGAGCTGCAGCAAGGGGCTATTCTGCACCAGCACCACCAGGCGGTAGTAACCATCATCCAGGCGATCGAAGCGGGCCTGGTAGATGCCCGGCTTTTCTACCCAGATGGAGCGCTCCTGGAAAAGCTGATCGCCTTTGTACCAGCGCAGCTCGAGGTAAACAGGCTCTGCCAGGTGCCGCACCGTCAGCCGGGCTACGGCTGCGCCTTCTGCGGGTTCCAGGGTTCCGCTCAGGCTGGTGCGGTTGGGCAGGGTGGCGCGACCGGGGTCGAGCGGCACAAAGGTGTAGCGGCAGGCTGGGAGCAACATCCAGCCGACCAGCAGGAGCCAGCGCAGGTATTTCATAGGCCTTCACCCGCCGTGATCAGGCTCAAAAGGGCCACCGGCGCGGTTTCGGCCCTCAGGATACGTGGCCCCAGTGTGATGGGGGTGAAACCCCGCTGCTCCAGTAGCTGTATTTCATCGTCGCTAAGGCCCCCTTCCGGGCCGGTCAGCAGGGCAGTGGGCTTCTGGGGGTTCCACACCTCCCGCACCCGGGCCGAGGTTCTGGGCTGGGCTACCAGGCCCTGCGCCACTGGGGGAATCTGTTTGAGCGGCAGGAGTGGCTTTACTTCGGGAACCACGCTGCGCTGGCACTGCTTGGCCGCCTCGAGGGCCACCCGGCGCAAGCGCAGAAGCTTGTTCTCGCTTAGCTCCCGCACCACGCAGTGCTGGGTCAGGACGGGCACAATTGTGCTCGCCCCCAGCTCGGTGGCGGCCCGTACCACTTCGGTCAGGTGGTCGCCTTTGAGCAGGGCAATGTACAGACTGATGGGCTGCGGAGGTTCCTTGCTGGCCGGCCAGGTTTCTTCTACCTGCAGGCGCACCCAGCCTGGCTCGGTTTGCACAACCCGAGCGCGGCCCTCTGTGCCCTTGCCGTCGAACACCGTGAGCGTGTCGCCTGCCCGGGCCCGCAGCACATCCAGCAGGTGGTGGGCTTCCCGTCCGCTAAGCTCAACCTCGGGCTGGATGGTTTCCACAAAAGCACGGTGTGGCCGCATACTTTTTGCCTCATCGAAGGTTTGGCCTAGCAGGCGGCATAGGTCAGGCAGACCCACTCGCCTTCCTGCCTGCGTGACAGCAGCTCGAAGCCGCTGGCCTCGAGGGCGCTGCGAACGATGGCTTCACGTTCGGCCAGGATACCGGTGAGAATCAGGGTACCACAAACACCAAAAAGCCCCCGATACTTCTGGGCAAAATAGGCGTGCAGCTCGGCAAAGAGGTTGGCTACCACCAGGTCGAAGGGGCCTTCTATGTCGTCCAGGCTGCCCAGCTTAAACGAGGCCTCGACCTGGTTGCGTCGGGCATTTTCGACGGCCTGGGGGATGACCGTTGGGTCAATGTCTATTCCCAGCGCCTGTGCGCCCAAGAGGGCCGCCCCAATGGCCAGAATGCCGGAACCCGTGCCCAGGTCGAGCACCCGCATTTCGGGCTCGGTTCGTTCGGCCAGGGTTTCCAGGGCCATGCGGGTGGTCTCGTGGTGGCCGGTACCAAAGGCCATACCCGGCTCGATGACAATGCGTTTTTCCGGGCCTTCCCACCCATGCCAGGGCGCCAGCACCACAAATGGCCCGGCCCGCACCGGCTTCAGGTCGCGCTGGTAGGCCTCGAGCCAGTTGGTATCGGGCAGCTCGAGCCACTCCCCCGGAAAGGGCAGCTCGATGCGCTCAGGGAAATAAGCCCAAACCTCACCCGGTTTTTCCTCGAGGCCCCTGGCCCCCTGCTCGAACAAAAAGGCCGAGTAGAGGTCGAGGGTCTGAAAGTCTCCACGCAAACGGAAAACGTGCATACCGTAAGTTTACCCTGTGAAAGCCCTTCAACCGCTGGGCGCTAAGGTCAGGCGCAGGCTTCCCGAAATCTTTTCGCCCGGCTCCAGCACCCGCACCCCCGTATTTTCCCAGCCCTGGCTCAACAGGTTGAAACCATCGGTGGCGTGGGTGACGGGCTCCAGGGCCACGCTCCCATCGGGGGCGGTGAAGACCACCAGGTGCGAGAAGATGGGGTCTGCGCTTAGCTCCATGCGCCAGCCGGAACCAGGCCAGTCCAGGCTCAGCTTTCCATTCCAGCCTGCGAACACGTGGTCCAGCATGGTCGCGCCGACCGGCCTGGGTTGAGAAAAGTCGAAATGGGGCGGTATGGCCTCGGCAGGTCGGGTGGGGAGGCAGCTGGCATCGGTCAGGTAGATGCGCTCGGCCCCGAAGCTTAGCCTGGCCTCGCGGGAGTTGCCCAGGTAGCGCATGAAGTAGGGGTGATGCCCGAAACCCGCCGGCATGGGCAGAGCGTTCAGGTTCATCAGCGAGGTGCTAATCTCCAGGCCCTCTGCCACAAGCCGGTAAAGCACTTCCACCGCAAAGACAAAAGGGAAGTTCAGGTCGGGGAAGTGGCGGGCATCGAAAGTGCACCTCAGCGTATCGGCTTGCGGGCGCTCGGATGACCAGGCTCGAGCGTGCACCTCGCCGTGCAGGGTCTGCCCGTCGGCCCAGTTGGGACCAAGCTGGTAGGTTTTACCGGCAAACACAAAGCGCCCCTCCCGGATGCGGTTGGAGTAGGGGGCCAGGATGTAGCTCGAGGTGTCGGGAGAGTGCTTTTGCACCAGAGCCGCGGGCGAGGTTGGGCGCAAAATGGGCAGCCAGAATCCCGCTTGGCGGAGCTCGAGCCCAACAATACTGGCCCCCAGCTCGGGCGCTATAGAGAGGCGCAGCAAATCGTTTTGCAGTATCTGCAGGTTCATCGGCTCAAGTCTGAAGGCTCGCAGAGAAAAATCCAAGCCCGGCTTTGGGCTTACCCCGGCTCAAAGTTTGCGAATCTGCGCGACCAGGGCCTCGAGGTAGTCGAAGAACAAAGGGCCGTAGTGGGCCAGCTCGTCGCCTCCGGTAACCACCAGGGGGACGATCCCCTTCGGGACAGAGCCCTGGCGGGCCTGTTCACCCGGGGGGACGATCCCCTTCGGGACAGAGCCCTGGCGGGCCTGTTCACCAAGCGGATATTTCCAGCCCCGCTCGGCCAGGAGGCGCTGGGCTTTTTCTAATGGCCTCGAGCGGTGCGGTTTGGGTTCGTAGATGACCAGCTCCGGCCCCCGGCGCAGCACCTCGGCCAGATCGGGCTGGAAGTAGCTCTGGGGGTACTCGGCAAAGATGTTTTGCAGGCCCAGGTGGCGCAGGGCTTCGCCCACATAGCTGCCCCGCCCTACCGTAATGGGGCCGCCCAGGTCGAACTCGAGGTAAACCCGAAGGGGTGGAAGCGCTTTGTAAAGCGCGTTGTATTGCTGTGAAAGCCGTGCACACAGCCCGGTGGCCGCCTCGGTAACCTCCAGCAGGGCCCCCAATACGGCGATGTTCTCCAGGATGCCATAGGGGCTTTGCGGCAGCGGGATTGGGAAGATGGGAAAACCCCGCCGGTGCAGCTCAAAGAGCAGCTCCCGCTGTACGCCGGTGCTGATGAGCACCAGGTCGGGTTTGAGGCTTTCCAGCAGTTCCCAGCGCACCCGGGTATAGCTCGAGACCACCGGCAAGGCCAGGGTCGCGGCGGGCCGGTAACAAAACGCGCTGCGCCCCACCACCCGCTCGCCCAGGCCCAGGGCAAAGAGGGTCTCGGTGACGTTGGGGGCCAGCGACACAATGCGCCGCGCGGTGTCGGGCAGCTCGAGGGGCCCCAGCCAGTCGTGCACCAGCTTCACCGGTCCACCTCCTTGAGCCAGGCCTCCACTCTGCTGTACAGGGTGTCCAGGTCGGCGTCGTTCCAGATGACCCAGGTGGCCCGGCGCACCTTTTCCTCCTGGGGTAGCTGGCTCTGGTCGCGGGCCTCGAACTCGGCTTCGCTCAGGCCACTGCGGGCCATCACCCGGGCTTTGCGCTGGGCGGTGGGGGCGGCCACCACCAGCACCCCGGCAAAATCTTTCTCCCGCCCGGTCTCGAAGAGCAGAGGAATGTCGTGAACCACCAAGCTGTGCCCTACTTGACGGGCCTTCTCGGTTTCTTCCTGCATGCGTTGGCGCACGTAGGGGTGGATCAGGGCCTCGAGCCGCTTGCGGGCCTCGGGGTCGGCGAATACCCGCCGGCCCAGCGCCACTCGGTCGAGCTCGCCCTCCCGGCAGGCTTCGGGAAAGGCCTGGCAGATTTCCGCCTTGAGCACCTTTGCCCCCTCCCGCGCGTATTCGTCCGCATCCAACACCGCTACGCCCAGTGCCCGCAGGCGCTGGGCTACCGTGCTCTTGCCGCTGCCAATGCTTCCGGTAAGGCCAACTAGCCGCATCAGGGCATAGCATACCGCGCGCCTTCATGTAACGCCCTGTAGTGACTTCTTCACCAGCCAGGCCCCCAAGTGTTGTCAAACTGAGGCTATGCGGTGGATTCTGGCTTCCTTGCTGACCGTATTGGCAGCCTGTACCAATGGCTCCGGGGTCTCGTATACCCCGGAAGACCACCTGTCCTCTTTGAACATCGTCAACCAGGCCCGTGCCCAGGCCCGCACCTGTACCCACGGAAGCAGCACGACCCACTACGACGCAACAAACCCCCTTACCTGGAACGGCCTTCTGGGCGAGGTGGCCCGCCAGCGGGCAGAGTACATCCAGCAGACCGGTCAGTTTAGCCACTTTGAGGGCTCGAGCAACACCTATGCCGTAGAAACCCGCAGCCAGCAGGTGGGCTACAAATACCTTGAAATTCGAGAGAACCTGGCCCACGGCTACGCCTCTGCTGAGGCGGTGGTGGCTGCCTGGTTATCGAGCACCGGCGGCCACTGCAACACCATCATGGAACCCCATCTGCGCGAGATGGGCATGGTCAGGCGTGGCGACTACTGGGTGCTGGTGGTGGCCCAGCCCCGACCCTAGCGCCTGCGGCGGCGTTTGCGTTTAGACGAAGACTTTTCGGCACTGGGTTTCGGCGATATGCTTGGCTCTTCTCCCCAGGAACCAAAGTAGATTTTCTGCGCCTTTACCTTGACCGGCTTGCTAAAACCCCGCCGCTCATCGGGCGGCCCTACCACCCGCCTCGAGCGGGCCTTGGCATGGGGAGCCGGGCTTTTGGGTTCGGTGGCAACTACCTTGCGCGCCGGTTTGGCAGTCGCAGCCGCCTTGGGCGCCTGAGCGGCTGGTTTTGCGCCCTTCCCGCGCTTGCCCCGGCGGCGCTTTTTGCTCTGCTCCTGCTCGGTTGGTTCGGGCTTTGTTTCCGACTGATAAAACTTTTCTGTTGGCACCAGGTCAATCTGCCGGGCCGAAGGGTTGGCCCCTTCAATTTTTACTTCCATCTCGTCTCCTATTCGAATACGGCGTTTGCTTCGCACGCCCTCGAGGGCCAGCAGGTCTTCGATGTACTGGTAGTGGTCGTCCTCGAGGGCCCCCAGCCGAATCATGCCCTCTACCCCGTTCTCCAGGCTCACGAACACCCCGAACCCGGTCACGCCCGAAACCGTGCCCCGGAAGGTCTGGCCCTGGTGGCTTAAGGCCCACAGGCACTGGTAGTACTTGGTCAGCTCGCGCTCGGCGTTTTCGGCGGCCCGCTCGCGTTCGGAGGTATGCTCGGCAATTTTGGGAAATCGTTTAGACCAGTCCTCTTTGCGGGCCTGGGTTATGCGGCGCTGGAGCAGGGCGCGCAACACCCGGTGCACCACCAGGTCGGGGTAGCGCCGGATGGGGCTGGTGAAGTGCAGGTAGTGTTCGGCAGCCAGGCCAAAATGCCCCAGGTTCTCGGCGGCGTAGCGGGCCAGGCGCAGCGACCGCAGCAGCAGGGTCGAGACCACAGGCTCCTCCGGGCGGCCTTCGGCCTGCTTTAAGATGCTTTGCAGGGCCCTAGGGGAGAGCTCGCCTCCCGGCAGGCTGTAGCCCAGCTTGCCCAGTGCCGCCACCAGCTTATTGTAGGCCTCTTCGCTGGGGTCTTCGTGGACGCGAAACAGGGTAGGAATCTCCCGCTCGGCCAGGTGCTTAGCCACCACCCGGTTGGCCAGCAGCATCAGCTCTTCGATCAGGCTGCGGGCCCTTGGCTCCTTCTGCGGTATCAGGTGCAGGTTGCCGTCGTCGTCTACCTCCACCTTGACCTCGGTGAAGCGGAAATCCAGCGCGCCTTGTTCCAGCCGGCGTGCTTTTAGGGTCTGGGTGAGCTTGAGCAGGAGCTTGAGGTCTTCCTCGAGCCCTGGGCCCCAGTCGGGTGGCAAGATCTGGGCTTGTTCGGGGTGCTCGAGCCCCTCGGCAAAGGCTTCGACCTCGGTATAGGTCAGGCGGGCCACACTGCGGATGACCCCCTCGGCGAAGCGGTAGTCCTTGACCTTGCCCTTGGGCGTGAGCTCGACCAGCACCGATAACACCAGCCGGTCTTCGTAAGGCTTGAGCGAACAGATGCCATTGGAAAGCTGCTCGGGCAGCATGGGCAGCACCCGCCCCGGCAGATACACGCTGGTTGCGCGGGCGTAGGCCTCGTGGTCGAGGGGCGAGAACTCCCGCACATAGTGCGAGACATCGGCAATATGGACGCCCACGCGGTAGTTGCCGCCCGGTAGCTGCTCGATATGAATCGCATCGTCGAAGTCTTTGGCATCGGCCCCGTCGATGGTGAAGACCCGCAGGGCCCTAAAATCTTCGCGGCGGGCAACTTCTTTCGCGTCCAGATGGGCTACTTTTTCGGCTTCCTCCAGAGTTTCGGGCGGGAATACGCTTCTAAGCTCGTACTTGGCGATGATGGCCTCGGCCTCGACCTCGGGGCTATCGCCCTGGCCCAGGTAGCCGGCGAACTCGCCGTAAGGCTCCTGGGGCTTGCGCCCGCTGGGGAAGGTGACCCGCACCACCAGACGCGCCCCGCTTTCCAGGCCCTCGAGCCCCTCTGGTTTAAGCTTGAGCGCGGGCAGCCGGGCATCGTCGGGCTTCAGCCAGGCAAAGCCCTGCTTGAAATACAGCCGTCCCACCACCTGGTGATGGGCCCGCTCGAGCACCTCCACCACCACCCCCCAGGGCTTACCATCACGCCCAGGAGGTCTGGGCTCGGCCCGCACCCGGTCGCCGTGCCAGGCCCCGCCGGTGTGGCCCTTGGGGATGTAGAGGTCGGGCAGGTCGGGGTTGGCGGGGATGACAAAAGCAAAACCGGCTGGGTGGGCTTGCAGGCGACCCTCGAGGCCCTTTTTCGCCAGCGCCTCGGGAAGCTGGTAGAGCCTGCGCCGGGGCTCCAATACCTTGCCCTCGGCCACCAGCAAGTCCAGGGCCTCTTTGGCCTGGTCCTTGTCTAGACGCAGGCTACGCACCAGCTCGCGCAGGCTAAAGCGCTTTTGGGGGTACTTTTTGAGATACTCGTAAATCTGCTCAAGCATGATGTTTTTCGAGGCCCTCAGGCTTCACGCCGTCGGCTCTCCTTCCACAATCATAGAGCACCGGCGCCAGATTCATTTGCTGCTAATCCGGGCTAGCTACAGCACGCCCTCGAAGGCCAGCCGGGTAGCGCTCAGGGCCCCCTCCAGCGCCTCCACGCACTGGTCAATATGGGTTTTTTCGACAATCAAGGGTGGCTCCAGGCGCACCACTTTGGGGTTGTTGAGACCAAAGGCGGTCAGTACACCGCGGGTAGCCAGCTCGGCCACCACCACCGCGCCGATGTCGGCGTCGCTGAACTCGAGGCCCACCAACAAACCCCGCCCCCGCACCTCCTGGATAAACTCGGGGTAGGCCTGCTGCAACCCAGCCAGCTGCCCCATCAGGTAGTGGCCCATCTCCAGGGCGCGGGCGGGTATATCCTCGCTGAGCGTCACCTCGATGGCCGCCAGTGCTGCCGCCGCTGCCAGCGGGTTGCCCCCAAAGGTGGTGGAGTGAATCAGGGGCTCGGTCTTGTAGATGCTCAGGATTTCCGGGCGGCAGATGGTAGCCGAGATGGGCATCACCCCGCCCCCTAAGGCCTTGGCGCTCACCAGGATGTCGGGCTCCACCGCCTCCCAGTCCACCGCCCAGAGCTTGCCGGTGCGGCCCATACCGGTCTGCACCTCGTCGGCAATCATCACCACCCCTTTTTCGCGGGTGATGCGCCGCACCTCGCGCAGATACCCCTCCGGGGGCACCCGGATGCCCCCCTCGCCCTGGATGGGCTCCACAATCACCGCCGCTGTGTCGGGGCCGATGGCATCTGCAATGGACTGGGCGTCGCCGTAGGGCACCACCGTCACCCCCGGCACCAGAGGCCGCGCCGGAAGCTGGTAGTGCTCACGCGGCGTGACCGAGAGGGCCCCCAGGGTTTTGCCGTGGTAGCCCCCCTGGGTGGTGATAAAGCCGGGCTTACCCGTGTAGAAGCGGGCAAACTTGAGCGCTGCCTCCACCCCCTCGGTACCGGAGTTACCAAAGTAGACCATCGAAAGCTCGCCGGGGGTAATCTCGGCCAGCTTGGCGGCCAGCTTTGTGGTGGGCTCGGAAACCAGCACCCGCACCGACATGGGCATCTTGTCGAGCTGGGCCTTGACTGCCTCCACCACCTTGGGATGTCGGTGGCCCAGCGAAAGGGTTCCATACAGGCCCAGAAAATCCAGGTAGCGCTTGCCTTCGGTGTCCCAGACGTATACCCCTTCGGCGTGGGACTCCACTTTGTCCAGCCCGGTAAAGCGCAGAAGCCCTGCCAGGCCGGGGTTGATGTGTCGTTCGAACTGTTCGAAAAGGGTCATGATCGGTTCTGAGTTTATCACGCTCGAGGCCGCCCTCGAGCTCCTGAGCAAGTGGGTGCCAGGGCAACCGCAAAGTCCTGTAATGCTTTAGGCTAGGGCATGAGAGAGATTGAAGTATCCAGTGTCTTACGACATTTTGTGGAGTTTCCCGATCCCCGAAGCCCTCGTGGCGTGCGGCATAAGCTGGTAGATATTCTGTGCATCCCCTAAGCACACGACAAAACCCTGAGTAGGCAAAAGCAGGCCGCTCCTGTAAGGTGTTTCTGCCTGAGACACGGTAAAGGAGCGGTTGCTTTGAATGATACAACTTTGATAGAGTTTTTGTCCCCTCACTGGCGAATCCAGGGTGCATCTCAGCAATTCCGTACAGGGAAAGCCTTCCACCTTAGGGCCTCAAAGGCCACCAGCGGACGGGAACTACATAGCTGGGCGCGGTGGGCTGCTGTGCGCGAAGCCCCAGGGCGACTCCACTGCATCCCTGAGCGTTTCATCCGGGCACCGATGACATGCTTGTTCATCCCCTCCACCTGCCCTGAACCGATGGGCCAGCCCCGGGCTTTGTAGGCCGGGTAGTCCATCCGATCGGCCCGTTGCTCCAGATACTGGATTGCGCTGCGGGCCTCCTCCGACCAGCTCTGCCGCTCAGGAGCGGTAGGGGGTGGGCAGTAGGTGCCTAGCCACTCCCCACCAGCCACCTCCCCCCTCAGCCAGCGCCTACGTTCCTCCGCCCGTTCCTCCTCCGACCAGCCCAGCTCCAGCATGACCTGTTCCAGATACTGACTGGCCTGGAACACGTCTATCACCTGGGGGATGCCCAGGGTTTGGTAGAGCTGTTCGATCCAGACCGCCCCATCCGAAACCCCAATCCCTTCATCCTGCCTCTGTACCCCCGCTGCCCGCAGC
>NZ_JBEVAL010000044.1:0-24367 GCF_051297115.1 Meiothermus cerbereus
AGCCCAGCTGATGATGCCGCTGTTGCTGGCCCCGGTTACCTCGAAGCCGACGATGTCGACATAGCTACCGCGCACGTCGATGCCAAAGAGGGCGCCCTGGGCGTTGAGCTTGGCGCCCCAACGGGTCTCGGAGGCAATGGTGATGCGCTGAGAGGCAGTACCGGAGACGGTGACCTGCACGGACTCGCTGTAGTTGCCCGGGAGCACCCGCAGGACGTCGCCGGGCTTGAGCCGCTGAACAGCATAGGCCAGGGTGGCCCAGGGGCGCTCGCGGGAGCCATCGTTGGCGTTGCTGCCGCCAGGGCCCACGTAGTAGGTGGGCCCGCTGGGTAGGGTGTAGCCGCCATAGTCGGCACTGCCCGAACCGCCGCCCGGCCCGCCGCTGCCCGAACTTCCGACCTGCAGGTTCAGGGTGGCGCTGGCGCTCAGACCTTCGGCATCGTAGACCCTGATCACCGCGGTGTTGCTGCCGCTCACCAGCGGAATCCAGAAAATGATGTTGCCGCTCTGGGTGGGTTGAATTGAGATGTCCTGTTCGGAACCACCGTTCACCTGGCGGGTCAGGCGGGTGACGGCCTTGTCGTCGCTAACGCTCACCTCGGCCCTGGTGCCGGTGCTGCTGATGGTGGCTCCGTTGGATGGGCTAAGGATGCGTAGGCTGGGCCTCTGGTTGGAAGAAGAGGAGGGGGGTGATACCTGACCGTCGGTGGCGCAGGCCGCCAACAACCCGACCAGCAGAAGGAAGAACCTTTGTTTCATTAGGCATAGCTCCTTGGGTAAAGGCGTCTGGTTTACCCTGGCTGGGACGGGAAGAAGTACCGCCCTGACCTCAGCCGTTACAGACCATATAGGAGCAAGCAAAGATTTTTTTCAGAGCAATGTTAAGTGCATCTTTAGAAAAGTAACGCGACAAGTCACACCCTTATGCTGTGAAGGCTTATCGGCAAGCGGCAAACAAACATGCCTCTTCTCACAAGGCCCCTATTCTTTAGAAGGCAGGGGGCTTGTGGGGCCCCAACCCGCAGAAAACGGAAGGACGTGTATGTTAAATGAACTGCTGCTGGCTTTGTTGGCGACACTAACAGCTATTGTCTTTGTGGGGTTAAGCATTCCGATTGCGCGTCGCCTGGGTATTGTTGACCGGCCAGGGGCAATCAAGATTCATGCCCTGCCCACCCCGCGCTTTGGCGGTGTGGGGATTGTGGCCAGCGTGCTGGTCTGGGGTTATTACACCCAGGCGGTCTCTGGCTGGGCCTTACTGGGACTGTTGATCATTGCCCTTACAGGTGCCCTGGACGACCGTTTCGGCCTTTCGCCCAGGCTGCGCTTGCTGGCCGAGCTGGTGGCGGGGCTTGGGCTGGGCCTGCACTTTTGGGAGCCTTTGGGTGGGCTGGGCGTGGTGCTGGGCGTGGTGCTGGTGCCGCTAATGTCCAACGCGGTAAACCTAATTGACGGCATGAATGGCCTGGCCGCCGGCAATGCCCTTATTTCGGTGGCAGGGATGGCCGTTTTGCTGTGGCAAGGCTCAACCGAGGCCGGTCTGACGCTGGTGCTGGCCGGAAGCCTGCTGGGCTTCTTGCTGTGGAACTACCCCCGGGCCAAAACCTTCATGGGCGACTGCGGCAGCTTGAGCATTGGCTATCTGCTGGCCATGCTGCTGCTGGTGGCTGCGGGCCAGGGCTGGGCCACGTTTTTGGCTGCGCTGGTTATGGTGGGTTTTCCCCTTTACGACACGGCTGCAGGCATTATCCGACGCTGGCGCCGGGGCAAGCCCATTTTTGACGGAGATCGTGACCACACCTACGACCGACTCGACCAGCTTTACCTGCAAGACCCGGCCAAGACTGTGGTGGTGGTATGGCTGGTGAGCGGGGTTTTGGTGCTGGTGGGCCTTGTGGTAAGCCAGGTGGGCATCGGCACAGGGTTGCTTTTGAGTGTTTTGCTGGCTGGCATTTTGTTTTGGGGGGCGTACAGGCTGGGCTCGCTGTAGGCCCTTGCCGATGCTGGGGGGGATTTTCACAAAGACCAGGCCCGGCCCACCTGGAATGCCCGGTCTGGGTGTGCATGCCAAAGCCACCGGTGGGGCAGTAACCGCCCGCCTGGTTTTGAGCTATTCGGCGACACGCTCCTGGGCGGGGCTGTCTTCCAGCGCCCGGCGGCACTCGCGGAACACGTAGAGCACCAGGAGGGTGAAGGGTATGTCGAGCTCGAGGGCTTCTTGCACGGCAAAATAGCGTGCTGGATCGGAGGCCCGAGCGCAAGGGGCCAGAGTGGCCCACAGTTTGAGCAGGCTTTCGCGGTTGCGCGGAAGGGTTTCCTCGAAACGCTTGAGGGGGTTGGTTGGGGCGTGCATTTTCAACAGGTAAGGCCGAGCGGACTCAGTCACGCCCTCAGGGTAGACCTGGCTGTGTTTTTCAACAGTATTCCAGATTAAGCACCAACCAACCGTTTAGCCAGGAGGATCTTGGGCAGCTCTGTCTCCAACAAACGCTCTTCCAGCTTGAAGGCGTTGCGCATGTAAATGGGGTCGGCAGTGTTGCCCATTTTTAGCTGGAGGTACTGGTCCAGGGTGATGGGGCTAAAAGGCAGGGGAGAGATAAGGGGAACCATCAGGTTCATCAGGGCCAGAGGAATTGGGAGCAGGGGTTTGTGGGAGCCCAGGGTATCGCGCACCAAAAGCAGCAGTTCGCGGAAGGTGTATTCTTTAGGCCCAACCAGGTTGTAGCTGCGGTGAATGGTGCCAGGGCGCTTTAAGGCTTGTTCGAAGGCCATGGCTACGTCCCCTACCCAGATGGGGCGGAAAACAAAGCCGCCATCGCCAATCAGGGGTATGAAGGGGAGAGGGGCGGTGACCAAGCCCTTCAGCACACCGCCAAAAAATTCATCGCCCCGGCCAAAAATCAGGCTTGGGCGCAGAATGGTCCAGTCCAGCCCGGAGGTCTGCACCAGTTCTTCGGCCTCGGCCTTGGTCTCGTAGTAGCGGCTGCCGGTGCCGCGGGCGGTGCCCAGCGCAGACATGTGCACAAAGCGGGAGGTGCCGGCTGCTTTGGCGGCGGCGAGGCTGTGGTGCACCCCCTCCACATGGGCCTGCCGGAAGGTCTGGCCGTCCCGCTCGCGGATGATGCCCACCAGATAGATAAGCGCTTCCTGGCCCTGGGCCGCCTCGAGCAGGCCCTCGTTTTTGGCAGCATCGGCCACCACATAGCGCACCCCCTCGAGGGGCCCCTCACCGCGCCTCGAGGCCACCGTTACCTGGTGACCCTGGGCCAGCAGGTGCTGGGCCATGTGGCTGCCCACATAGCCGCTGCCGCCAATAAGGAGAACCTTCATGCCCACCTCAGACTGCTTGCAGCATTCGGCTCTGGGCCTCGAGTTCCAGGGACTGGCGGTCTACCAGATAAATTTTGCGGTAGCCAGTGTCCAGAAGACCCTCGTGGCGCAGGTCGGAGAGCAGCTTGCTAACCGACTCGCGGGTAGAAGCGGTGGCATCGGCGATTTCTTCGTGGCTGGCGGTCACAAAAACCCCACGCTCGTCGCGCCCCTGGGCGGCAGTGTCGGCCAGGTAGAGCAGGTAACGACAGATGCGGCTGCGCAGCTCGCCCCATTGGAGGTGGGTTTCGTAGGCCTGTACCTGTGCCATCTGGTTGGCCAGGCTGGCTGCCAGGGCCCGCAGGTCGTCGTTGGAGAGGGTTTTGGGATCGACCGCAAAAGCCGCTGCTTCGGTGAGGGCTTCGGCGGTGTACTTGTACTGCCGCTCCGAGAGCACCTCCTCGCCAAAGTAGTCCCCCGGCAGCACGTGGCGCAGGGTGAGCTGGCGACCATCGGGTAGTATCTCGACGATGCGCACCAGGCCGCGCTCGAGGTGGTACAGCGCATCTGCGCGATCGCCTGCCCGATAAATCACTTCTTTCCTGCGTACTTTTTTCATACTGCCTCCTTGCTGCCAAACTTGCGCTGCAACCAGTGTGCGCCTCGAGCGATACCAGCACTTTTTCTGCTTACCACAAGCCAGTCTCCTTTAGGGTTGCCGAAAGCGCTTCAGCCAGGGCTCGGGGGTCGTTGCCCATGTAGCGCGCCCCCAGGCGCTCGACCAGGCGGGGGTCGCTGGCCGCGGCCCGTCCACCCACCACCACCAGCGGCGCCAGGTCGCGCAGGGCCTCGTGGGGCAGCGACTCCAGCGAAATGGGCTGCACCGCCGAAAGCACCACGGCTTTGGCCCCGGTGCGCTCGGCAAACAACTTGAGGTCGGCCAGGGGGGTATTGGGCCCCAGGTAGTGCACGGTGTAGCCCGCCCGGCGCAAGAACAGGGCGGTAATCAGGCTCCCGATCTCGTGCTGTTCACCCGGCAGGGTAGAGACCACCAGGGTAGGCCCCAGCGAACCCCCCATCAGGCTGAGCAGGCCCTGCAACGAGCCCCGCAGGTAGGTGCTGGCAAAGTGCTCCTGTGCGGTGCTAACCCGGCCCATATGCCAGCCATCACCAATGCGGCGCAGGCAGGGCGAGATTACCTCCATCACCACCGTTTCTATCGGGTGCAGTTTGTAGGCTTCCGAGAGGACGCGCTCGGCGGCTTCGGTGTCGGCCCGCAGCAGGGCTTCTTCGAGCTCCCTGGAAAGGGCCTCGGGGGGACGGGGGCCTTCCTGGGTCAGGCCCTCGAGGTAGCGCTTGACGGCCTGGGCCGGGGCCACGCCATCGGCAATCCATTGCTTGATGTGGCGCAGGGCCTCGAGGTCGGTCTCGCTGTACAACCTGTGTCCACCCGGCGAACGCTCGGGCCGGGGGAAGCCATACCGACGCTCCCACTGGCGGAGCAGTGCACTCGAAAGCCCGGTGCGCTCCTCTACTTCGGCAATGGTGTAAACCCCCAGGTCGCTTCGCATAAGTAAATCCCTCTGTTAAAAAATAGGATACGCTACTGTATAACTTATGTCAAGGGTTTGCGGAAGTATGTGTCCAAAGTTTGTTCAGTTTTAGGAACCCATCCCAAGAATGAGGTCATCCATGCGCGAATTATTCCCCGACCAACGCCAAACCGCCCCCCTTACGCTGGCGGCCCGCAGCAACCTGTGGCCCCTTACGGCCCTGGGCTATGAAACCTGGCGCAAGCGGGCGCTCACGCTGCTTTCGGGCCGGCCTTTCCCTCTAGAAGAGGAGTTTTCCCTGATGCTCCAGTCGGTGCAGCCGGTGGCGGGGCGGGATTTTTTGGATCTGGGAACCTCTACGGGCTTATATGCCAGGGCTTTGCTCGAGGCGGGGGCAGCGCGGGTCTTTGCCCTCGACCTTTCACCCGCGATGCTCAAAGTGGCACTAAGGAAAGCCAGGGGACACGCAGGTTTCGTACCCCTGCTGGCTCGAGCCGAGGCCATCCCGCTGCCCGAGGCCTCGGTAGACGGGGTGCTGGTGGGGGGTAGCTGGAACGAATTTTCCAACCCCCAGCAGGTGGTGCAGCAAATGTACCGGGTGCTCAAACCGGGGGGGCGGCTGTGGATTATGTTCAGCCACCGCTCCGAAAGCCCCCTGCAGCGCGCCTTGGAATGGGCCGGGCTGCGCTTTCTGGCCCTTCCGGAGCTAATGGATTTGCTGTCCAAAAATGGCTTCAAGATAGACGGCTGGCGGGAAGGCTCGGTAGGATTTGTGAGAGGGACAAAAATCACTCCCGGAAGATAAAGGCATCTTTGTTTCATAGCAGTTTTTAAATCGGTGTCTCAGGAGATTCAGAATGGAACCTAACTGGCAAGCTGTATCGGAAATTATCCGTCGCCACTCGGCTACGTTCTACTACGGTAGCTTGCTGTTCTGGGGCGAGGCCCGCAAGGGTGCCTGGGCCGTGTATGCCGCCTGCCGCATCGGGGACGATGCCGTAGACGAGTCTTCCAACCCGCTGGGAGATTTGAATGAATGGTGGGCGGGAATCGAGCGCGCCTATGCAGGGGTTCCCAGGGAAGGCTGGGAAGCGGCCCTGGCCTGGGCCTTACAACGCTGGGACATCCCGAAACAAGCCTTTGCCGACATGAAAGAAGGTTTTCTGGCCGACCTCAATCCGGTGCGCCTGGAAACCCTGCAGGAGCTTTACACCTATTGCTACCGGGTGGCCGGTACGGTGGGGCTGATGATTGCCCCCATTGGCGGGGCGGGCGAGGCCGGGCGCGACGCCGCCATCAAGCTGGGCCAGGCCATGCAGCTCACCAACTGCCTGCGCGATGTGGGGGAAGACCTGGCCCTGGGGCGGGTCTACCTGCCCGCCGAGCTGATGCGCAAGTACGAGGTAACCATTGAAGACCTGCACCAGGGCTGCATTAGCCCGCGCTACGTGGCCCTGATGCGCGAACTGGCCCAGGAGGCCCGCCGGCTCTACCGTGAAGGCCTGGCGGGCCTAAAGTACCTGCAAACCGGGCGCGGGGCCATTGCCCTGGCGGCCCTGCAGTACCAGGGCATTCTGGACAAGCTCGAGCTGAACGGCTGGGACAACCTCTCACGCCGGGCCTCACTATCGGGCCTCGAGCGGGTGCTGCTTCTGCCCAAGGCCATCTGGCTACGGTGCGCTTGAAGCACGGTTCAACCCATTTTGAACGAGCCCCATCTGCGGTATCATTCGCCCGAGATGCCAGACTTTGATGTGGTGGTGGTGGGCGCGGGGCACAACGCCCTGGTAACGGCGGCCTATCTGGCCCAGGCGGGCTACCGGGTGGGGGTTTTCGAGCGGCGCAAGGTGCCGGGCGGGGCGGTCTCGACCATTGACCATGAGGGTTTCCGCTTCGACCTGGGGGGCAGCGCCCATATCCTGATTCGCCTGACGCCGGTGGTGGACGAGCTCGAGCTCTACAAGTACGGGCTGGAGTACCTCGAGCTCGACCCGCTCTTTCACGCCTCCGACGCCCAGGAGAGCTGGTTTGTCTGGCGCGACCCCGAGCGCACCGCCCTCGAGCTGGACGAGCGCTACCCGGGGCAGGGCCAGGCCTACCGCCGCTTCATGCGCGACTGGCTGCCTTTTGGTCAGGCCGTCAAGGAGGCCTTTCTGGCCTCGCCCAGCCCGCTCAACCTGGGGCGCAGGATGGTCTGGGGGGCCGGCTTCGGGCGCGACTGGCAGAAGCGCCTGCCGCAAATTTTGCGGCCCTATGGCGAGGTAGCCCGGGAGTATTTCAGCGAAGAGCGGGTGCGGGCCCCCCTGGTCTGGATGGCCGCGCAGTCCGGGCCGCCGCCCTCCGACCCGCTTTCGTCGCCCTTTTTGCTGTGGCACCCGCTCTACCACGTGGGCGGGGTGGCCCGGCCCAGGGGTGGCTCGGGTGGCCTGTCGCTGGCCCTGGTGCGGGCCATCGAGGCCAAAGGCGGCCAGGTGCACCTGGACAGCCCGGTCTCGGAGATCATCGTCTCGAGCAACCAGGCCGTGGGAATTCGCCTTGCCGATGGGCAGAGCGTAAGTGCGCGGGTGGTGGTCTCGGGCGCGCACATCCAGAAAACCCTGGGGATGTTGCCAGCCGACAAGACACCCGAAGTGGCTAAAGGTTTGCGGGTCGGCAACGGCTTTGGCCTGATTCTTCGGTTGGGGCTTTCGGAAAAGCTGCGTTACCAGACCCACCCCGCCGACGAGGCCCGCATTGGGCTGGGTCTGCTCATCACCAACGAACTGCAACTTTACCGGGCCTATGGCGACTACCTCTCGGGCGAGCCCACCCGCGACCCGCCCCTGATCGCCATGAGCTTTAGCGCGGTGGACCCGACCCTGGCCCCCCCAGGGGGCGAGACGCTGTGGCTGTGGGCGCAGTACTACCCCCACAAGCTGGCTTCCGGGACGTGGGAAACCCGCGCTGCCGAGGCCCGCGAGGGGGTGATTCGGAGCTTTGAACGTTTTGACCCCCAGATTCGCCGCAAGATTGTGGCCGAGCTGGTGCAGACGCCGCTCTGGTTGGAAAACGAGTTCGCCATGCCCGCCGGAAACGTGATGCACCTGGAGATGACCCCCGACCAGATGTTTATGTTCCGCCCCTGGCTGGGGGCCCACGAGTACCGCTTTCCCGGCATTAAAGGCCTCTACCTGACTGGGGCCAGCACCCACCCCGGCGGGGGCATCATGGGCGCCAGTGGGCGGAATGCGGCCCGGGTGCTGCTCGGGGACCTGAGCCGCAAGCGGGTGTAGATACTGGTGATATTACAGGTGATATCATTGCAAAGACGGTTAGTCGAGCCAGCTCGATGAATAAATCGAGCAAATGCGCCTTCCACCGCCGAAATGCGCTATGAGGAGGTAGCGAGGGTGCTCGAGGCCCTTGGGTTTGAAGAAGTGCGCTCGAGCGGAAGCCATCACATATTTCGCCACCCAGACGGTCGAATGCTGACCGTACCCAAACACAAAAGGACAGGTGGTCAAGGCTACTTACTTCAAACAGGTGCTAAAGCTACTACCGGAGGAGGAGACATGAAGAGGCAATCTGGGCGTAAGCCTTTGGAGTACTACCTGGGCCTGCGCTATCCCGTCACGCTAATTCCCGAGGCCGAGGGGGGTTACACTGCCACCATCAACGATCTTCCGGGTTGTGTCTCGGTGGGTGAGACCGCAGAAGAAGCCTTGTCCATGATCGAGGATGCCCGGCGCTTGTGGCTCGAGGTGGCCTACGAGCACGGCGACGAGATCCCGCTGCCCTCCACCGAGCGGGAGTACGGCGGTAAGGTGCTGGTGCGGATGCCCCCCCGCCTGCACCGGCGGCTTTTAGAGCAGGCCGAGGCCGAAGGGGTGAGCTTGAATCAGTACATGGTGGCGCTGCTGGCCGAGGCCAGCGCGCTAAATGTGGTGAGACGCGAGTTGGGCGGTCTGCGGAGCGACCTTCAGGCGCTGAAACAACGCTTGGACGACCGGGACAAGGAGCGGCAGTACCAAACCAGGCCGTAGTTAGGTTGCCTGGTGAAGGTGTCCACGGAGCCCGTGCGACGTCTAATTCCCGGCCCGCTTTGTAACCCTGGCTAGCGTGTTTGGGGCGTTGAGGCGTAGCCTGTTGGAAGGTGAGCGAGCCTTACGACTACATCATCGCCGGTGCGGGTGCGGCGGGCCTGAGCCTGGCCTACCACATGGTGCAGGCGGGCTTGGGAGATAAGCGAATTTTGCTGCTCGACCGGGCTCCCAAAACCACCAACGACCGCACCTGGTGTTTTTGGGAAATAGGGGAGAATCCCTTTGAGGCGGTGGTTTTCCGCAAATGGAATCAGGTCTGGTTCCACGGCGAAGGGATTTCTCGGCGGCTCCAGATCGCCCCTTATGCCTACAAGATGATCCGCGGCCTGGACTTCTACACCTTCATGAACCGCTGGCTTGAACAGCAACCCAACATTTCGCTTCAGTGCGGCGAGATCACCCACATTCAGGAAGGCGAGCGGGGGGCGGTGGTGGGGCTGGAGGGGCAGACCTTTACCGGGCGGTGGGTTTTCAGCAGCCTGTATGCGCCTCCCCCCAAAAACCCCCGTTACCACCACCTGCTCCAGCACTTCAAGGGCTGGGTGGTTCATGTGCCCAGGCCAGCCTTTGATACCGAGGCTGCGACCTTTATGGATTTTCGGGTCGAGCAGCAGGGCCAGGTGCGCTTTGTATACGTGCTGCCCTTCGATGCCCGTACCGCGCTGGTGGAGTACACCCTGTTCTCGCCCGAGCTTTTATCGCCAGAGGCCTACGATGCAGGGCTGCGTGAATACCTCGAGGGCGTGTTGGGGCTGGAAAACTACCAGATCCTCGAGGCCGAGTTCGGCGTTATCCCCATGACCGACGCCCCCTTCCCCCGGCAGTCCAGCCCCCACGTGGTTCACATCGGAACTGCCGGGGGGCGCACCAAGGCCTCTACCGGCTACACCTTCCAGCGCATTCAGCAGCAGTCCCGGCGCATGGCCGAGGCGCTGGCCCAGACCGGCCAGCCCTTCTACCCCGAACCGGCCTTCCGGCGCCACGCCTTGATGGACAGCGTGCTGCTCAACGTGCTGGAAAAGCAGCGCAGCCCCGGCCCCAGGGTGTTTGCCGACCTGTTCCGCCGCAACCCCCCCCAGCGGGTGCTGCGCTTTCTGGACGAGCAGACGGGCTGGCTCGAGGACCTGCAAATTATGGCCTCGGTGGATATTCCGGCTTTTGCTAAAGCCACCCTGGATGTGCTGGGCAGGCGCTGGCAGCGGGCAAAACTGGGCAAGGTGGCCCCAAAGCGGGGGTAGTGTGGAGTTGCTCATCACGCTGCTTGCATTTTTGCTGGCCTGGGGGGGGCTGGCGCTGTTTGGGCCCCAGGGGGCTGGGGTGGGGCCGGCCTGGTTGCGCGGGCTGGGTGGGTTTTTGGGTATGGGAATGGCGCTGCTGGGGGCGGTGCTGCTGGTGCTGGGCGGGGGTGGGTTGCTGGGGGTGGCCCTGGCAGTTTGGGGCTGTGTGCTGGCCGCTCTGGCGGTCTGGGGTGGTGATCTGCTCTGGGTTGCCCGCCGCCCGCAGCTGGGGGTGGCCTTGCTGGGCGGTGGGCTGGGCTGGCTGGTGAGCCGGGAGGCGGCCATGGGGGTGTGGGCCGCATTAGCGGCCAGCGCTATGTTCCAGATTGTATGGCTGCTCAGGCAACCGGAGGCCCTGGCCCGGCTGGGTTGGCTGCGCCTGCACCTGAAAGCCTGGATGGTGCTGCTGGCCCTGGCGGTGCTGGTGCGCGTTCCGGTTCCGCTCTTGCCGGAGGCCTTCCCCCTGCTTGGCACGGTGCAGATGGTGCTGATTAGCCTGGCGGCACTGCTGTGGGGATGGGGGCGAATCGGAGTGCGAATTGTGCTGCTGGCTGGCCTGGCTTTTGCCCTGGGGCTTTGGGTGGAGCTCCTGGGCAGCAAGACCGGGATTCCCTTTGGTGTGTATTCCTACCAGGGCGCACCAGGGCCTACCGTTGGGGGCGTGCCCTTGATTGTGCCCCTGGGCTGGTTTGCCCTGGTGCTCTCGGCCCACGTGCTGGCTGGGGGGCGGCCCTGGCTCTCGGGCTTGCTGGTGGTGGCCTGGGACCTGGGATTGGAAGCCCTGATGCCCGCCAAAGGTTACTGGACCTGGCAAGACCCCCATCCCCTCTGGTACGGCGCACCCATCCAGAACTACCTGGCCTGGTTTGTGGTGGGTGCGGCAATTTCCTGGATGTACGGGCGACTGGCCCCAACCCTCCACCAGGAGGGTGCTTTTGCCTGGGCCTACCGCTTAGAGGCCCTGTTTATTCCGCTGGGCCTGGCCCTGTTTGGCCTGTGGCCTGCGGCCCTGGTCTCGGGTCTGGCGATGAATGCGCTGGCCTGGCCGGAGCACCTGGGGCGATTTATCCGGCGGGGGGCTCATGGGTAAGGGCAGGGTGGCATGATGCGACCATGGGAGCAGTTGCTGGCAATGGCCTTCAGGGCTTTGTTTCGCCGCACTGTTGTGCGGGGCCTGCGGGGGGTATGGGTGCGGGGTGTGTTGCCGCAGAAAACATGCCTGCTGGCGGGCAATCACCACTCCTGGTGGGACAGCTACTTGCTGCCGGTCTTGCTTTGGGGCGCAAGGAAACCCTTCAGGATTGTGGTGGGGGAACGCCGCTTGCGGGAGTTTGCTTTTTTTCGCCACCTCGATACGGTCTCGGCAGCCAGGCCCCGCGATGCGCTGGGGGCATTGGCCCAGGGCCAGGTGCTGGTGGTGTTTCCCGAGGGTGAGCTACGTCCGCCGGGGCCGTTGGGAGGGCTTAACAAAGGGGTGGTCTGGTTTGCCGAGAAGGCCGGGGTACCCATCGTGCCGGTGGCCTCGAGGGTGGTGTTGCGGGGGCACGAGTTTGCTGAAGCCTACCTGGTGTTTGGCGAACCCATAGGGCCCGATTTGCGTTTGTTGCAGGAGCGCCTGGAGCAGATGCTCGCCGAGCTGGACAGCCAGATTCGAACCGCACCTGCCGAGGAACCGCTGCCGGGCTTCGAGCTGCGCCTGGCTGGACGCAAGAGCACCCACGAGCGCATGGCCGGTTGGGGTGCGGCGCTGGGCAAGCTGATGGGGGTACTGGAACACAGGAAACCCTGAAAATGTATGGTTGGCAGAACTGCATGTTGAGCTTCCTTCTTTACTTCGCGCTTTTTTGGCTGGGTCTGAAGCTGTTTGTCCTGCTGATTAACGGGGCGGTTTTCCCGGTTTTGCGACGGGGGCCACTGCAAGGCAAGCGCCCCACGGTTTCCCTGCTGATCCCAGCCCGCAACGAAGCCCACAACCTGGTGGAAACCCTGCCAGGTTTTTTGCTCCAGGAGGTCGAGGAGATTCTGATCCTCGATGACCACTCCACCGATGCCACGGCCAGGGTAGTGGAGCAGTTCAGCCGCCAGGATACTCGAGTGCGCCTGATTGCAGGCCTGCCCAAGCCCGAGGGCTGGATGGGGAAGACCTGGGCCTGCCAGCAACTGGCCGGGGCAGCCCAGGGCGAGGTGCTCATCTTTACCGATGCCGATGTGCGCTGGGGTGAAGGGGGGGTGCAGGCAGTGCTGGCCCGCATGGAGCGGGAAAAAGCCGGGCTGGTCTCGGTGTACCCGCGCCAGATTACCCCCACCCTACCGGAGCGGGTTTTGTTGCCCTTGATTGACGACGTGCTCTTGTGCTACCTGCCTTATCCCATGATTTCAACACCCTTTCCCTCGGCGGCTGCCGCCAATGGGCAGGTCATGGCCTTCACTCGGCTGGCCTACCTGGCCGTGGGGGGGCATGCGGCGGTGCGGGGGGAGGTGCTCGAGGATGTGCGGCTGGCACAAAAAGCCAAGGCGGCGGGCCAGCGCATTGCACTGGCCCTGGGGGGCCGCCTGGTGGCGGTGCGGATGTACCGCAGTTTTGCCGAGATTGTGGAGGGCCTGGGCAAGAACCTGATTGAGTTTCACGGGCGCAGCCGCCTGCTGCTGGCCCTGTCGTATATGGGGCATCTGCTGGCCTATATGCTGTGCTGGCCTCTGGCGCTGTTCGACCCTTTGTGGCTGCTGGTGGGGGGTATGGGGCTTGTGGAGCGCCTGCTGCTCAACCTCAAAACCGGGCGGGAGTGGTGGGAGGTGGTGCTGGTTCCGCTGGCACCACTTTATGCCACGCCCATCTATTTGCGTTCTGGGCAAAAAAGGTATACCTGGAAAGGACGAGAATATAGCCGATGAAGGCCATTGTGATAGGGGCGGGTTTTGCGGGGCTGGCTGCGGCCTTGCGGCTCAGGAAGGCGGGGCTCGAGGTCACCGTTATCGAGCAGTTCGACCAGCCGGGCGGCAAGGCCATCGGCTGGGAGGGAGTGCCCAGCGGGCCCACCGTCCTGACCTTGCCGGAGATTCCCCGCATGATTGTGGGCGCCTTTGGTAAAAGCCTGCCAGAGCTTAAGCCGGTCTCCCCACTCACCCGCTACACCTGGCCGGATGGGCGGGTGTTCGCGCCAGAGCTGGATCTGGAGGCCACCCTAAGCCAGCTCTCGGTGCAGGAAGCCCAGCATTACCGGCGCTTGTTGGATCAGGCCAGAACCATGTACGAGGGAGCCAAAGACACCTTTATCTTTGGCCCACCACCCCCGACCTATGGCCTGCTGCGGTATGGCCTGCGCGACGGCCTGAAGGCCCACCCGCTAAAGCCGCTCTCGCGGCTGGTGGCTTCGGGCCCTTACCTGACACCTTTTTTCCTGCGTTTTGCCACCTACCTAGGGGCCAACCCCTACCAGGCCCCGGCGGTGCTGCACAACATCGCCTGGGTGGAGCTGGGGCTGGGGGTTTTTCACCTGGCGGGGGGTATGCGGGCCCTGGCCGATTACCTCTTTGGGCTGGCCCAGGCCCAGGGCGTACGGTTTTTGTTTGGGCAGCGGGTGCGGCAGATGCAGCGACTCCCAGGCCGCGTGGGTGCGCTGCAAACCGACCAGGGCTGGCACAGCGCCGACCTGTATATCTCGGCTGCCGACCGGCACTTTACCTTGCAGTGGCTGGGACTGCCCATGCCGGGGTATGCCCTGGGCGTATCGGGCTTTGCTGTGCTGATGAAGCTCAGCGAGGCGTTGCCGCTGGGCCACCACATCTTCTTTTCGCAGGACTATGAGGCCGAGTGGCGCGAGATTGCCGCCGGGCGCTGGCCGCAGGACCCCACCCTGTACCTGCACACCGATGGCGATACGGCTTTTTTACTGGTCAATGCGCCGAGTCTTCCCCATGTCGGGTCGGGTGTGCAGGGCTATGCGCAGCACCTGCTGGCAAGGCTAAAGCGGCTTCACCCGCTGCCCATTGCAGCCTGGCGGGCCATGAGCCCACAGGACTACAGCCAGACGGCCTGCCGGGGGGCACTCTATGGGCGGGCCCCGCATGGGCTTCTGGGGGCCCTGCGCCCCGGCTGGGCGGTGGCCGGTCTAGGCAACCTGGCCCAGGTGGGCGGAACCGTACATCCGGGTGGGGGCGTGCCCCTTTCGCTGCTCTCGGGCTGGAATGGGGCTGGTTGGTTGCTGGACAGGTTTCTGGGCCAGAAGGGAGGGACGGCTTGAGGCGGGTGTGGCCAGAGCCCAGAGGCTACCCCTGGGGGCGTTTTGCCCACCTGCCCCGCTGGGCGGGTGAGCCTTTAGCCCTGCTCGAGGAAGGGGCGGCCCTGGGGCCGGTTTTTGCCCTGGGCCTGGGCCGTTTGGCGGTGGTGGGCTATAGCCCCGACTGGAACCGAAGGCTGCTCACCGACCTGGAAACCTTCCGTTCCAGGGGCAGTTTTTCCAGTCTGGTTCCCTACCTCAACGGCGGCATCATCACCACCGACGCCCCCGAGCACAAACCCAGGCGCCAGGCGCTTAACCCCCACTTTCACGCCAGGGCCCTGCGGGGGCTCGAGGAGCGCCTGCGGGTGGCATTGCAAGAAATCAGACCCAAAGGCGAGTTCGAGGCCGGGGCCTGGGCTTCCCGGGTGGCCCAGACCAGCCTGAACGTGGCCTACTTTGAGGGCCAGTTTCCCAGGGCCGAGCTGGCCCGCTTCCTAGCACCCCTCAAGCAGCCCTTTCCAGCCCCGCTGTTGCCCCGGCCACGGCTTTTTGCCCAGGTTCGCCGGCGGGTGAAACAGATGCAAGCCGCGGGCTATGGTCTGGCGGCCCACCTGCCCACAGAGGAGGTTCTGATTGGATTGGCTGCAGGCTACGACACCACCGCCCACACCCTGGCCTGGGCCCTGTGGCACGCGGCCAGCTACCCCGAGTGGCACAGCCCGGCAGGCCATCCTTTGCTCATCAAGGAAACCCTGCGCCTGTATCCCCCTGGCTTTATTGGAAGCCGCCGGGTGGCTAGTGCGCTCGAGCTCGAGGGATACCTGATCCCCAAAGGAGCCCTGGTGCTCTACAGCCCCTACCTTACCCACCGCCACCCAGCGTGGTGGGTAAGGCCCCAGAACTTCGACCCCTCGCGCTTTTTGGGGCGTATTCCGGCCTGGGGCTACCTGCCTTTTGGTGGGGGAGAGCGCACCTGCTTGGGAATGCATTTTGCCCAGATGGTCTTGCTGGTGGCGCTTTCGCTCCTGGGGCGGCTTGGGCCCTTGCGGGGCGACCCAGAGCCCAGGCCCGGCCTGACCCTGGCTCCCCGGGGCGAGCTATGGCTTTATGCGGGCGAGTAGGGTAGAACAGCTCAAGAACAGGCCCAGTCTTCCCTGGTTATTTCCATTGGCACAAAATCGGCTTTGGGGGTCAGGCCAAAATTGAAGCGTGGGGCCTGGGCTGGTGGGGCATCTACGTAGCGAAAGCCCGCTTTTTGAAAGGCCCGTTGGGCGCGGAGGTTGTGCTTGTAGGTGCGTAGCTTTACCTTTTGTAGCTTCAGGGTGCAAAAGGCGTACTCGAGCACCGCTTTAACCGCGTCGGTGCCGTAGCCATGCCCCCAGCGATCTTTGGCACCAATCAGGATGCCGAGGGTGGCCTCGCTGTGGCTCATTTCGTAAAGCTCCACTGTGCCCAGCCACTCACCCTGCTCGTCGAGAATCCCAAACCCTATCCGGTCGCCCCGGCTGACCTCGCCCATGACCACCCGCTTGAAGAGCCACAAAGGCATTTTGAGCGGACGGCTCCCATTCCAATCGGCAATTTCGGGATCGCGGAAGCAGTCGTAAAACCGCCGCCATTCGGTCTCGGTGAGGGCTTCGGTAAAGGGTTTGAGGGTTACCTTCCCGTAGCGAGGCCAGGTGTTGCTGAGCGTCACGCTTTTAGCATACGCCAAAGCGATGAGAGCGATTCCCACGAATACCCAGTACGGCGGGTTTTTGCTGTATTACTCCGCACCGCGTGTGGAGTAATTGTGGGAGGCGCGATGAGGGCTTCCAAAGGAAAAGCACACCCGTGGAAACCCTCAAACCTTGTTTTGCCTATGGCTGGCCCGATGCAGGCCTTACGGGTACAACCCCAGCAGGGAGCGCGCCTCGAGCACCCGTGTGGCAGCCACAATGTAGGCCGCGGTGCGCAGCGAGACCTTTTTGTCCTGCGCCACCTGCCAGACAGCCTCAAAGGACTGGCGCATGAGGCGCTCGAGCCTGGCGTTAATTTCGTCTTCGGTCCAGAAAAAGCTGTTGAAATCCTGCACCCATTCAAAGTAGCTAACCGTAACCCCGCCTGCGTTGGCAATCACGTCGGGTATGACCAGTATCCCGCGCTCGACCAGAATGTCGTCGGCGGCGGGCGTGGTGGGGCCGTTGGCACCCTCGGCGATAATTTTGCACTGCACTTTCCAGGCGTTGGCTTCGGTGATTTGCTTTTCTAGGGCAGCCGGAACCAGGAACTCGCAGGGGGTGGTCAGCACCTCGGCTGCGGGAATGGGCTCGGCTTTGGGGTAGCCTTTTACACCGCCCATCTGCTTGGCGTACGCGGTGAGGTCGTAGGGGTCTATACCGCCATCGTTGCGAACACCGCCCGTTACATCCGATACCGCAACAATTTTTGCTCCGTGGTCGTGGAAGATGCGGGCAGCAGCGTTGCCCACATTGCCAAAGCCCTGCACCGCTACCCGGCTACCCTCCAGGGGCAGCCCGATTTTTGCTGCGGCGGCTGCGGCCGTTACAAACACCCCGCGCCCGGTGGCGTCTTGCCGCCCCAGCGAACCGCCCACCGCGATGGGCTTGCCCGTAACCACGCCCGGTGCGGTGCGCCCCACGTTCATGGAGTAGGTATCCATCATCCAGGCCATCTCGCGGGCACCGGTGCCCATGTCGGGGGCGGGGATGTCCTTGTCGGGGCCAATGATGATGCCAATTTCGGAGGTGTAGCGCCGGGTTAGGCGCTCAATCTCGCCGGGGCTTAACTTGCGGGGGTCTACCCGGATGCCTCCTTTACCCCCACCGTAGGGCAGGCCCACAGCAGCGTTTTTGATGGTCATCCAGGCCGAGAGGGCCATGACCTCGGAGAGGGTTACGTCCTGGTGATAGCGAACCCCACCCTTGGCCGGGCCCCGGAAGGTGTTGTGGTGAACCCGGTAACCCTCGAAGTGGGCTACCGAACCATCGTCCATCTGCACGGGTACATCCACTACCAGGATGCGCTTGGGTCGCTTGAGGTCTTCGACCCAGAAGGCCAGTTTGCCCAGATAGGGGGTGACGCGGTCAACCTGGGCCAGGTAGATTTCCCAGGGGCCGATATTGTCGCTGCAAAGATAAGAAAGGGGTTCAGATTTCATACGTTCCTCCGGATAACGGATAGCTGGCTGATGTGTGAAGGTACCGGTTTTTTAGCCATCAGGGATAGACGCCCCGCAGGCGGCTGGCCTCGTTGATGCGCTCGACGGCCAGGGCATACGCGCCAACCCGCAGGTCGCCCTGGAGGGGTTTGGCCCGCTCGAGCACGGCTTGCAGGCTTTGATGGATAAATTCGCGAAGCTTCTGATGGAGCTCTGCCTCTTCAAAGAAGAGCATGGAGAGGTCTTGCACCCACTCGAGGTACGAGAGCACCAGGCCCCCGCCGTTGGCCAGGATGTCGGGCACAATCTGGACGCCCTGGAGCTTAAGCAGGTACTCGGCCTCAGGGGTGATGGCGCCATTGGCCCCTTCCAGCACCACCTGGGCGGCAATTTGCTGGGCATTGTGCTCATGGATAACGCCCTCTACGGCAGCGGGAACCAGGTAGTTTACTTTTAGCGAGAGCAGCTCATGATTGGTGATGAACCGCCCTCCGGGGAAACCCTCGAGGTGGCCATGCTGGGCGTAGTGTTGCTCGAGGGCAGCCACATCCAGCCCCTCGGGGTTGTACACGCCACCCCGGCTGGTGGAGACTGCCAACACCTTAATCCCTTCCTTGACCGCATAGCGGGCCACTGCACTACCCACCTGTCCAAAGCCCTGAATGGCCATGCTGGCCCCGGCCACCGGCCAGCCCTTTACCTGGGCTAAGTCGGCCAGGGTATACACCAGGCCCTGGCCGCCGCCTTCATCGCGGACGGCCACCCCGCCGAGCTGGGTGGGCTTGCCGGTTACGGCGCTGAGGGCAGTCTGGCCCCGGGTCATGGTAAAGGTGTCCTGAAACCAGGCCATTACGGTTGCGTTGGTGCCCACATCGGGGGCCAGCACGTCTTCGTCCGGCCCGATGAGTTCGATAAGCTCGGTCACGTAACGGCGCGAAAGGCGCTCGAGCTCCCGCCTCGAGAGCTTGGTGGGTTCTACCACCACCCCCCCTGCCGAGCCGCCAAAGGGCAGGCCAAACACCGCCGATTTCAGGGTCATCCAGGCCGCCATGCCGCAGGTCTGGCCCAGCCCCACCTCGGGGTGGTAGCGCACGCCCCCCAGCGCAGGGCCGCGGGCGATGTTGTGAATCACCCGGTAAGCGGTAAAGTTGCGTACGGCCCCATCGTCCATCACCACCGGCAGCGAGATGCCCACCATGCGTTTGGGGTGGGTCAGGTACTGGATGGTAGCGGGGTGAATTTTGGCTACCTGGATGGTGGCCTCGAGGCGGCGCAAAAAACTATCCCACAGGCTCGAGTCTCCAGGGGGGCGGTAGGCGTTTCTGAGTGGCATTGTGAAACCTCCGTGATGTAAAGCAGGGCTATTGTGGCACAGTTTGGACTGGGCGTTTGCCCCTATTTTCAACGCCTATGAGTATACCTGCCCCCAAGATTCCAAGCCGACAGGGTGAGCTGGACTGGGGCAGCCCTGAAGCTGGGCCCACATTGCCGAGCTTTGCACCAACCCGGTAGGCTGTCAAAGGTGATGATATGAGCGAAGCCCGTACCCTTGAACTGGTTTTTCCTGAGCACGCCAACCCCGGCGGCAACGCTTTTGGGGGTTTTGTACTGGGCCTGATGGATAAGGTGGGTTCCTATGCGGCCATTCGTCACGCCCGCAAACGCTGTGTGACGGTTCGGGTAGGTGAGGTGGTGTTTGAGGTGCCCATCAAGGTGGGCGATTTGCTGGAAGTGGAGGCCAGGGTAGTGCGGGTGGGCCGCACCTCGCTGACGGTAGAGGTCGAGGTCTACCGTGAGAACCTGCGTGAGCCCAAGGTGCTGGCGACCAAGGGTAACCTGACCTACGTGGCTGTCGATGAACATGGCAAACCTACGCCGGTGGAAGGGTAGGCATTGCCTGAAGGACCGAACCTGGCCCGGCGTTAGGCCTGGTGGTTTGTCATGGATGCGCCCAAACCGAAGGGAGCCATCTTTTAGCCTCGAGCGGGGTTAGCTGACCCGCACCAGCTCGCGCTGGGCCAACGCCTCGAGCTCATCTCGGTAAGCCGAAGGGGGGAGGGTTCGCAGGGCCGCAATGGCCTGCTCCACCCGCATTGCAATGGTATGGATGACCTCGAGGTCGGCGCCCGAAAGCACAGCTAACTCTTGCAATCGGGCAATATCGCCTGCTTTGCTGGCCCGGCGCTTGAAGATGGCCCCCACTTCGTCGGGGTAGGCCTCCAGCAGCCGCAGGGTGATGAGCGTAACTTTGCCCTCGCGCACATCCCCGCCTGCCGGCTTGCCCAGCACCTCGGCTGTGCCCATCAAGTCCAGGTAGTCGTCGCGCATCTGAAAAGCCTGGCCATACAAGGAGCCAAAGCGGGCCAGGGCCTCGCGTTGAACTGGGGGCACATCCCCCAGCACCGCGGCCCCTTCGCAGGCGACCCGCATGACCGAGGCGGTTTTGCCATCAATGATGCGCTCGTAATTTTCCAGTGAGTAATCGTGCAGCGCTGCCACCTGAAACTGTAAGACCTCGGCCTCTGAAAGCTGTCGGGCGGTTTCGGCAAACATGGCTACCAGCTCCATTCGTCCGGTTTGGGCCAACAACGCCATCAGCCGCGACAGCAGGTAGTCGCCCGATAGCACCGACACCGCGTTGCCATACTTGCGAAAAGCGGCTTCCTTGCCGCGCCGGGTCTCGGCGTCGTCTACCAGGTCGTCGTGCAAGAGTGAGGCCGAGTGTAACAGCTCTACCGCCAGGGCCAGCTCCATGGCGCCTGGTACACCCCCCAGGGCGTTACTGGCCAAAAAAACCAGCCGGGGCCGCACACGCTTCCCCCCTGCAGTTACCAGCTCTTCTTCAATGAGCTGGACAAACTCCACCTCCGACCGAACGACATCCCGCAAGCGTGATTCAAACTCAGATAGCTGGGTTTCAAGGTCGAGGGTGAAGGACTTGATGCTCATCCAAATGATTATAGCCCCCATCCCCCTGCACAACCGGGGCTCTCGTCCCTATTGACCGGCTCAGGGCAGAAAGGTGGGCATTTTGTGTAACCCCAACAGAATCATGGTACAGCCGGAACCACAGGAAATGTCTTTGATTCGTTCTTTTTACTGCATCTCACCTAAAACACCGAAAAGAGCAGCTTTTGCGTCCGGTAAATTTTGTCCTGCCCGAAGCAGAATGCCTCAGCTGGGGTTCATATCACCCGATCATCTCCTCTCTCCATTTGGGGTTCAAGACGAAGAACGAGAGCCGACTAAGCCCGGCCAGAAAGTCTACGTTCTCCACCGCTACTTCCTTGGGTACTTCCAGAACTGCTGGAGCGAAGTTCAGGATACCCTTTATCCCTGACTCTACCAGACGATCGGCTACAGCCTGGGCCGAATCAGCAGGAACTGCCAGAAGGCCGAAATCGATGCGCCTTTCGGCTACGGCCCGTGGCAGGTTGTCCATGCTTTCAACCTGCAAACCCCGGAAGGTGGTGGTGATTTTGGAGGGGTCACGATCGAAGAGGCCCCGCAATTCGAAAATCTCACTAAAACCAGGGTAGTCAGCAATGGCCTGACCCAACCGACCCATGCCCACAATGCAGAGCCCCCAGCGGCGGTTCAGGCCCAGGATTTGCCGTAACTCACGGCGCAAAACCTGTACCGTGTAGCCCACTCCCCGGGTGCCATAGCTGCCAAAGTAGGAGAGGTCTTTGCGTACCTGAAAGGCGGTAACCTGGGCTTCTTCGGCTAGCTGTTCGGAGGAGGTGCGGTTGATACCCCTGGCCTCGAGGTCTTCTAAAATCCGCAGGTACGTGACCAGACGAGAGATGGCCGCACTGGGTACTTTAGCCATAGGCAACTCCTGTTGGGTGCATTTAGCGAACCTCCAAAACCTCGAGGCCCCTGGTTCGCAGGTCCGCTGCAGCCGCGGCGGTATCTTCCAGGGGCCCTACCCGTACCTTAACCAGGCCGCCCTCCTGCACCAACACCACCGGGTAGCCTGCCTGTCGTACAGCTTCGATCACTGCCTGGGCACTTTGGGCGTTGCGGAAAGCCCCAACCTGAAGGTAGCGGCTGGTTGCAGTCCCGGTTTCGGTTTGAGGTGGTGCAGGCGAAGCCGGGTTGGTGGCCGGAACCCGTCCTACTTGTGGTTGGTACAGGCCAAGGGTACCGGCGACGGTGCGGGCTCGATCCTGGCTGTAGGGGCCGACCCAAACCCGGGTCAGGTTATCGCTGGCCTCGAGGCCCACCGGATACCCCTGCTGACGCAAGGTTGCGGCCAGGCGCTCGGCGTTTTCGCGGTTGCTAAAGGAACCTACCACCACCCTCCAGCCACCCCCTGCCTCAGCGGTCAGGTTCGGGCGCTCGGCTTTTGCCACAGGTGCGGGGCGAACCTGCTGGGGGCTGGGGGTTTTTTGCTCTTCTACTTTGGGCGGTGCCGGGACAGGCTTGCCAGCAGGTGAGGGGGCAGGGGGTGATTGTGGAACAGGTAGCACCGTAACCACAGCCTCGGGCTCTACCTGGGGTTTCGCTTTAGGTGGAGTGGAGGTTTGCTGCGGGGGCTTGGGGGTTGTGGGGGCGGCCTGGGGTGTTGGTGGGGGCGGTGTGGGTTGTTGTGGAGTGGGGGCAACACTCGAAGGGGGCGACTGGCTCCCTTGCGGCCCGCTAAAGGGATTAACCCCAACCAGGAAAAACACCACACCTGCCATAATGGCCGCAACCAAGAGGAAAATTAGTGCATCCAGCCAGTTCGCTCGAATCCAACCCATGCCATCAATCTACCGCAATAAGTCTCGGGCGGGGGCATAGCCCAGGTCAGCCGAACGTTGCCAGGCCCGTCGGGCTTCGGCCACCCGGCCCAGTGAGCGCAGGGTGAGGCCCAGGTTGTACCACGCCACGGCATTGCGGCCATCCAGTGCTACGGCTTGAGAAAGCACCCGCTCCGCATCGGAGTATTTGCCCGCGGAGTAGAGTGCCGCGCCAAGGTTGGCCGCGGTTGCAGCACTGGGGGCCAGGGCTTGGGCTTTTTCAAGCGACACAGCGGCAGCGGCATAATCCTTAAGGCTAAACTGTGCCACCCCAAGGAAGAACCAGGCTTCGGCATTGTCGGGTTTTTGTTGGGTTACCTGCAAGAGCGCCTCAACAGCTTCGCTGTAGCGGCGCAGGGTGTATGAAGACTTGCCTTGCAGGAACAAGGCTTCTAGCTTTTCAGCCCCCTGGCTGATCTTGACAGCCATTTGGGCAAAACGACCCGCTTCAGCGGCCTGGCCTAAGCGGTCGTAGGCTGTAGCCAGACCCAGCAGCACCTTGGGCTCATCGGGGTTTTGGGCATAAGCATTCTGGAAGGAATCCAAAGCTCCCCTTGCGTTGCCATCGCGCAGGCGGGCTACGCCCAGATTGTAATGAGCTGCCCACAGCTTGGGGTCAAGACGGATGGCTTCCTGCAGGGAGGCCTGTTGTTCGCGGCCCTGTTGCAGGCTGGATTTTTTGAGTAGTAGTTGGGCCTGCACGGCGTTATCTTTGGCTGCTTCCAGGCCCCGGTCAATCTCGCGCTGGGCCCGTAGGGGCAGCCCTTGGGCAATATAGATGTCGGCGATTTGCGAGATGGCCTGCAGGTTGGCGGGGTCGTTGTTCAAAATCTGGTACAGCACAGGTAGGGCCTCGAGGGGCTTGTTGGCCTTGACCAGGCTATCGGCCAGCAGCGAGGTCAGCTCGGCGTCGCCGGGCATTTTTTCCAGGCCTTTGCGGGCAGCAGCAGCAGCAGCATCGTGCTGCCCTTGCGTGCGTAGGGCCTTAACCTGGCCTACATAAGCAGGCTTTAGTTCGCTGGCACTCAGGCTGGCTTTCTCGCTGACCTCAATTGCCCTGGCAAAGGCTTGGGCGGCTTCGGCAGCCTGGCCCTGGCGGTCACGTACCACCCCCAGGTTGAACCAGCCTTCAAAGCGATTGGGATCGAGAATGGTTAACTGGATAAACTCGAAGGCAGCGCCCCGCAAATCGCCCAGGCGGTACAGGGCCAGGCCCAAACCAAAGTGTGCGCTGTAGTTGGAGAAATCGCGGGCAATTACGGCTTCAAAGCCCTGCACGGCTTCGTTGAGACGCCCGGCCTCGAGGGCAGCCTGGGCCTGTTGCAGGGTCTGCTGAATAGCAGGCGTCGGCTGGTTTTGCTGCGCCCAACCCAGCGAAACAATAAGAAGCGCCGCGCACAAAAGTTGTTTCATAGCGTCTCCTTCAAGTTAAACTCCATCTTGCGGCCTATTGTAGCACGTGAAGAAAAGGCACAAGCGGCAAATGCACTTCACTAGGCCGGAGCTCAAGTATCAGTTTATAGCGCTTTTCACATATTGACCCGCTCAAAACTTGATTGCTGTGTCCTGCACAGCACATTTGCCTCCCGGATGGGAGGCCGCGTCTGTGATAACAGGGTCATTATAGATAAAGTTGGTTGAGCAGCGTAAGGGCGTGTATGGGCTAAACCCACTGAACGGGGGAGGGCCTGGGGGACAGGTGCTGCCAGGGGGCGATTGCCTGTGCTGGTGGCGCATACCGAGCGGCAGCGCCTCTTCTGGTTGGCCTGTCTGGTGCTGGCCCGGGGATCCCCCTGCGGGGCCTGCCGGTGCGGGAGCTTGGCAAACTGCTCCAACAGCTAAGGAAGAGGACAAAGTGACTAGAGGTTAGCCGTAACCCTGACCCCTATTGACACATCTCAAGACCTTTGATATTCTTCTCGTTGCGCTGCTGATACGAAGTCAGGCGCGAGGATCATGAAAAAGGGGTAGTAAGGAAG
>NZ_JBEVAL010000045.1:0-23745 GCF_051297115.1 Meiothermus cerbereus
GTGGCCTTCGAGGCCCTAAGGTGGAAGGCTTTCCCTGTACGGAATTGCTGAGATGCACCCATGGGATGGGTGGCGATTGACCCAGGTTTGACCCTGGTGGTAGGCTAACCCGCAAGTATGGCTGGGGGGTGGTTTTTTAGCTAGGCCCGCGGGAGATGCAACACTCTCTCGTGGGCGGCTTAGTGCCGCCCACCACTTTTAGTTAAACTGGACAGGGTTTTGGGAGGTTTAATGGATATTGCGGCAGCACTGGCAGAAATCGGCAGGGCTCCCACTTTGGAGCGCCTACAGGGCTTGAAGGTACACTACCTGGGGAAAAACGGCCTGGTGACCCAGGAGATGAAAACCCTGGGCCAGCTCTCGCCCGAACAGCGCAAGGAAAAAGGCCGGGTACTGAACGAGTGGAAGCGGGCCCTCGAGGAGGCCCTGCAAGCGCGTGAAGCCCAGCTTAAGGAGCTCGAGCTTCAGGCCAGGCTCGAGCAAGAAGCCCTGGATGTTTCGCTCCCGGGCTATGCCTATCCCTCGGGCGGGCTGCACATCACCAGCCTGATTTTGCTCGAGCTGGTGAACATCTTTCGCAAGCTGGGTTTCAGCGTGGTGGAAGGCCCCGAGGTGGAGAGTGAGTTTTTCAACTTTGATGCGCTTAACATGCCCGAGTGGCACCCCGCGCGGGATATGCAGGATACCTTCTGGGTGGAGTTTGGCGGTGCGTCTGAGTCCAGTGAAAAAGGAGGGCTAAAGCACGGTTTTGCCATCCAGGGGCCTTTTGGCGAGGACGTTACCGACCTGGGCGGGGCGGTGCTGCGAACCCATACCTCGGGGATGCAGATTCGCTACATGATTCAGCACACCCCGCCCTTCAAAATTGTGGTGCCGGGGCGGGTGTTCCGCTACGAACAGACCGATGCCTCGCACGAGGCCATGTTTCACCAGCTCGAGGGCTTGGTGGTGGGGCCCAACATCACCATGGCCGACCTCAAAGGCGCCATTAGCGAGCTGGCTCGAGGTCTTTTTGGCAAGGAGGGCAAGGCGCGTTTTCAACCGACCTTCTTCCCATTTGTGGAGCCGGGGGTGCAGTTTGCCATGTGGTGGCCCGAGCGGGAGAAGTGGCTCGAGCTTGGCGGCGCGGGCATGGTACACCCTTACCTGTTCAAGGTAGTGGACGACTACCGCGAAAAACATGGCTTGCCGCGGGTCTACGAGGGCATGACTGGCTGGGCTTTTGGTATGGGGGTCGAGCGGCTGGCTTTGCTGCGCTACGGCATTCCCGATATTCGCTACTTCTACCAGAACCGCCTGAGCTTTTTGCGGCAGTTTAGAGGCTAGCCCGTGATCCTTAAGGCCAAGTTGAACATGAGTGGGGTTGCCAAATGAAAATTGTTTATAGCTGGCTCAAAGAATTCCTGCCCGATGCGCCCAGCAGTGCGCGTTTGGAAGAGCTTCTGGCTGGGCTGGGCCTCGAGACCGAGTCCATCAGCCGTCTGGCCCCGCCCCCTGGTCAGGTGGTGTTTGGCCGGGTTTTGCAGGTAGAAAACCTGGAAGGTAAGGAGGTACGCAGGCTTGTTGTGGATATCGGACGGGAGGTACAGATTGTCTCTGGTGCGCCCAATGCCAAAACGGGCATGGGGGTGGCGCTGGCCCTGCCGGGAGCGGTGCTGCCCGATGGAAGCGAGCTGAGTATTCGAAAAATTGCTGGCCTCGAGTCCTATGGCATGGCCCTCTCGGCCAAAGAGCTGGGGGTGGGCGATTATGCGGGAGGCCTGCTCGAGTTTGCCCCCGAGGCCCTGCCGCCCGGCACCCCCCTGGCCGAGGTCTGGGGTCCCGAGGAGGTGATCGAGGTCGAGATTACCCCCAACCGCCCCGACTGGCTCTCGGTGTATGGGGTGGCGCGTGACCTGGCCGCCCTGGGTCTGACCCTGGTGCGGCCCAGCCCCAAGCCCCAGCGCACACCCTTGCCCCTGCCTTTTGGGGTCTGGATCGAAGACCCCGAGGGTTGCGACCGCTTCACCCTGTCGTATGCAAGAGGGGTACGGGTAGGGCCTAGCCCGCTTTTGGTGCAGCGCCGCCTGTACGCTGCCGGGATGCGGCCCATCTCCAACGTGGTGGATGCCACCAACTACGCTATGCTCGAGCTCGGTAACCCCATGCACGCCTACGATGCGGCCTTCATCAAGGAAGGTCTGGTGGTGCGCCGGGCTAAGGCGTGCGAGAAGCTAATTACTCTGGATGGTCAGGAGCGTACCCTGGATGAGCGCGACCTGCTGATTGCAGTCAAGGACGGCCAGCAGACCCGCCCGGCTGGGCTGGCTGGGGTGATGGGGGGTCTCGAGGACGAAATCCGCGATACCACCACTGCGGTAGCCCTGGAGGTGGCCCACTTCGACCCCGTGCGGGTGCGCCGTACCGCCAGACGCCAGGGCCTCAAGACCGAGGCCTCCTACCGCTTTGAGCGGGGCGTAGATAAGGACGGGCAGCTCCTGGCCGCCGACCGCTTTCTGGAGCTGCTGCAAGCCTGGGCTGGCCCGGAGGTGCAGGTGGCCCAGGAACGCCTCGACCTTAACTACACCCAGCCCCACCCGCCCATCGCCTTCCGGCCCGCCTATACCTCGAGGCTGGTGGGGCTCGAGTACCCCGAAGCCACCCAGGCCGAGGTGCTCCGTCGCCTGGGCTGTGGGGTTGAACCCACCGACCAGGCCGGGGTGTGGTTCGTAACCCCGCCCAGCTACCGGGTAGACCTCTCCATCGAGGAAGACCTGGTGGAGGAAGTGGCCCGCATTGTGGGCTACGAGCAGATTCCCACGACCCTGCCCAGCTTTTTCCCCCACCCCGATAACCTTGGCGTGGACGCCCCCTACCAGGCCATCGAACGGCTTAAACAGGTAATGGCCGGGCTGGGCTTTCAGGAAGTGCTGAACTATTCCTGGTCATCGCCCGAGGAATGCGCCCTGATGCGGGCACCGGCCCCAACGGTGTTCATGCAGAACCCCCAGACCACCGACCGCACCGCTTTGCGCACCGCTTTGTATCCTGGCCTGCTCAAGAACCTGCAAACCGCACTGGCTCAGGGAGAAGACGGGCCCTTTCTGCTGTTTGAGGTGGGTAAGGTCTTTGGGCAAACCGAAACCCTTCACCTTTCGGCCATGCTCTCCGGTGATCCGATTGCAGGGCTCTGGCAAAAGGGTCTAGAGGGCAGCTTCTTTGCCCTCAAGGGGTTGCTCGAGGTGACCGCCCGCAACCTGGGCAGCAACGTGCGGGTCGAGAAAGAGGCCGTACCGCACCTGCACCCAGGCATCAGTGGGGCGGTCTTCTGGAACGAGCAAAAGGTAGGGCATATCGGTGCCCTGCACCCCGCCATTGCCACAGCCCTGGAGCTGCCCCAGGTGTACCTGTTCGAGCTTACCCTGCCCCTCAGCAAGGGGCCAGGCGGCTTTGTCGATATCGCCAGATACCCTGCCTCCATGCGCGACCTGGCGGTGGTGGCGCCGGAGCCTACCCCCTATGCCGAGGTCGAGCGCCTGATTCGCGCCAGGGCAGGCGAATACCTGGAAAAGCTGGAGATTTTCGACGTGTACCGGGGCAAGCCGCTGGAGGAGGGACAAAAAAGCCTGGCCTTCCACCTGACTTTCCGCCACCCCCAGCGCACCCTGACCGACCTCGAGACCGATTCCTTTATGCAAAACATCATTGCCGCGCTCGAGCAACAGGGCTTCGCCATTCGGCGCTAAGTTTCTCCAGAGTTGAAATGCAAGATGCTGTTCCAAAAGATCGCTTTAGGAATTGCGCCAGGTACGCATAGACTCATTCCGCGGGTTTTTGTCAATCTACCCGGCGCAACTTAGAGCGCTCTTCACAATTGTTGAGCCGCTCGAAACTTGATTGCCCTGTCCTGCACAGCACAGTTGCCCCCCGGATGGGAGGCCACGTCTGTGAAGAGTGCGGTAGGGCAATCAAACCCTGGTGCCCTCGCCGCCCCAGCTCGAGTAGGCGTAAAAACGGCCCCGTTCCCCCTTCAGGTAGTCCATCAGGGGCTCCAGCAAAGGACGGTGCTCGTCTAGCTTGATGGCGACCTCCTCGGCGGTGAGGAAGCGGGCCTCCACAATGTGCCCGTCGGGGTCTTTGGGGTTGAGCAGACCTTCGTAATCGGCGCGAAAGGCCATGGCAATGGTGCGCTCGCTTTTGCGGGCATCTTCCACCTGAACCACGTAGGCCAGGTGCTGGATAGACTTGACGCGCAAGCCGGTCTCTTCGTGTACTTCCCGCCTGATGGCTGCCAGCACGGTTTCCCCGGCCTCGACCATGCCACCGGGCAGGGTATAGCGCACCCTGCCGCGACGGCTCCAGTCGTTGGCGACCAGCAAGACCCGCCCCTGTTTGTCCATCAGGATGGCTGCTGCCACCAATAGGTCACGTCGCAACCCATGCATAAAGACCACCTTTCGCCTAGGCGGTCTTGGGCTTGGGGGTAGACAGGGCCTCGAGTTGGCGCTCCTGGTCGGCTTTGCGCAGGGCCTCGTGCAGCTTGGAGAGGTCGCCCGAAAGCACCCCTTCCAGGTCGTGGGTGGTGAAGCCGATGCGGTGGTCGGTTACGCGCGACTGGGGGAAGTTGTAGGTGCGGATTTTCTCCGAGCGCTCGCCCGCGCCAATCTGGGCCAGGCGGTCTTCGCGGCGGCGGGCGGCCTCTTCGGCCCGTTTGATCTCTAAGAGGCGCGAACGCAGGATGGAGAGGGCTTTTTCCTTGTTTTTAATCTGGCTGCGCGACTCCATGCAGGAGACAATCATGCCAGTGGGCTTGTGCAAGACCTGCACCGCCGAGTCGGTGGTGTTGACCCCCTGGCCCCCCGGCCCCGAGGCCCGCGAGACGGTGATCTCGAGGTCGGCGGGGTCGAGCTGCACGTCCACCTCCTCGGCCTCGGGCATCACCGCCACGGTGGCGGTAGAGGTGTGGATGCGCCCCTGGGTCTCGGTGGCGGGCACCCGCTGCACGCGGTGCACCCCGGCCTCGTACTTCAGGTAGCCGTAAGCCCCGGGCCCCGTCACCTCGAAGGAGACCTTGGATACCCCCCCCAGGTCGGTGAGCGAGGTGTCCAGGAGCTCTACCTTGAAGCCGCCCCGCCGGGCGTACTCCATAATCATGTCGCGCAGCTCGGCGGCGAAAAGCGCGGCCTCCTCGCCCCCGGTACCGGCCCGAATCTCCACGATGGCGTTCTTCTCATCGAGGGGGTCTTTGGGCAGCAGCAAGAGCTCGAGCTCGGCCTCGAGGGCCTGGATGCGGGGCTGCAAGGCCGCGATGTCGGCCTGGGCCATCTCCCCCAGCTCGGGGTCGAACTGCAACTCGCGGGCCTCCTCGAGGTGGGCCAAGGCTTCTTTGTAGTTGCGAATGACGTTGACCAGGTAGCCCATCTCGGCGTAGCGCTTGCTAATGCGTTGATACTCGTTCTGGTTGGTGAGCACCGCCGGGTCGGCCAGTTGGCGCTCGAGCGCCTGGTACTCGGATTCAAGGGATTCAAGTTTCTCTAGCATAAACGGTCACTAACTACCAGAATAACGCGGATACCGCCTGGCTAATAGGTGATGGCTTTCATGAAAGGCTCCAATCTCTTCAAGGTTTGCTAAAACAACGCTTTGCACCCCACCGCACAGATTCGGCTTGGGGATCTGGGAATATTAACCTTTCCAAATGCAGTATGGAAGGCTTTTTCCGGCCTCTAAGCACTATCCTTTGGCTTGAGCCGGATGGGGCTTTGCTTGCTGGGGTCGCGGCCCACCTTGTCGGCGTAGAAGGCCCGGATTTGCTCGAAGTCGGCCTCGATGTTGCCGCTGGGGGTAAAGTAGCCCCCGACGCCCACTTCCTTGCGGCTGTAGTCGATATAGGCCAGCGCAATGGGCACCTTGGCCTCGAGGGCCATGTAATAAAACCCGCTCCTCCAGTAGGGGGCGCGGCTGCGGGTGCCCTCGGCAGCTATAACCACCCACAGGTTGTCGTACTGGTCGAAGATGCGGGCCACCTGGGTAACAAAATCGCCGCCCGCCTTGGAGCGGTCTACCGGGATACCGCCCAGCCATTTCATCACCACCCCGATCACTGGCGGGAAGAGCTGTTTCTTGCCCACCCACCTGAAGCGCGTGCCCGAGGCCATGCCCCACAAGAGGGCATACAAAAAGTCCCAGTTGGAGGTGTGGGGGTAGCCCACCAGCACAAACTTTTTACCTGGGGGCGGGGCCATGACCGCGGTCCAGCCCAGCATCTTTAGAGCCCACACCCCAAAGCGCTGCCAGGGCGTTTTGGGTTGGATGGCATAGGGGTGATTCATAGTATCTGGTATAGCATAAGGGATACCACAAGGTAAGCCGCTTATTTCTGTTGCCCTTGCAGGCTGCTGAGCAGAGCCTGGGCTTCCCGTAGCCTGGCCTGCACTTCCTCAAGCTGGCCCTCGAGGCCGCTGGGGGGTGCTTTGTGCTCCCGCAGGCTTTTGCGCATCTCGTCCATGCTGTTGACGATAATGCCCACCAGCAGGTTCAAGAACACCAGCGTACCCAGCAGCACAAACGAGACCATATACAGCACCGAAACCCAAGGCTGGGCCACGGGCTGGGTGCACAGGCTGGGGTCGGGCAGCTCGAAGCGCTCACAGCCAAAATACTGAATGCGGAGCACGTCCACCCAGCCTTCCAGGGTCAGGATGCTGAAGAGGGTGAGCAGGGCGGTGTGCAGGTTGCCAAAGTGGAAGGGGTCGTTGGGGCCGAACAAAAACACCCCGGCCACCGCGTAGACGTAGAGCAGCAGCAGCATCAGCAGCAGCACGTAGCCAATGGAAGGAATGCTACGCAGCAAGGCGCCCAGGATGATCTGGAGGTCGGGCAGGGTGCGGATGAGCCGCAGCACCCGCAGCAGACGCAGCAGGCGGGCGGCCACTGCGTAGCTTCCCAGTCCTGGCAAGAGGCTAATAACCACGATAAAGAAATCGAAGACGTTCCAGCCGCTCTGGAAGTAGCGCAACGGGCGGGGCCAGAGGGCCGCCATGCGCAGCAAAACCTCTATAGCAAAAATAGCCAGCACCAGGCCGTTGAGCCCGTGAAGCGTGGGGCCATAGCGCTCCATCAGGGGTGGGTAGGTCTCGAGGCCCACCAGCACAGCGGCGAAAAGGATGATGGCGGTTACGAAGCGATTGAAGGAGGCCGACTCCACCAGGTGGGCCAGGGCGTTGGGCGTAGCACTCACAGGGAAAAGTATAGAGCGGCTCTTCAACCCTGGTAGACGATCTCGGTCTTCCACTGGCCCGGAGGCTGGGCGTGCAGTTCCCAGAACTTTTCGGCGATCAGGTCGGGGTCGAAGGGGGTGTTGCGCCGGACCTGGCCGGCGATGGTCACGGTAGCGGCATGGATGCCTTCGTGGTACAGCTCCTTGCTCAAAGAGCCCACCAAGGCCCGCAGCGCGGCCTTGCCAATCGAGAGCGCGGCCCGGTCGGGCTGGGGGTTGAGGGCCAGGCCCCCGCCGGTAAAGAGCAGCGTGCCTTTGCGGCGCGAGAGCATACCGGGGATGACCAGTTGAGCTGCCACCAAGGCGCCATAGAGGTTGACCTGGAGGGTGTCCTCGAGGGCCTCCAGGCTCAATTCCGAAGCTCGGCTGCCCTGCGAGGCGTAGGCGTTGTACACCAGAACCTCGATGGGGCCAAGCTGCTTTTCGGCCTCGCGGACGGCGGAAATGAGCTGGGAGGTACGGGCCACATCGGCGGGAAAGCTACCCACCGTGTAACCGTCGAGCTCGAGGGCCCCCGCGTAGTTTTCCAGCCGGGCTTCGCTGCGGGCCACCAGGCCCAGCCGATACCCCTCCCGCCCAAAGCGCCGGGCCACGCTAAGCCCAATGCCCCGCCCCATGCCTACCACCAGACAAACTTTGGGCCTCATACTAAGAGCGCATGGTAACATCAAGGATGCTGTTTGTGGGCTCACGTAACGTGGGCCAGCCAGAAACCGAAGGCGAGTTGAGTTATGTATAGAGTGGTTATTGTGGGCCGCCCCAATGTGGGCAAGTCGAGCCTCTTCAACAAATTGATGGGGCTGCGTGCGGCCCCGGAAAAAGCGGCCAAGGCTGGGAGCCAGTTTGCGGTGGTGGCCGATGTGCCCGGGGTTACCCGCGACCTCAAAGAGGGCGTGGTGGAAAGCGAGCAGGGCCGCTTCAAGCTGATCGATACCGGCGGCTTGTGGTCGGGGGATGTGTGGGAGAAGAAAATCAAGCAAAAAGTTGAGCGTGCGATTCAGGACGCCGACCTGGTGCTCTTTGCGGTGGATGGGAGGAGCGACATTGTGACGGCCGACCTCGAGGTCGCCGACTTTCTGCGCCGCCAGGGCAAGCCGGTGCTGTTGGTGGCCACCAAAGTAGACGACCCCAAGCACGAGGCCTACCTGGGCAATTTGTATGCCCTGGGCTTTGGCGAGCCCGTTCCCACCAGTGCGGCCCACGGGCGTGGTTTCGACGATTTACTGGAGCGCATCTGGGCTATGCTACCGATTCGCCAGAGCGAGGGCGAGCCCGAAGTGGTGCCCATCCGCCTGGCTATTGTGGGCCGCCCCAACGCGGGCAAATCCAGCCTGCTTAACGCCATCCTGGGTGAGGAGCGGGTGATTGTATCGGAAATACCCGGCACCACCCGCGACTCCATTGACGTGGAGTTCGACTACGGGGGCAGCCGGTTCTTGCTGGTAGACACCGCCGGTATTCGCAAGCGGCCCGAGACCGGGGTGGAGGAACAGGCCATTGGGCGGGCCCACCAGGCCATTCTGGATGCCGATGTGGTCTTGCTGGTCATAGACCCCAAGGAAGTGGGCGACCACGAGCTAAAACTAGCCAACGAGGCCCTCGAGGCCGGTAAGCCGGTGATCGTGACCATTACCAAGTGGGACCTGATCGAGAGCAAAGAGGAGGCCAAGCGGGTGCGGGCCGACCTGGCCCTCAAACTCTCCCACATCCAGCACCTGCCCGTGCTGTACGTCTCTTCGGTTACCAAGCAGAACCTGCACAAGCTGCTTTCCGAGGCCGCGCGGCTTTTTGAGCTGGCTCGAGTGCGCTTCGAGACCGCCGAGCTCAACCGCTGGCTTTCGGTCTGGAGCACCCAGACCATGCTCCCCAACTTCAAGGGCAAGCCCCTCAAGCTCTTTTTCCTCACCCAGCCCGAGGTGGCCCCCCCCACCTTTGTCTTCTTTTGCAACCACCCCGAGTTCGTAACGCGGGCCTTCGAGGGCTTTTTGCGCAACCGCATCGGCGAAGACTTGGGTCTGCGCGAGATTCCCTTTCGGATGGTGTTCCGCGGGCGCAGGGAGCCGAAGGGTGAGGGAGAGCGCACATGAGGCTGCCTTGAGTCGTTCTGTTTTCTGGGGCTCCCGACGGGAGCGGCATTTGCCCGTTGGTTTTAACCAGCACTGAACTAGAGCGCTCTTCACAAATATTGAGCTGCTCACAGCTTGCTTGCTTTGTCCTGCACAGCACAGTCGCCTCCCGAATGGGAGCTAACGCCTGTGAAGAGTGCGATAGATGCTCCAGCCGGAGTTTGTGTCACTCGCTGGCGCTTGCCAGCAGACGCCCGCTGGTGTCCACAAACTCTACCCGTGTGAAGCGGGCCGGTACTTCCAGCATCACAAAGGGGCTGGTCAGGGCCTGGGTCACTATGGCACCGGGTGGCGGGCTTACGAGGCGCAGGGTGACCCGCAGGGTACTGCCCGAAAGCTGGCTGCTGACGTACTGCACGCTGTAGCCGCCGGTTGGCTTTTGTCCCCAGAAGAAAGCCACCACCCGGCTGCGGGTGAAATCTACTACTGGGGTAGCGGGTGGGGGCACCTGATTGCCGGTGGCCAGACGCCAGATGTTGAGGAGCTGAGTGGCGTTGCCGGCAAGGTAGGCCGCCGGGCCTGGCGCGGTATAGGCAGCCTGGCTGCCCTGGAGTAAAACGCGGGGGGTGGGGTTTGGGCTGGGGATCATAAAGATGAGCTCCGTCTCGAGGCCATACTGTACGGCCAGGGCAGCTAAACGACTCTGGCGGGGGGCTGGCACATAGCGGTTGGGTTCCAGGGGTGGCTGAATCTCGTAGACCACCACCGGGCGTCCCCCACGGCGGGCCAGGATTTCCCGTAGCACCACCGCGCTCTCGGCATCCGAAAGCCCCTCCAGGTAGGGGGAGCCAGGGCGGTCCTCGACAAATTGGGCGGTGTTGCCCAAAAAAACACCTCCCAACCGCGACCAGCTTCCATCGAAGAGCCAGGCGCTTTTCACATCGCGGCTGGTGCGCACCACATACTGCAAACCGAAGAAGGAGCGGGTGGTCTGGGCCACGCGGGGCTGTGCAGGCCCAATCTCACGGTAGAGGGCCTCGCCATTCACCAGCAAAGCCTCGGGCACGGCCAGCGGGCTGGCGCTGCTGCCCTGGGTAAGCGAGAGGCGCTGCACCCCTAGCTGAACCACCTGGGGTTCACCATAAAAATACGTCCAGCGCTCGGTGTTCTCGGCAAACAGCAGCTGAATTTCACTGACCTGATACGGTTGCTGTTCCGGCAGGGGTACGCAACCTACCAGGGCTACCATCGCAAGACCCAACCATGGTTTCATACCTCCCATCTTAGGGCTTTTTTAAAGCAGCCTGTTGGTCGGTAAAACTTTGCTCAAAGGAGGAGGGGATGACTTGGTACTGTGTGAGAGGCGGATAAAAAGCGTGAAGCGCCTTTTAGAGCGAAACCCAGTCGTTTTTGACCTGCTACCCAACACAAAGCTTCAGGCGGGGTTCATATGACCGGGCGGGTTCATCCTGCTGTTCTGGGGTCGAGCGCGTCGCGTAGGGCATCTCCCAGCAGGTTGAAGCCCAGGGCCACAAACATGATGGCCAGCCCTGGAAAGGTGGCCACGTGTGGGGCAGTGGCCAGGTATTCGCGTCCCCGTGCCAGCATCAGCCCCCACTCCGGTTCGGGAGGTCGGGCGCCCAGGCCCAGGAAACCCAGCCCGGCAGCAAACAAAATTGCTACTGCCATCTGCAAGCTGGACTGCACAATGATGGGCGAAAGTGAGTTCGGCAGGATGTGCCACAGCAGGATGCGCCGGTTGCGATTGCCCAGGGCCCGGCTGGCCTCCACAAACTCGCGGTCGCGCAGCGCGAGCACCGAACCCCTTACCAACCGGGCGTAGACTGGAATGGCCGCGATTCCCACGGCGATCATCACATTGGTCAGGCCGGTGCCCAGGGTAGCAACCAGCACAATGGCCAGCAGAATTCCAGGAAAGGAAAGCATCACTTCCACGATGCGCTGGGTGATCAGATCGAAAGTACCGCCGAAGTAGCCCGAGACCAGACCCACCGGTACGCCGATGAAAAGGCCTATGGACACGGCAATCAGGCCTATGGAAAGCGAAATCCAGGCGCCGTGGGCCAGGCGGCTCAGAATATCGCGCCCCTGTTCGTCGGAGCCCAGCAGGTAAAACTTGATGGGGCCGTCCACGCCAAATAGGTGCAGGTCGCTGCGCAAAAGACCACCCCACCACACCCAGGGCTCACCCCGCACCAAGAACCGGATGGGGTAGAGCTCCTGGCCTACCTCGAGCGCCCCCAGTGGTGTGCGGCTCACCTCGCGCACCCAAAGGCCCGGCTGCCCTTCCGGGCCGCGAAACTCAACGCGCATGGGGGGTACATAGGTGCCGCGCAGGTTTTGTTCGACTGGGCTGTAGGGCGAGATGAAAGGGGCGAAAGCCGCCACCAGGACAAAGATGCCGATAAATACAAAACCCGCAATGGCCAGCGGGCTTCTCAGCAGCCGCCGCCGCCAGCGGGGTGACTCCCGCTTTGAAGATAAGGCTTGAACAGGATTTGCAGATTCTGCCATAGGTGTACCTTGCAGGCTTTAGTCGTAGCGAATGCGCGGATCGATAGCGCCGTACAGCAGGTCTACCACGAGGTTAATCAGGATGAAGGCCACCGCGATCAGGAGCACCGCGCCCTGCACCACCGGGTAGTCTCGAGCCAGAATCGAACCCACCAACAACTGCCCGATGCCGGGCCAGGCAAACACCGTCTCGGTGATGACCGCTCCTTCCAGCAGCCCGCCAAACTGCAGGCCGGTGATGGTTACGACAGGAATCAAGGCGTTTCGCAGGGCGTGCTTGAAGATCACTACCCTTCCGGCCAGCCCTTTGGCCCGGGCGGTGCGGATATAGTCTTGCGAGAGCACTTCCAGCATGGCGCTGCGGGTCATACGGGCCAGGATGGCAGCGGTGCCGGTGCCCAACGTGATGGCGGGCAAGACCAGATGCCAGAGCGTGCCTGTACCGGCTACCGGAAACCACCCGAGCTGCACCGAGAAAATCAGAATAGCCATCAGGCCAAACCAGAATACCGGCATCGAGACCCCAATCAAAGCCCCCAGCATGGCCAGCAAATCGAAGATGGTACCGGGCCGGGTCGCGGCGATAATGCCCGCCGGAATTCCGATCAAAAGCGCGACCAGCATGGCGCCCAGGGTGAGCCGCAGGGTGTTGGGGAAGTACTGGCGTAGCTCGTAGGTGACGGGCTTGCGGGTGCGCACCGACTGCCCCAGGTCGCCCCGCACCACGTTGGCTGCGTAAAGGCCCAGCTGCACATGCCAGGGCTGATCCAAACCAAAACGCTGGCGGATATCGGCCAGGGTTTCGGGGGTGGCGAACTCCCCGGCCAGTAGCTGTGCAGGGTCGCCGGGGGCCAGCCGTACCATCAGGAATACAGCCAGCAAGACCCCCAGCAAGGTGGGGATGACCGTGAGCAAGCGGCGGGCGATGTAGGTGGTCATGGGTCAGGCCTATTCAGATTTTTTTTTCAGCGAGGGTCGCTAAGCTTTGCTGCACATCCTACCCAAGTCCTGCTGTCCTTGCAAGAAAAACCCCGCCACCCAGGTGGCGGGGTAGGAGGGCATTTTTTAGCGCTCGGCTGAGGTGCGGAAGCTGGCCTCGGTGGCGATCAGGCGCTCGGTGGGGTGTACCACAAAGCCCTGAACCTCGCGGCGGATAGCCGTAACCTGCTGCTCGGAGTGCAGGAAGACCCAGGGTACGTCGTTGTAGATAATCTGCATGGCGCTGGCGTAAAGCTGCTGACGGGCCTGGGGGTTGGTGGCGATGCGGGCCTGCTCGAGGATACGGTCCAGGCGGGGGTTGGCGTAGAAGCCCCGGTTGAAGCCGTTGGGGGCGTGCTGCGAGCTGTGGAACAGCCCAAACAGACCATAGTCGGCGTCGCCCGTGACGGTACCCCAGCCCAGCATGGCCACCTGGATCTCGTTGCGTTCACGCGGCTGGTTGGTAGCTGCCAGGTAAGCACCCCACTCGAGGGTCTGGATCTGGGCCTGTACCCCCACCGCCCGCAGCTGGCTCTGCACCGCTTCGGCTACCCGGATGTCCTGCAGGTAGCGCCCGTTGGGGCTGTGCAGGGTAAAGCGCAGGGGGTTCTGGGCGTTGTAGCCGGCCTGGGCCAGAAGCTGGCGGGCCAGGCTGGGGTTGTAGTCATAGCTCCCAACCTTGGTATAGCCAAAGATGCCGGGGCTGATGGGGGCATCGGAGGCCCGGCCAAAGCCGCCCAGCACAAACTTCACAATCTCTTCCTTGTTGATGGCGTGGTTGATGGCTTTGCGCACCCGCACATCGTCGAAGGGCTTTTTGCTTTGGTTGAAGTAGAAGAAGATGGTGCGCACGCTGGGGGTGGTTACCACATCAATCTCGGGACGGGCGCTGAGGCGCTGCACATCCTGGGGTGGAACCCGCACGGCCACGTGGGCCTGCCCGGTCTCGACCAGGGCCATCCGGGTGGTGGCCTCGGGTACAGCCAGGAAGCGCAGGCGTTCGATGGCGGGCTTCTTGCCCCAGTACTCTTCGTTGCGCACCAGCTCTACAAACTGGCCTTTCTGCCAGCGGTCGAACTTGTAGGGGCCGGTGCCCACGGGATTGTCGCGGTAGCCTGCCCCCAAGCGGCGGATGGCCGCGGGGCTCTGGATGGCAGTGGAGCTGTGGGTGAGGTGGGCCAGCACCGGGGCAAAGGGCTCCGGCATGCGCAGACGCAGGGTATGGGCGTCCACCACTTCGAAAGCGCTGACCCGCCCCCGCAGCAAGAAGGCAAAGGAAGAGGCCAGCTCGGGAGAGATCAGACGCTCGAGGTTGAACTTCACGGCCTCGGCGTTAAACTCGGTTCCGTCGTGAAACTTGATGCCTTTGCGCAGGTTGAGGGTGAGCACCTTGCGGTCAGTGCTGAAGCTGAAACGCTCAACCAACTGCGGCACGATTTTTCCGTCGGGGGTGTAGTAGAACAGGGTTTCTACCACGTGGCTGGCAACCGTGGCCGAAGGGGAGTCGGTGGCCAGAGGTGCGTCGAGGGAGGTGGGGTCGGTGCCCTGGGCGATGATCAGGGTACGGGACTGGGCCAAAGCCCAGGATAGCAAGAGGGTCAGCCCCAAGGTGAGCCAGAATCTGAGTCGCATGAGATATCCTCCTTTGCAGCCTTTTTATCCACAGCGTGGGCTAGATGGCCTGGCAAAACCCCGAGGTAAAGAAGCCGATCCAGCAGCCCGATGTGGGTGAACGCTGCTTGCAAAGTGAGGTTAGCATAAGGAAAACCTTGCGGTAAATCTTGCAGCCTGGGTTACATTTGCACACCTGGCTCATCTGTTTGGTGGAGGAACTGCTACCATTTAGCTGAAGGGTCGGTTATGGAAGAGTTACAAAGGCTCGAGGTCACACCCATCCAGCCCACTGAACGCTATAGTGAGGCCGCCTTCTGGCAAAAGCTGCAAAGGTTTGCCCGCCGGGCAGGTCGCGAAGTGGTGGAAAAGGCCCTCTGGCTTTATTACACCCTGCAAGAACCCAGCACCCCCACCTGGGCCAAACGCACCATTCTGGGCGCGCTGGTCTATTTTCTGGTGCCCCTCGACGCGGTGGCCGATCTGGCCCCGTTAATCGGTTTTACCGATGACCTGAGCGTTCTGCTGTTGGCAGCAGGGACGGTAGCCGCCCACATTACGCCCGCCATCAAAGAGCGCGCCCGGCGTCAGGCCAGCGTGTGGTTTGGCGAGGCGGTTTAGCCATAGGCCCCTGACCAGGGGCCAGGTGTCCGGTCGGGAATTTCAACCAGCCGGGTCTCGGTTTTGTACAGCTGCATGCCCCTGGCCTGGTAGTTGGCTAAGGCGGCTGGGCTGTCGAGCGAGCAGGTGTGAACCCAGACCCGCTGGGCCCCCAGCCGCCAGGCTTCCTCGAGGGCACAGGTGAGCAGGTGTCCCCCCAGCCCCATTCCGCCAAACTGCTCCAGCAGGCCAAAGTACACGATTTCGACATTCCCCTCGGGCTGCACCTCGAGCTGAAAATAGCCTGCGGGCGTGCCTTTCAGGTAGAGCACCCAGGTATGCAGGTTGGGGTTTTGGGCATATTCCCACCAAGCCTGGTAGCTCCAGTTGGCTTTTTCGTACCAGTACCAGTTGCCCCCCACGCTGCGGTAGAGAAAGTGTTGCAGCTCGGCACTGGGAATTTCGGCCTTCATCAGCAGCAAACCCTCTAGTGCCACACGCTTGGGGCGTAGTGCTTGGGGTGAGCGCATCTCGAGGTAGTAGGTTGTAACCTCGACTTGCATAGGCCGATTGTATCGGCTTTCTGGCCACAGAGCTTCAGGGGTCAACCACAGTGATGGAGCCTTTCATACCCTGGGCAGCGTGGGTAGCGCACTCGTATTGGTAGGTTCCGGGGGCGCTAAAGGTGTAGATCTGGGTGGTGGTGGCTGGGGTGGCTGGGATGGGGTTGCCTGCTCCGAGACCCCGCAGGGGATGGGTTGGGCTGGCTGTTATAGACACACCCTGCCCTGGCCTGACCTTGCAGCTGGAAGGGCTGTAGGTAAAGCCCTCGATGCCGATGGTGGCTGGGCAGTCTGGGGGGGTGCTGGCAGGTGGGGAATTGTTTCGGCAAGCGAAGACGACCAGCAACCCCAAGGCTGCTAAACCTGCCTGGATTAGCCTGCGCATAAAGGTACCTCTAGAAGCGCATTTTACAATGCGGTCTGGCGCAGTTACCTGAGCTTGTCTAAAAGATCCTGCCGCACCGGATGGAAGGCATCGAACACCACGCTGTCTTCGATAAAAACCGCCTCGTGCTCAACATTGGAGGGCACATGGGCTATATCGCCAGGGCCGAGCTCGAGCCACTCCTCCCCAATTCGCAGCCGCAACCGCCCCGAGACCACCAGCGTAATCTGCTCGTGGGGGTGGGTGTGGGCGGCCAGGGGCGAACCCGCTTTACCCTCGGCCCGCATCAGCATCAGATGCTCGCCGGCAAACGGGCGAAGCACCGCACCGGGCACCTCGAGGCCCGGAAGGCTGGCTGTTTGGGCATACCTGGCTTTCATCGCTCACCCCACAGCTTAGTGGCCGCCCAGGTAGGCTTCCTGGATCTCGGGCCGGGTTGCCAGCTCTTTGGCCGGGCCGCTCATGGTCAGGTGGCCGGTCTGGAGCACATAGCCGCGGTGGGCAATTTGCAAGGCCAGACGGGCGTTTTGTTCCACCAGCAGAATGGTTTTGCCCTGCTGATTGAGCTTCTGGATAATCTCGAAAATAAAGTCCACCAGTACCGGGGCCAGCCCCATCGAGGGCTCGTCCATCAACAGCAGCTTGGGGTCTTGCATCAGGGCCCGCCCGATGGCCAGCATCTGCTGCTCCCCCCCCGACAAGGTACCACCCTTTTGGTGGCGCCGCTCAGCCAGGCGAGGAAACAGGGCGAAGGCTTGTTCCTTACGCTCCTGCACCACCTTGGGGTCGCGGATCAGAAAGCCGCCCATTTCCAGGTTCTCCTCCACCGTCATGCGGGGGAAGATGCGCCGCCCTTCGGGCACATGCCCGATACCCAGCCCCACGATTTTGTCGGCAGGCAGTTTGTGTATGGGGCTGCTTTTGTACAGCACCTCGCCCTTGCGGGGCTTGTTCATGCCGCTGATGGTGCGCAAGGTGGTGCTTTTACCTGCGCCGTTGGCCCCAATCAGGGTAACAATCTCGCCTTCCTCAACCGTAAGCGATATGCCCTTGAGCGCGTGGATATGACCGTAGTAGGTGTGGATGTCTTTGACTTCAAGCAGAGGCATGCGTGCTCCCTCCGGCCTGTCCTGCTGCGCCTTTGCCCAGGTAGGCTTCAATAACCCGTGGATTGGCGCGGATCTCGGCGGGCAAACCCTCGGCAATCTTGGAGCCGTACTCGAGCACCGCTATCCGATCCGAGATGCTCATTACCATGGCCATATCGTGTTCGATGAGCACGATGGTCAGACCCAGGTCGTCGCGCAGCTTGCGTACGCGTACCTTAAGGTCTTCGGTCTCCTGCTCGTTCATCCCCGCTGCGGGCTCATCCAGAAAAAGCAACTTGGGTTCCAGGGCCAAAGCCCGGGCGATCTCGAGCCGCCGTTGCTCCCCATACGAAAGCCCGGAGGCCAGCTCTTCGGCCCGCTTGTCCAGGTTCATGTAGGCCAGGAGTTCCATAGCCCGCTTTTTGGCCTTTCTTTCTGTGAGGTGAAACCTTGGGGTGTGCAGGAGGACGTCAAAGTAGGTCTGATGGGTGAGGCTATGATGCCCTACCAGCACGTTTTCCAGCACCGTCATGGCCTTAAACAAGCGGATGTTCTGGAAGGTACGGCCAATACCGGTACGCGCGACTTTATCCGGTGAGTAGCCGGTAATGTCCTGGCCGAAAAAGACCACCCGCCCGGTGTCGGGCTTATAAATTCCGGTAAGCAGGTTGAAGAAGGTGGTCTTGCCAGCCCCGTTCGGGCCGATAACCGAGAAAATTTCCTTGGGCCGCACCTGTAGGCTTACATCGCTGACGGCCACCAACCCGCCGAACTTTTTGGTGGCGTTTTGTACATCCAGGGCCAACACGCTCATTCACCACCGCCTTCTTTGGCCTCCTGACGGGCTTCTTGTAGCTCAGCTTTATGTCTTTGTTCGGGTATAAGCCCCTCAGGCCTGAAAATCATCATTAGAATCAAAATCAAACCGAACACCAGACGCTCGTATTTTGCGGGGTTAAGCTGGGGGGGCAGGTTGGCCATGTTATAGCCCAAAATGTTGACCCCGGTCTGCCGCCAGGTGTTCAGCAGGTCGGAGAAATCCTTGAGGATACCGATGTTGAGCACCGTGACGGCAGCAGCGCCCACCACCGCTCCGCCGATGGAGCCCATGCCACCCAGAATCACGAAAGCCAGAATGTTAATAGAGGCCTGCAATGTAAAGGACTCGGGGCTCACAAAGGTTTGTTTGGCGGCGAAAACCGCACCCATAGCACCAGAAAAAGCAGCGCCGGTGGCGAAAGCCAGCAGCTTGGTGGGCAAAAGCGGAATGCCCATGGCCTTGGCGGCAATCTCGTCTTCGCGGATGGCTACCCAGGCCCGTCCAAAGCGCGAGTTGGCCAGCCGGATGTTGACCAGAACCACAATGCCAATCACCAGCAGCACCAGCAGGTAAAAGAAGAACGAGTAGGCGATGGGCTCGTCAATAGGGCGCCCATACAGGCGTTCGGCGCCGATGGCCCGCAGGAATTCGGTCAGCGGCCCCACCTCAGGACGGTTAACCGGTGTAATGCCTTGGGGGCCGTTGGTAATGTTGATGGGTTTGTCGAGGTTGTTGGCAAAAACCCGCACCACCTCACCCAGGCCCAGGGTAACGATGGCTAGATAGTCGCCCCGTAGCCGCAGGGCGGGGAGGCCAATCAGTACCCCGGTAATGGCCGCGGTAATGACGGCCAGGGCCATAAACAAATACAGATAGTTGCCCGGCAACCCCGCAGCAGGAAAGCCGGCGATAAACTGGGAGGCCTGCGGTGAGCCAAAAATGCCCCAGGTATAGGCTCCAATAGCGAAAAAGGCCGCAAAACCCAGATCCAACAACCCAGCTTGCCCTACCACCACATTAAGGCCCAGCGCCAGTGCGGCAAAAATTCCAATCTGGATGCCCAGCTCAAACAAGAACGAGTTGGTCAGGCCGGCAATGGGCACCGCGATAAACAGGATGGCTGCACCCAGGGCGATGCGCACTAGACTGCTCAGATTGGGTAGCAAAAAGGCCGCTACGAGCACCGCCAAAAGGCCGTAGAAGGCCAGCTTGTCGCTGGGGTTGAGCCGCAGCAGAATGGTAAGCACCAGGGTTAGCACGGCCAGCAAGCCTGAACGCCAGGTAGTAGGTATTTTGCTCAGGCTTACCAGGCCTACCGAGACCAGCAAGGCCAGGTTGGTCAGCCCGTTTTGGGGCATCAGCAGGGCCCCCAGAATAGAGAGGACCGTGAAAGCGAGGGTGAAAGGAAAAATGAACTGGCTCATACCTTTTCACTCACATTCTGACCAAAGATTCCCTGTGGTCTGAAGAGCAACAGCAGCACCAGGGTTAAGAACGCGAACACATCTTTGTACTCGGTGCCAAAGTTGCCATTGGTTAGGAAGGGCAGGAAGGTACCCGAGAGGGTCTCGAGTTGGCCGAGAATAAGCCCCCCAACCATAGCGCCGGGAATGTTGCCAATTCCACCCAGAACAGCCGAGGTAAAGGCTTTTAGCCCAGGCAACACCCCGGAATAAGGGGTTACATTGGTGTACAGCAGACCGAACAAAACCCCAGCCACTCCACCCAGCGAACCCCCGATAAGGAATGTGCGGGAAATGATGGTGTCAGGGTTAATGCCCATAAGAGCGGCTGTTTGCATGTCCTGTGAGACCGCCCGAATGGCTTTGCCAAGTTTGGTGCGGTTCACCAGGAAGGTCAGCCCAATTAGCATCAGGATTGAGACCACAATGATGATGATGCCCTTAACCTGAATGGTGGTCTCGAGCGGCAGCATCAAGGTGGTGTTCAATTCATCGAAGGTGCGGTACTGCATGTTGAACTCGTTGTGACGCAAGGCAGCATATATGCGGGTTAAGTCTTGCAGCAAAAACGAGACCCCGATAGCAGTAATCATGGGAACCAGGATGTTCTCGCTGCCCCGTTTGCGCAGGGGACGGTAAGCAAAGCGTTCTACCAGTGTGGCCATAAGGCCTGAACCTGCTGCTGCGAAAACCAGGGCAACCAGCAACAGCAAGAAAGGGTTGGAAATTACAGGCGCCTCGGGGTTGCCCCAGAACCGAAAGACCTCGAGGCCAATCACCGCTCCGATCATGAAAACTTCGGAGTGCGCAAAGTTAATCAGCCCCAGCACCCCGTAAACCATGGTATAGCCCAGGGCCACCATGGCGTAGACAAACCCCAACAGCAGACCCTCGAGGAAGGTTTGCGGCAGGATGGCAAGCAGATCTGCAACCGTCAAGTAAACCTCCTAGTCTTTAAGATTATACGAACCCACGCATATAAACTCATTGAGGCGTGTGCTCTTTTCCAGATAAGCCTGCCAGAGTATATCGGTTGCAAACAAACCTGACAACAGGCAACAAAAAAATGAAAAACTGACCCCTGGGTCAGTTTTTTGATTTTTCTCACAAAAAACACGCAAAGCTGCATAAAAAGAAGGCTCCCGCGAATGCAGGAGCCTCTACCGCACCCTTCACAAGACATTGCCTCCCGGATGGGAGGCAACGGTGCTGTTTAGAACACAGCAATCAAGGTATGAGCGGCTCAATGGTTATGAAGAGCGCTCTAAAGTAAAACTTACTGGCGAGCGGCCGGGGGCGCAAACTGAATCACGCGCAGCACTTCGCCGGGGTACTTGGCCTCCTTCATACCCACGATGTAGTAGTCGGAGAGCTTGCGGTCACCCTTGCTATCGAACTCGATGCGACCGCTGAGGCCATCAAGCTTCACTTCACGTACGGCGCGGGCCACTTGTTCGCGGGTGGGCTTACGGCCGTTGTTGGCCTTGATGGCGGCCTCGAGGGCAGTAAGAATCACATTGGCTGCATCGTAAGCGTACACTGCATAGGCTTCAGGGTCTTTGCCGAACTTGGCCTTGTAGCGCTGGGCAAAGGCCGCGGCCTTGGGCAGGGTGCTGATGGGGCCAGCGGTGGTGGTGAAAATCACGCCTTTCGAAGCGGTACCGGCAATCTTGACCAGGTCGGAAGCATCCAGACCGTCACCGCCCATGAAGGTAGCGGTGATGCCGCGTTCACGCATTTGCTTTACCAGCACACCACCCTTGTCGTAGATACCACCGTAGTAGACCAGGTCGGGGCGCTGGGCGCGCATCTGCAGGATGAGGGGCTGGAAGTTGGAGGCTTCTTCGGTGCCTACCAGGGCCACCACGTTGGCGCCCAGCTCCTTGGCGCGGGCCGCGAAGGCTTCGGCCAGACCCTGGCCGTAGGGGGTTTTATCGTGGATCACAAACAGGCGGTTTTTCCTGAGCACCTTTACGGCGTACTCGGCACCCACCGGACCCTGCACGTCGTCACGCCCGCAGATGCGGTTGACGTTCAAGTAGCCGCGGTCGGTAACGCGGGGGTTGGTGTTGGCGGGGGAGACCATGACCAGGTTGGTGTCTTTGTAAATCTCGGAGGCAGCTATCGCCACGCCCGAGTTCAGGTGACCCACGATACCCAGCAGGTCGGGGTCGTTAACGATACGCCGGGCTACCGCTACACCCACATCTGGGGTGGCCTGGTCGTCTTGAGGGCTGAACTGCAGCTGGAAGCCAAGCTGCTGGAAGCGGGCCTGGGCATCCTCGATGGCCATCTGGGCGCCCTGCTGGATGGCGGTTCCCAGAGCGGACTGAGGCCCGGACAGGGGCGAGACCGAAGCGATCTTGATGACGTTGGACTGGGCCGAGGCCACACCCAGGGCCAATACGCCCAGCGCTAGAATTGCGAGCTTTTTCATGCCGATTCCTCCTGAAGAACAAACTTAGCCGTGATGGCTGGCCTATTCTACCCAGCCCACACCAAGGTGTGTCAACGTGGGCGGTTATTTTTTTCCAGCCATTTTGAGGGTACACAATTTTTCTGAAACTGCAACAGGGGTAGCCGCCTTTGCAGCTCTAAAGACTGAAGCCATCAGTCTTTAGGTGGAGCGGCGCTGACTGGCCTCATGATGGTTTTGAACAACCCCTGTACTACCCCCGCAGTATCTCGGCGCGACGGCGCTAGTATTCGGCCAGGTACTGGTCAAGTTCCCATTGGTGAACTGCGATCCGGTAGGAGTCCCATTCCACCTGCTTGGCATTCAGGAAATCTTTGTATAACTGCTCGCCCAATGCGGCCCGGACGACCCGGTTCTTTTGCAGGGCCTCGAGGGCTTCGCGCAGGGTTCTGGGCATCTCGCTGACGCGGTACTTGCGCCTGTCCCGTACCGAAAGCTCGTATACGTCGCGTTCGATGGGGGGTGGGGGGGTCAGGTTGCTTTCGATGCCCTCGAGGCCCGCCCCCAAAATCACCGCTAGGGCCAGGTAAGGGTTGCAGGAGGGATCGGGCAAGCGAAACTCGGCCCGGGTGCCCATGCCGCGCCGTTTGGGAACCCGGATCATGGCGCTACGCTGCGAAACCGACCAGGCCACACTGGTGGGGGCTTCATATCCGGGGGTCAGGCGCTTGTAGGAGTTGACCAGCGGGTTGGTGATGGCGGCCATGCCCTCGGCGTGCTCGAAGAGGCCGGCGATAAATTGAAGGGCGGTTTTGGATAGCTGATGGGGCCAGACCTCGAGCTTCCCCCTGGGCTCATAAAAAACATTCTCACCATTTTTGAACAGCGACAGGTGAAAGTGCAGGCCCGAGCCATTAATGCCAGCAATGGGCTTGGGCATAAAGGTGGCGTGAAGCCCGTGGTTGATGGCAATGCGCTTGGCCACAAACTTAAAGGTGGTCAGGTTGTCGGCAGCTTGGAGGGCGTCGGTGTACTTGAAGTCAATCTCGTGCTGACCAGGGGCGCCTTCATGGTGGGCAGCCTCGAGCTGCAACCCCAGTGCTACCAGCATGTCTACCATATCCCGGCGGGCCTCCTCCCCCCTGTCGGTGGGGGCCAGGTCAAAGTAGCCGGCCCGGTCGTAGGTGTGAATGGTCGGGCCGCCTTCGGAGCTGCGGTTAAATAAGAAGAACTCCACCTCGCTGCCTACGTAGAGGTTGTCGAAGCCTTTTTTCTGGGCTCGCTCGATCTGCCGCTTGAGTACCTGCCGGGGGTCACCCTCGAAAGGTTTGCCATCGGGGTAAGCAATATCGCAGATTAAGCGAGCTACGGCACCTTTGGTGGTGGGCTCTAAGTCTCTTGGATAGACCACAAAGGTGCTGTAATCCGGTTTCAAGAGCATGTCTGACTCTTCGACCTCGGTGCGGCCAAAGCCCTCAATGGAGGAGCCATCGAACATAATCTCGCCGTCTAAAGCCTTCTCAAACTGATTAATCGGGAGCTCAACCACTTTGTTGATGCCCAAAATGTCGGTGAACTGTAGGCGCAAGAAGCGTACCCGATGGTCTTTTAGCTCTTGCAGAATATCCTGCTTGGTTCGTGCCATGTGTTTAGCATACCGGTATTGCCCGGGCTTTTGACAGGCGTTTCTCGTTTCCTGGCCGGTTGGCTGCTTCAGGAAGCCGTGGGCACAGGTCTGGTGGGGCTTATATGAACCCCGCCTGAAGCTTTCTGTTTAGGGCAGGTCAAAACCAACCGGATGTAAGAGCAGCGCTTGGCGCAGCTTCGGGTGGGGGTCCCAGCAAAAAGAACAGATCAAAAACATTTCTTATTGTTTGATTTGTATTAAGGAAATTTTCAATCCACGCCAATTCGGAAAAGGACTTGACACCCAGTGGAAAATAAGGGACGGGGGTGAGTTAT
>NZ_JBEVAL010000046.1:0-23365 GCF_051297115.1 Meiothermus cerbereus
GGGTGGCGGGGTTCGGGTGGATTCCTGAAGAATGACTATCTATCTAAGGTTGGTATTAGATACCAGCCTTTTGGGGGCTGCACTTCACGGCAAAACCACTTTTGGATATGCAGGAAGGTCCTTTTTCCCCTTCAAGGTTCAAGCGGAGTCTAAGGGCTGGGCCAGAGGCTTGTCAACAGTTATGAATGCTTGCGAAAAGTTTCGAAGCAGATTCCGGTTTGCATTAGGTATGCCGGGCCACCACAACCTCGAGCCCCCTGCTATAAAGCGCCTCGAGGTCTTCTTTTTTTGCTTTGCGGTCGGTGATGAGCAGGTTGGCTGCCTCCAGCGGCCCGATGCGGGCTGCGGCCACCTGCATAATCTTGCTGTGGTCGGCCAGCACGATAATCTCGCGGGCGGCCTCCATCATGGCCCGCTTAATCTCGGCTTCTTGCAGGTTGGTGTTGGTGAAGCCTTTGTCGGGGTGTACCCCGTTGCAGCCCAAGAAAGCCTTGTCGGCGTTGATTTCGCGCAAAAGCAGGGTGCCGTAGGGGTTGACCAGCGAATGCTGCAAAGGCCGCAGGGTGCCCCCGGTAACAATTACCGTAATGCCAGGGTGCGACTCCAGCAGCAAAGCGATGTTGAGGCCGCTGGTGATGACCACCACGTTTTTGAGCGAGGGCGAAAGGGCTTTGGCCAGCTCGGTGGTGGTGCTGCCCACATCCAGAATGATGGTCTCGCCGTCGCGCACCAGGCTGGCGGCGTAACTGCCGATGCGCTCTTTCTCCCTGGCGTGCATCTGGCGGGTTTCCTCCAGGGGAAGCTCGAAACGCTTGGTCTCCGCCGGCACAGCTCCCCCTCGGGTAGGGCGCAACAGCCCCTGTTGCTCCAGGTACTCCAGGTCGGTGCGGATGGTAACGGTGGAAACGCCAAAGTGTTGAGCCAGTCTGCTTACCTCGACCCGGCCATCCCGGCGCAGCATGGCCAGGATTTCCTGGTGGCGAAAGGTGGCCTCGAGAGAGGGCATAGCGAAAGCATACGAAAGCCAAACAAAGAAAGCAAATCGAAAACGCAGCAAGAAAGGATTTTCTCGAGGTTCAGTCCTCCTCAACCAGCAGGGGCAGAAACACCGTGAAGCGGGTCTCGCCAGGCCGGCTGGCTACGCGAATTTCGCCCCCGTGGGCCTCGGCAATCTGTTTGGCGATGGCCAGCCCCAGCCCGGTGCCACCCTCGGGGCCTCGAGCGAAGCGGGTAAACAGGCGGGGCAGTACCTCCGGTGCGATGCCCGGCCCCCGGTCCACAATGGCAAAGGCGGCCCAGGGTTGTTTGGGGGGGCTCATCTCGGGCGTGGAGGTGACACGGGCCTCGTCGGCGGACTCGTAGGGGTCGGGGGGGTTGTCGGTGGGTTCTTTGACCATCCAGACCCGCACCTGCACTTTTTCGGGCGCACCGGCGGCCCGCACTGCGTTGGCAATCAGGTTGCGGGCCAGTTGCAGCAAGCGGTCGGGATCGCCCAGCACCTCGGGAAACTCCGAGGGCATTTTGAGCACCACGCCGGGGTACTCGCCCACAGCCTGGCGCAGCAGATCGCCCAGGTTGACGATGTGGGCATTAACGCTGCGCTCGGCCTCGCCCCGGGCCAGGGCCAGCAGGTCCTGCACCATGCGGACGGCATGGGCGGCAATTTTACGGGAGCGCTCGAGCATCTCGGTGTCGCCAGGGTTGCGGCTGAGGCGCTCGAGGTAGCCATTCAGCGAGGTCAAGGGGGTGCGAAGCTCGTGCGAGACCTCGGCCAGAAAGGCCCGTTCGCGCGCCTGGGCCTCGCGCAGCTCACCCAGCAGGTCGTTGACCTTCTCTATCATCACCCCCAGGTCGTCTTTGGGGCCGGTGTAGTGGATGGGCTCGAGGTTGCGCGGGCCGCGCTTGTCTACCTCCGAGGCCGCCCGGTGCAGCGGGATGAGCGAAACCTGGGCGGCCAGCACAATCAGAAGGGCTCCCAGCGGCAACAAAAAGGCCATGCCCTGAATCAGGGTGGTACGAACTGTGGCCGAGATGCTCTCAATGTACCGGGTGTCCTGGCTGACCACCACCACCGCTCCCGGTATGCTCTGGTAGGCCGCCATAAAGGTTGGAGCGTAGTAGGGCTTGGCGGTGTTGCTGGCAGCACGGATATAGTTTTTGGGCACTTTGTGGTCGAAGTCAGGGGTGGGTGCTACCAAAAGTTGTCCACCCGTGCTGTAGAAGCTTACGCTCACCGGGCCGCTTCGGGGTAGGCTAATTTCCCCGGCGCGACCGGAGGCATACAGCAAAGCCACCTCGTTGACGTAGCGCAATAGGGTACGCTCGACCTGCCCGTACAAGCCAAAGTTAATGCTGTAGACGGCAATGCTCAGGGTCAATACCAGTATCAGCACCCACAGGATGGTATAGGCCAGGATCAGACGGGTGCGGAAGGACATAAATATGGGCCTGGGGGAAACCTCAAGCAACAACCATCACCAGGGCTGGGCGGCCTGGGCATCGCTTTGAGGCCCAGGCTTATTCCGCTTCGCGCTGCCGCAGCGCATACCCCACCCCACGCACGGTGCGCAGATAGCCATAAGCACCGGCTTCCCGCAGCTTGGAGCGCAGGTTGGCGATGTGCACATCTACTACGTTGGAGTCGCGCTCGAGCTGCCTTCCCCACAGGTGCTCCTCGATTTCCTGGCGGCTGAACACCTTGCCCGCCCGGCTTACCAGAAGCGACAGCAGCTCGAACTCCTTGGGCGACAGGCGCAGCTCCTGTCCTTCAAGCAGCACCTGCCGCTTGGCGATGTGCACTTCCAAACCACCCACGCTTATCTGCTCGCCGCCTTCGCGGTGGCGGAGTTGCACCTGGATGCGGGCCATGAGTTCGGCGGGGTGGAAGGGCTTGACAATGTAGTCATCGGCCCCATCGGAGAGCAGGCTCACTTTGCGCTCTACCGCATCGGCAGCGGTCAGGACGATAATGGGTACTTCGTAGCCCGCGCGGATGCGGCGGGCCACCTCGCCTCCATCCAGGTCGGGCAGGCCCAGGTCGAGGATGACCAGGTCGGGCACGGCTTCACGCAGGCGTACCAGGCCCGCCATGCCCCCCGAAGCCCAGTCCACGGTGTAGCCAGCCTCTCCCAGCTCGAGCTGCAAGAGGTGGGCGATTTCGGGGTCGTCTTCAATCAAAAGAATGCGTTTCATCGAACCTCCGGCAAGACACGCCCATTGGGCAGATTCAAGCGATACGTACGGGTCAGAAGCTCATTAAGGCTAACACGTTCTCCCTGGATATTCAGGGCAATATCCCCCTTGGGGGTAGTAATTCCATTGTATGGCGGACGATAGCCTCCATCCACCCGGAACAGCACCCGAACCTCCCGGTTGGCGGGTGCGGGCAGCATGCTTTGCAGAACCAGATTGCGTGCTTCTACCTGCCAGACCACATACACGGTGAGCAAATCCGGGGACACCACCCGAATCTCGCTTCCCGAAGGGATAGAGGGGAGGTTAGGCAGCGGCGCGAGCGCCAACACGAAGGCTAGTAGAAGACTGCGCATGGTCCCACCACTATGCAAGGCTACCTGAACAGGAGCATGGGATTCCAGTAAACGGCATTTTAACCTGACAAAGCGGGCTGGCGGTGATTGGAATTGAAGAGCGCTTCATAAGCCTGCGAATTGCCCACAATACAGTAGCAATGCTCACTGCCATGGTAGGGCAAATACAAACGCCATGAGTTTAGCATTTCTTTAGCTGGGCCACAGCTCAAACTGGACAGCAGAAAAACCCCTCCGATGCCGGAGCTGGCCGCTGAACCTCGAGCTGAGAACAATTCCCCCCTACCTCCAGGGCGTACAATCAGTTATGAGAAAAATTGAAGCCATGTTACTTCAGCTCGAGCAAGAACTGGAAAGACAAATGTTCGGCTCGCCTGTCCAGCCCAACCTGGCCGAGGCCCGCCAGCTGCTGGAGACCCTAACCAAACAACTTGACCAGGCCATTATCTTCGACAAAACCATTCGGGCCGACCTCGAGCGCCAGCTCGAGTCGCTGCGCGAACTTCTAGAAGGCGCGCAGGTCTCTGCGGATCAGGCCAAACAGCGGCTGATGGATTTTCGCAATTTTTACCAGAAGAGCTTTGGCAGCGGCCAGATTGTGTAGGTCGGCGCGAACCCAAATTGAGCAATTTTGCCAGCGATGTGCCTGCCAGCAGTACCAGCCTCAAAAGAAATGTCCTTGATTGGTTTTTGCGGGGGTTTACAGTGTCTCCATAAGCGAAATGCGAGATGCCGTACCGAAAGTTCGCTTTAGGAATTGCGCCAGGTATGCATTGACTCATTCCGCTGGTTTTGCTAAGTCTGCCCTGGTGCAACTACATCAGGCCAAAATCACGGCAAAAAACCCGCCCAGTGTGGTGGCCAGCAGGTTGGTCAGATCGTTGCTCCACCAGGCCAGGCGGTCTTCTAACAAACCCAGCACAGTATCGGCCAGAGCGCCGGCGGCGCCCCCCACCACCACCGCTACCACCGGCGCCTCGAGCCAGACTGCCCAGGGGGCAAAAAGCAGCGCCCCGCCCAGCAGGGCCAGGGTGCCCAGACCACTAACCGCAGCGTTGGTCCCGCTTTCTACACAGCCTTTTAGCGGATGCCAGGCCCAGCGGCTACGACTGCCCAGCTCGGTGGCCAGGGTATCGGCAGCTGCGGCTGCCAGCGCTGCAAGAAAAAAAGCTGGCGCGCCCAGGGCAATGCCCACTGCGGCTGGAAGCCCATTGGCCAACACCTGGGAAGCCATGCGGCCCGCGCGGTCTCGGCTGGTGTGGTTGAGCCGACTGGCAAGGCTACCCAGGGCCACAAAGAAGAGCACCGCCAGGGCTGCCGGAATTCCTCCAGCCCAAAGGGGAAGGCCCCCTACCAAAGCGGCAGCCCAGGAAGCCCCCGGCCTGAGCCAGCCCACTCGCTCGGCCAGCAGCCCGATTCCAAAAGCAATGGATAAAGCCAGGAGGGGATTCATCTAATATGAACCCCGCCTGAAGCTTTCCGTTAGGGATAGATCGGAGCACCATCGTTTTTCGGGCTGTTGCTGCCTGCGCTTCAGGCGGGGGCCCCAGGAAAAGAACAAATCAAAAACATTTCTTATGGGTGCACCCGAAGGGCCCCAAAGACCAAACGGACAGGGGGGATTCCAGTAGAAGCTGGTGCTGTTCATGCCGACCTACCCAGCGACCCCGTCCGCAGCGCGGTCTCGAAGCCCTACAGCACCTGCGACCAGCTGACGGAGCGCACGTTGGGTACGCTACGCAAGCGCTCGTCCAGGGCTTTCTGCTCGCTTTCGCTCAGGTCTATGCGGGTGCTGATGCGAAACAGCGAGGAAAGCGGTGAAGTGGGGCTCGAGTTCACGCCCATGGCACTTTTGCCCATCCAGGCGATGGCATCCATAATGTCGCGCAGCAATCCGGCCCGGTCGTCGGCCAGAACCTCGAGCTGCATCACCCGGCCCAGCCCTTCCCAGTAGGCCAGCACCACCCGTCCGGGGTCTTGCTCCATCAGGCGGCGCAGGTTGGGGCAGCTTGCTTTGTGGATGCTGACGCCCCGTCCCCGGGTGATGTAGCCCAGAATGGCGTCGCCCTTGGCGGGCTCACAGCAGCTGGCCAGCTTGATGGGAACGCTCAGATTGGACTCCAAACGGATGCCCAGCTCACTTTTGACGGGCTTGGGCCTGGCGGCAGGGGCTTCGCTTTTGGGTGCCAGGATGCGGGCAACTTGTTGTGGTGCAACCCGTCCTCCTGCAATGGCTGCGTACAGGTCCTCTGGCGAAGAGCTTTTGATGAGCTTGCGCCCCACCTCCTCGAGTTGGCTCTCCAGAGGCCGGGGCAGGCCCCGTCGTTTGAAGTATTTTTCCAGCATCCGCGCGCCTTTTTCCAGGGTCTCGGCCCGCTCGAAAGCCCGGAAGTACATGCGGATTTTTTGCTTGGCCGAGCGGGTTTTGGCGTAGTCGATCCAGTCCTTGGATGGGTGGGCCGTTTTGGCGGTGAGAATTTCCACAATCTCGCCGTTTTGCAGCTCGTAGCTGAGGGGCACGATGCGCCCGTTGACCTTGGCCCCGACCATGCGGTGCCCCACCTCGGTGTGGATATGGTAGGCGAAGTCTACCGGGCTCGAGCCTTTGGGCAGGTTGATAATTTTCCCCTTGGGGGTGAAGACAAAAACCCGGCCCCCCAGCAGCTCCTTGGTAACAGCCTCGACAAAATCGCGCGAGCTGCTGTACTCCTGCTGCCAGTCCTGGATGCTTTTGAGCCAGCCCACCCGCCGCTTGAGGTCTTCGGGGTCGGTCACACCCTCCTTGTAAAGCCAGTGCGCCGCCACGCCAAACTCGGCCACCCGGTGCATTTCCCTGGTGCGAATCTGGACCTCCAGCGGCAGCCCGTTTACGGCAATCACGGTGGTGTGCAGCGACTGGTAGCCGTTGGGCTTGGGTACCGCGATGTAGTCCTTGACCCGGCCCGGGATGGGCTGCCAGAGGGCGTGTACCAGGCCCAGCACGTGGTAACAAACCTGCTTCTCGCGCAGCGCGTTTTCTTCTGGGTCCTGGCCGGGGCGTGGCTCCAGGATGACCCGCAAGGCCAGCAGGTCGTAAATTTGCTCGATGGCCTTGCCGTCCCGCTCCATCTTCTTCCAGATGGAGAACAGGTGTTTGGTGCGACCCGTGATCTCGATTTTCCTGATGGACTGCTTGAGGATGAAGTCCCGTGCCAGGGCCTGCTCGAGCTTTTCTTTGGCGGCTTGGACGGCGGCCTCACGCTCGGCCCGGTGGCTTTTGAGGCGGGCCTCGAGGGCCTGGTAATTCTCGGGGTCGAGGTAACGGAAGGAAAGGTCTTCGAGCTCGAGCTTGATTTGTCCAATACCCAGGCGGTGGGCCAGCGGGGCGTAGATTTCCAGGGTTTCGCGGGCAATGCGCTGCTGCTTGTGGGGGGGCATGAACTCCAGGGTGCGCAGGTTGTGCAGCCGGTCGGCCAGCTTGACGATGATAATGCGCACATCCTCGGCCATGGCGATAAACATCTGGCGCAGGTCTTCGGCGTGCTTTTCCTCGGCGGGTTTGTCCTCCTGTGCGGCGTGGGCCAGTTTGTAGAGCTTGGAAACCTTGGTCTCGCCCTCCACAATCCTTCGCACCGCTGCCCCAAAGCGCTCCTCAATCTCCTCAGGGCGCACCTGGGTATCCTCGACGGTGTCGTGCAAGAGCCCAGCCATGAGGGTCTCGGCATCCAGGCCCAGCTCGGCCAGGATCTGCGCAACCGCGACCGGGTGAACGATGTAGGGCTCTCCACTCTTGCGCTTTTGCCCTTCGTGGGCGACATAGGCAAACTCAAGCGCCCCCCGCACCTGAGCCCTGGCCGCAGCAGGCAGGTAGTGAAGGTGAGGCTCGAGCTGTTGCCACAAGGCCTCAACTGCGGAATGCGCTGTGGGCGATAGAGGTGCCGCCGTTGGCTGGGTATGCTTGGTCATATCAAGGTTCCGGGTCTGCACAAGGCCAGCCCTTAGAGGACGCTTTTCTAAGTCTAGCATTTTGCCGAAAACTAGCCAATTAGAGCGCTCTTCACAAATATTGAGCTTGATTGCTTTGTCCTGCACAGCGCAGGCGCCTCCCGGATGGCAGGCCAGGTCTGTGAGGAGCACGATAAGCCTGGTCGGATCGATTTTAACCTTCGCTTGGGGGCTTGCTATTTTCGGGCTGCTACCGTAAAGCGACCACCGTTTTTTGCGACAAATGCAACACCTCCACGGTACACTGGTCGCATGTTGCGGCTAAACCTGACAAATATCCTATCCGAACGCATAGGTGAGCAGGGCATTGATTGGCCTGGGGCGCTGGCTGCCCACGCTCAAAGCTTAGAGGCGGCCCGCGTTGCGCTGTGGCAGCGCAAGTCCAACCCCGCCGAGTTCCTGGGCTGGATTGACGTACCCGAAGATACCGAAACCCTGCGGCAGGTGTTGCGCTACCGCCAGGCCAACAACTGGGTTCAAGACCTGGTGGTGCTGGGCATAGGTGGTTCGGCCTTGGGTGCTCAGGCGGTGGGTGCGGCTTTAGGTAAAGGCCCGGTGCGCCTGCATTTTGTAGACAACGTGGAGCCTGAGCCTATTCTGGCGTTGCTCCGTACCCTCGACCCTCACAAAACCCTGGTCAATGTGATTTCCAAGTCGGGCTCTACTGCTGAGACCATGGCGGCCTTTCTAGTGTTCCGGCAGTGGCTCGAGCTGGGCCTGCCCGACTGGAAAAAACACGTGGTGATCACCACCGACCCCTCCAAAGGCATCCTGCGCCCCTATGCCCGGGCCGAGGGGCTGACCGCCTTTGAGGTGCCGCCCTCGGTGGGGGGACGCTTTAGTGTGACCTGCCCGGTGGGAACCTTGCCGCTGGCTTTTGCCGAGGTGGACCTCGAGGGCCTGCTGGCCGGGGCGCGCAAATCCAATGAGCAGGCCAGGGCTGTACTGGAACACAACCTGCCGGCCCAGACCGCGCTAATCCACCACCTGTTTAGCCAAAAGGGCAAGAACATTGTGGTTTTTATGCCCTACTCCACCCGCCTGCGCTACCTGCCGGACTGGTTTGTGCAACTTCACGACGAATCGCTGGGCAAGATGCGCGACCGGGCAGGCCGTCCGGTTCGCACCGGCACCACCGCTGTACGGGCCATCGGCACCACCGATCAGCATGCCCAGGTGCAGCTTTTCCGCGAGGGGCCGCACGATAAGCTCATCAACATCGTGCGCTTGTTGAACCCCAGCGAAAACCTGGAAATCCCGGCGGTGAAGGGCCTCGAGGCCCTCGATTACCTCTTCGGCAAGAGCTTCTTCGAGCTCCTGGATGCCGAGGCCAAAGCCACCGCCCACGCCCTGGCCAAAGCCCAGCAGCCCAACTACACCCTCACCCTGGAAAAACTCGATGCCTACCACCTGGGCTGGCTGCTGCAACACCTGATGTGGCAGACCGCCTTCCTGGGTGAACTGTGGAACATCAACGCCTTCGACCAGCCGGGGGTGGAGCTGGGCAAGGAGTACACCTACGCCCTGATGGGCCGCAAGGGCTGGGAGTCGCTGGCGCAGGAGTTGCGCGCCGAGGGGGTGGAATAACCGCACTTCCTGGTTTGATCCGGTGTAGGGGGCGGCTGAGCCTGTTGAAGCCGGACTGGTATGGGCTGTTCCACAGGGGGATGTAAACGGGTTCAGCGCTCCAGCAGTTCACGCATGGCCTGTGGCACCGGCTGGGGCTGGCGTGTTTGGGGGTGGGCGGCCACATAGATGACCTCCCCGCTAATCAGGTGCGCCTCACCCCGAAAGATGCCCAGCACAAACTGCATACTGCTGTTGCCGATGCGCCCTACCCGCACGCCAATATCGAGCTCGTCGTCGTAGTGGGCAGGGGCGTGGTACTCCACGGTTGCCTTGACCACAAACAAATCCAGCCCAAAGCGCTCCACCGTGCTGGGGTAGGGGATGCCCAGAGCCCGCCAGAATTCGGTGATAGCCACGTCGAAATAGGTTAGGTAGTGCCCGTTGAACACGATGCCCTGCGGGTCGGTCTCGGCCCACCGCACCCGCAGGCGATGATAAAAGCCAAACTCGGACCTTAACAACTATTCCTCACCAGCGGCTCGAGGCTGCTTCAAGAATCGCCCTCTTCCAGGCCCCCCACATCCCAGTGCTCGGGCGAGCGCCAGAGGTTGGAAATCAAGAGCTCGCGCATGGCCAGGAACTCCTTGGGCATCCGCGCGTAGAGCTTGATGAAGAGCTCTTCGTGGGAGAGGATTTCCTTAAGCCACAGGTCGCGGTCGATGGCCATCAGCTCCTGGAACTGCTCTTTGCTAAAGTCAAGGCCGCGCCAGTCCAGGCTTTCGTAGTGGGGTACGTAGCCCAGGGGGCCTTCGGTAGCATAGCCCCGACCGTTAACCCGCTCCACAATCCACCTCAGCACCCGCATATTTTCGCCAAAACCCGGCCAAAGGTAGTTGCCATCCTTCCCCTTGCGGAACCAGTTCACGCTGAAGATGCGGGGCGGATCTACCACCCGGCGGCCCATATCCAGCCAGTGGTTGAAGTAGCTGGCCATGTGGTAGCCGATGAAAGGCAGCATGGCGAAGGGGTCGCGGCGCACCTCGCCGATCTGCCCGAAGGCCGCTGCGGTCATCTCTGAGCCCATGGTGGCGCCCAGGTACACCCCAAACGACCAGTTGAAGCTCTGATACACCAGCGGTACCACCGAGGCCCGGCGCCCACCGAAGATGAAGGCCTTGATGGGCACGCCTTTGGGGTTTTCCCATTCGGGGTCAATGGCCGGGTTCTGGCTGGCCGGGGCAGTAAAGCGGGCGTTGGGGTGCGCCCCTTTGCGCCCACAGTCGGGGGTCCACTCGTTGCCCTGCCAGTCAATGGCCCTGGCGGGCGGGGGGCCGTCCATGCCTTCCCACCACACGTCGCCCTCGGGGGTGAGTGCCACGTTGGTGAAGATGGTGTTGGCCTTGATGGTCTCCATGGCGTTGGGGTTGGTGCTGTAGGAGGTGCCGGGCGCCACCCCAAAGTAGCCAGCTTCGGGGTTGATGGCATAAAGCCGCCCATCGGAGCCGGGCTTGATCCAGGCGATGTCGTCGCCCACCGTGGTTACCTTCCAGCCGTCCTCCTGGAAGGGCTTAGGCGGGATCAGCATGGCGAAGTTGGTCTTGCCGCAGGCTGAAGGGAAGGCAGCCGCCACATAGGTTTTCTGACCTTTGGGGTCTTCGACACCCAGGATCAGCATGTGCTCGGCCAGCCAGCCTTCGTCGCGCCCGATCACGCTGGCAATCCGCAGGGCCAGACACTTTTTACCCAGCAGGGCGTTGCCACCGTACCCCGAACCATAGCTCCAGATGCTGCGCTCTTCGGGGAAGTGCACGATGTACTTGGTGGTGGGGTTGCAGGGCCAGGGGACGTCTTTTTGTCCTGGCTCCAGGGGCATGCCCACGGTGTGCATGCAGGGCACAAAGTCGCCATCCTCGCCCAGCACCTCGTAGACGGCCTTGCCTATGCGGGTCATGATGCGCATGTTCACCACCACGTAGGCCGAGTCGGTAATCTCGATGCCGATGTAGCTGATGGGAGAACCCAGCGGCCCCATGCTGAAGGGCACTACGTACATGGTGCGGCCCCGCATGCAGCCATCGAAGAGGCCCTGTAAGGTGGCGTGCATTTCTTTGGGGTTGACCCAGTTGTTGGTAGGGCCGGCGTCTTCTTTGTTGATGGAGCAGATGAAGGTGCGGTCTTCCACACGCGCCACATCGCTGGGGTCGGAGCGGGCCAGAAAACTACCTGGGCGCAGCTCGGGGTTGAGCCGTATAAACGTACCGGCTTCGACGAGCTGGTCGCACAGGGCGTTATACTCCTCCTCAGAGCCGTCACAGAAGTGAACTGCATCGGGCTTGCACAGCGCAACCGCTTCGGCAATCCAGTGTTTGACCCGCTCGCTTTTGATGTAAGGGGGGAACTCGAGGTTCTGCATAGGCTCCTCTACTCTAACGGTAGTACCGGGATATTTCACGGGCATATAGATACCCCTTGCGACAGGCTGGCGACTTTGATAAATCTCTCACTAGCCTTCAAAACCAGTCTTCGCTTTGCGGCCATTCTGCTGTAGGGTCAATCGCCCCGGCTTGGATGAAGCCTGCCCAACTGCCCTAAACTGGGCACATGAGAATTCGCTTGCGCGAAAATGGCTCGCTGGTGATCGACCTGCCCGAAGGCAGCAGGTTTGTGCTTAACGGAGAAGAGCGGGTTTTAGAGCGAGCCAAGCTGGCTTTGTGCCGTTGTGGCCACTCGGAATGCAAACCATTTTGCGATGGGAGCCATAAGCGGGTGGGTTTTGTGGCGGAAGGGGGGGAGCTGGAAATAGAACTGCAATAGGCTGTGCGGACTTTTTGTTATGCTGGTGGCGCACATGAAACCTGGCCCTCTGAACGCCATTACCGATGTTCCGGGTATCCAGGTAGGCCACTTTACCGACCTGGACAACCTTACGGGTGTTACCGTTATCTTTCCCCAGAACGGGGCGGTGGCGGGGGTGGATGTGCGCGGCAGTGCGCCCGGTACCCGCGAAACCGACCTGTTGAACCCGGTTAACCTTGTTGAGCAGGTACAAGCCGTGGTGCTCTCGGGGGGGAGTGCCTATGGCCTCGAGGCGGCCGCAGGGGTGATGCGCTGGCTCGAGCAGCAGGGCAAAGGCTATCCGGTGGGTAGCGCCGTCGTGCCCATTGTGCCAGCCGCGGTGATTTTCGACCTGCTGGTAGGCAGCTCTACCGTGCGTCCCAGTGCCCAGTACGGTTACCAGGCGGCCCAGAACCTGAAGGGTGGGCCGGTCGAGCAGGGCGTGGTGGGGGTGGGCACCGGGGCACGCAACGGCGGTCTGAAGGGCGGCACCGGCACGGCCAGCCTCGAGCTGCCCGGCGGGGTGGTGGTGGGGGCTATCGTGGCGGCCAATGCCTATGGAAGGGCCCACGACCCCATAACGGGCGAGCTTTATGCACGTTTCTTAGAGCAAAACGGCGAGTTCAAGCTCAAACACCCCCCCAGGCCCCTGTCGGCCCCAGACTACAGCGATCTTTTCACGACCTCTTTCGTGCCCAGCAATACCGTAATTGGATGCGTAGCCACCAACGCCCGCCTGAGCAAAGCCCAGGCCCAAAAGGTAGCCCAGATGGCCCACGACGGCATTGCCAGGGCCGTCTTCCCAGCCCATACCATGTTCGATGGCGATGTGATTTTTTGCCTGGCTACGGGGGAGGTGGAAATTGCAGGCCCTGCCGAACTCAGCCGCCTGGGTGCGGTGGCCGCCGATGTGTTTGCCAGGGCGCTGGTGCACGGGGTGCTGCATGCCTATTCGGTGGGTGGGCTGGTTTCCTACCGCGACCTGTACGAAAAATAGGCGCAAAGAGCGGTTTCTTACGACCGCTTTGCCGGGAAGAACAATGGACAAAAACAACCTTGCCCTTCAAGCTGCCCAGGCCGTAGACACCGCCGAACTGGTGCGCCTGACCCAGGAGCTCGTTCGCATCGCAAGCTACTATCCAGGGCCGGGCGAGCAGCCGGTGGTGGATTTTTTAGAGCCCTACCTGCGCCGGCGCGGCTTCCAGACCACCGTACAGGAGGTGGCTCCAGGCCGTCCCAACCTGATTGCCGACCTGGGGCAAGGTTCCGGCGGGCTGATTCTGGAGGGCCATAGCGATGTGGTCACGCACGGCAATCCCGAGCAGTGGACGGTTCCCCCCTATGAAGCCCGGATCCTGGACGGCAAGATTTACGGGCGCGGAGCCTGCGATATGAAAGGAGGGCTGGCAGCGGCCATCTGCGCGGCAGTAGCGGTACAAAAGGTGCTGGGCCAGCCCCGCAAAACCCTGCGGCTGTGCATCCCCTGCGATGAAGAAGGCCTGATGATCGGGATCAAAGCTTTTATCCGGGCGGGCTATGCCGAAGGCTTCGCCGGGGCCATCATCTGCGAGCCGGAGGAGAACCAGGTCTGCTTGTGGCAAAAGGGCGCCATGCGGGTCTGGGTACATTTTCAGGGAAAGATGGCCCACGGGGCCATGCCCTATGCCGGGGCCAACCCCATCCCCTCGGCGGCCCGGTTTGTGGCGGCGCTGGGCGGGCTGCAAGCCGCTTTGCAGAGCGAAAGCCAGCACGAATACCTGGGCCTGCCCTGGCTGACCCCTACGGTGTTCGAGGCGGGGGCGGGGACGGGGCAGTTCAATGTGATTCCCGATCGGGTGCGGGTAGGGCTGGATATCCGCACCAACCCCGGCCAGGATCACCGGGCCCTCGAGGCCAGGCTTCGGCAAGTGCTGGAAGAGAGCCTGGGGGCCGGTGTAAGCGCAACCCTGGAGGTCTTCGAAGTCCGCCCCGCCAGCGAAACCTCGCGCGACACTGTGCTTGTGCAAGCGGTAGAACAAGGCTTGCAACTGCTGCAGATGCCCGTCCGCTACGGTGGGGTGCCGGGGGCTACCGATGGCACTTTTTTGTGGGCCTGGGCCGGCTTGCCTGTTGTGACCATTGGGCCAGGGAATCGTACCGTTCCACACCAGGTTGACGAGCATATCGAGATTGAAGAGCTGATTGCGGCTGCCAGGCTTTATGCTGCTGTCGCTGTGCTGATGTTGCAGAATGGCTTGCCGGCAGCTTAGAGCGCTCTTCACAAATATCGAGCTGCTCACAACTTGATTGCTTTGCCTTGTACAGCACAGTGGCCCCCCGGATGGGGGCCACGTCTGTGAAGAGTGCGATAATTGCTGCATTGCGGGGCGATAATCCCGTTTGCCAACCCCCTGGTTTTCGTGTTATTGTCTACTTGCGAGCGGTGCCGAAAAAAGCGTATCGGTAAGGCTTTTTTCGGATCGGGAGGGTGGAGAAGACCCAACTGATGTTCTGGTGGGACTCGTGATACCGAGCCCACCCGCGCGACGCGGCCATAAATCGCGACATTCCCATATAAAAAATAGGAGGAATCGTGATGAAACGTTGGTTTCTTATAGGCGTGTTGGCCTTGGCTGGCCTGGCTTGGGCGCAGCAGCGCGGTGGCTCTATTACCATCGCCATCCAAACTGAACCCGCAGCCTGGGATCCGACCCAGGTGGCGGGTGCGGATATCTCCCGCGTGGTCTACGACAATGTGCTGCAAGGGCTGGTCAAGCGCAACCCCAAAGGCGAGATCGTGCCTTCACTGGCCACGCGCTGGGTGGTTTCTAACTCCGGCCTGACCTATACCTTTACCCTGCGCCAGGGGGTGAAGTTCCACGACGGCTCCGACTTCACCGCCCAGGATGTGCTGGCTAAGTTTAACCGGGCCCGCAACCCCGATACCCGGGCCTCGGGCCACCTGCGCCCCGACCTTTACCGCGACATCGCCAATATCACCAGCCCCAACCCCAACACGGTGGTGTTTAGCCTGCGCCAGCCCAACAACGACTTTCTTTTCATCCTCTCGCGCCCCGAGTCGCTGATTGGCCCCCGGCAGCGGCCTCTGGCCGAGCAGCGGGTGCAGCCGATTGGCACCGGCCCCTTCCGCTTTGCGGCCTGGGAGCGGGGTGTGGCAGTGCGGCTCGAGCGCAACCCCAACTACTACCTGCAGGGCCTGCCCTACCTGGATCGGGTTAACTTCCGCTTCCTGGGCGATGGGGATGCCCAGCTGGCCGGTCTGCGGGCCGGCGACCTGGATGCCATCGCCTACGCCCTACTGCCCGAAAACGCGGTGGTGCTCTCGCGCGACCCCAACTTCAAGGTGTTCTCTGGTTCGGCTACCGCCGAGGCTGTGGCCGGGTTCAACAACAGCCGCCCGCCCTTCAACGACGTGCGGGTGCGGCGGGCCATCACCCTGGCTACCAACAAGGACGAGCTGATCCAGGGGGCCATGCTGGGCTACGGCACCAAGATTGGCTCCATGCGTTCGCCGGGCGAGGCCTGCTATGTGGATCTGAGCAACTTCAATGCCTACAACCCCGATGAGGCCCGCCGCCTGCTGGCCGAGGCTGGTTTTACCAACCAGAACCCCTTGCGCTTTACCTTCAACCTGGCCGCCGAGTTCCCCTACGAGCGCCGCATTGGCGAGGCCATGGTGGCCCAGCTCAACAAGCTGGGGCCGCTGCAGGTAACCATCCAGGTTACCGACTTCAACACCTGGCTGCAGCGGGTCTTCCGTCAGGCCGACTATGCCATGACCATCATCGGCCACGTGGAAGCCAACGATATTGGCAACTACGCCAACCCCAACTACTACTGGCGCTACAACAACCCGCGTTTCCAGCAGCTTTTCACCCAGTACCTGCGGGCGCCCAACCAGACCAAAGCCTGCGAGGCCCTGGCCGCCGCCCAGCGCCTACTGGCTGAGGATGCCGCTGGGGTCTGGACCATGACCCTGCCAGCGCTGGGCGCTTATCGAGCCCGCATTCAGAACTGGCCCGACGGTTTCCTGACCCCCGCCATCAGCGTGGCCGAGGTGTGGGTACGGCAGTAGCCTGTAAGCCTTAGCTTTGAGGGTCGAGTGTCAAGGGCGTTTCGGCTCTAGACCCTCGACCCTCGAGTCTTGACTATGTTTGCCTACACGGTTCGCCGCCTTGGCTTTGCAACGGTCACCTTATGGTTGGCGACGCTGCTGGTCTTTGCTGCACTGCTGCTGATTCCTGGCAACCCAGCCCAGGCCATTTTGGGCATTGATGCGACCCCTGCCGATTTAGAGGCCCTCGAGGCCCGCTTGGGGCTGGATAAACCCCCCCTCGAGCGCTACCTGAGCTGGCTGGGCGGGGTGCTGCGGGGCGACCTGGGGCAGTCGATTCGTTATGAGCGGCCCATCTCCGAACTCATCGTGGCCCGGCTGGGGATTACCTTGCCCATCGTGGTGGCTTCGCTGCTGTTGGCCACTCTTATTGCAGTACCGATGGGCATCCTGGCGGCCCGCAGGGCCGGAAGCCCAATAGACCTGGGCGTTTCGGTGGCCTCGCTGGTGGGGATTGTGCTGCCCTCGTTTTGGGTTGGGCTGATGTTCATTTACATCTTCATCGTCTGGCTCAAGCTGCCGTTGCCCACCAGTTTTCCTATTGGGGGTTGGGAGAACCCCCAGCGGGCCTTGTCGGCCCTGGTGCTGCCGGTGCTGACCGTTGCCCTGGCCAGCGCTTCGTTTCTGGTGCGGTTGGTGCGGGGAAGTGTGCTCGAGGTGCTCTCGCAGGATTTTATCCGTACTGCCCGGGCCAAGGGGCTAACAGAGCGGGTGGTGCTGTACAAGCACGCCTTGCGCAACGCGGCTCTGCCGGTGGTGACGGTGCTGGGCCTCGAGTTCGCCAGCTTGCTTATCGCCACCGTAGTGGTGGAGACGGTCTTCGGGATTCCGGGCCTGGGCTCGCTCTCGCTTACCGCCATCAGCGCGCGCGACTACCCCCTGGTGCAGGGGGTGGTGCTGGTGATAGCGGCTTTTATTGTGCTGATGAACCTGCTGGTGGATTTGCTCTATGCTTTGCTCGATCCGAGGGTGAGTTATGCGTGAAGGGCGGCCCCCCATCCCCCGGCCCCTTCCTCCCAAGGGGAGGAAGGGGTGGCTGAAGATGTCTACTGGAGGCCGAGGGTGAGTTATGCGTAGCCAGGCTGTCCCATCGAAAACCTCCAGGAGGTCATCTGGTTGGGCAAAGCTGCCCATCGCACTAAAGGTGGGCTCCTTCCTGATTCTGCTGGTTCTACTGATGGTTTTGGCCAGCACACTCAACCCCGTCGACCCCAACGCCACCACCCCCCACCGCCTGGCCCCCCTTTTTTCCCCAGGGCATCCCCTTGGCACCGATATCCTGGGGCGCGATACCCTGGCCCGGGTGCTGGCGGGGGCCCAGAACGCCCTTTATGTGGGCCTGATTGCAGTGGGTATTGGGCTTTCGGTGGGGCTTTTGCTGGGTGTGCTGGCAGGGTATTTGGGCGGCTGGCTCGACCAGATTCTGTCGGTGTTGCTGGAGGCGCTGTATGCCCTCCCGGCCCTGCTCATCGCCCTGCTTCTGGCTGCTATTTTCAACCCCGGCGTGACCACCTCGATGGTGGCCATTGGCCTGGCGGCGGTGCCGGCTTTTGCCCGGGTGGCCAGGGCCGGCGTGTTGTCGGTCAAGACCCTGCCCTATATCGAGGCCGCAAGGGCCCTGGGCATGGGCAGTGGGCGCATTATGCTACGGCACGTGCTCCCCAACATCATCGGGCCCCTGGTGGTGCAGGCCAGCCTGGCTTTTGCGGTAGCAATTCTGGCCGAGGCCGCGCTCTCGTACCTGGGTTTGGGCACCCAGCCCCCCAACCCCAGCTGGGGCCGGATGCTGCGCGAGGCCCAGAGTTACCAGGAACTCACGCCTTATCCGGTAATTTTCCCCGGTTTGGCGATTGGCCTGGCGGTGCTGGGCTTCAACCTGCTGGGTGATGGGCTGCGGGATTACCTGGACCCGAGAAAAAGAAGCTGAAAGAGGTTGCTATGAACTACGCAGACATGTTTCGGCTCGACGGCAAAGTGGCGCTGGTGGTAGGGGGAGGTTCGGGGATTGGCCAGGCCTCTTGTGAGGCCCTGGCGGCTCAGGGGGCTACCGTAGTGGTGGCAGACCTGAAGGCCGAACTGGCCGCCGAGACCGCCGGCAGAATTGAGGCCAATGGGGGCCGGGCCGAAGCCGACCTGGTCAACATTACCGATGTGGAAGGGGTAAAGGGGCTTATCAAGGGCATTCTGGAGCGGCATGGGCGGCTCGATGTGGCCGTAACCACCCCCAGCATCAATGTCCGCAAGCCCATCCTGCACTACTCGAGCGAGGAGTTTGACCGGGTGGTAAGCGTCAACCTCAAGGGTACTTTTAATGTGCTAACCGAAGCGGGCCGGGCCATGGCCGAACAGGGCTCGGGCTCGCTGATAGCTTTTTCCTCTATTCGTTCGCAGGTGGTGGAGCCGGGGCAGTCGGTTTACGCCATGACCAAAGCCGGAACCATCCAGCTGGTGCGGGGTTTGGCGGTAGAGCTGGGCCCCAGGGGGGTGCGGGCCAACGCCATTGGGCCAGGTGTGATTGACACCCCGCTCACCGCACCCATCAAGAGCAAGCCCGACTGGTACAACGCCTATGCCGAGCGCAGCATCCTACGGCGCTGGGGCCGCCCTGAGGAGGTGGCGGCAGCGGTGGCTTTCCTGGCTTCGCCAGCGGCTTCCTACATCACCGGGGCCATCTTGTTTGTGGATGGGGGCTGGACCGCGATTGATGGACGGTTTGATCCCCCGCTGTAACCGGCTGGTGGTGCCATCGCGGTCTTCGCTGTTTGCTGCCCCCAGCGGCAAAAAATATGCCTTGAACAGCACTCGCTATGGACATTCTCTCTGAAGGCGCTCTAATCTGCAGCCTGCATCACCCCTGCAATTCGCTCGAGCGCCTCCTGCACCAGCTTGCGGCTGGTGGCGAAGTTCAAACGCAGCCAGCCCTGGTACTGCGGCCCAAACATCCGGCCCTCGTTGAGGCCTACTTTGGCCCGCTCGAGCATGACCTTGTGGATTTCCTGGGCAAAAGGGGCGCCCCTGAAATCAAGCCAGGCCAGGTAGGTGCCCTGTGGAGGCCGGTAGCCGACCTGAGGCAGGTGTTGCTGCATAAACGCTGTGATGAAGTCGCGGTTGCCCTTTAGATAGGCCCGCACTTCTTCTAGCCAGTCCTGGGCGTGCTCGAGCGCGGCCCGCCAGGCGGCCATCGAGAGTACGTTGGGGTGGCCGCCCAGCCCCTTGCTGACCTGGGCCATGGCCGCCAGTATCTGCGGGTTGTGGCTGATGGCCACACCGCCGCCCAGTCCGGCGGTGTTGTAGGTTTTGCAAGGCCCGGTCAGGGTAACGGTGCGCTGGGCTATTTCGGGGCCCAGGGAGGCAATGGGGATGTGCTGCCCTTGGTAGATGAGGTCGGCCCAGAGCTCATCCGACATCACCCAAAGCCGGTGGCGCAGGGCGAAGTCGGCCAGTTGCTCCAGTTCGTCCCGCCGGAAGACCCGCCCGGTGGGGTTCTGGGGGTTGCACAGCATCAGCAGGCGGGTGCGGGGGGTGACCAGGTGCTTTAGCTGCTCAAAATCGATCTCCCAGCCGCTGGGGGTGGGCAGCAAGGGGTTGTGTCGGGCAATGCGGTGGTGCTCGGCCAGCACGTTCAGAAAGGGATGATAAACCGGCACCTGGGTAATCACCTCGTCGCCGGGGCTGCTCAGGGCCAGCACGCTGGCGTAGATGGCTGGTACGACCGAAGTGGTGAGCAGCAGGTTTTCGGGGGTAAGGCCTTCCAGGCCGTGACGGCTTTGTTGCTGAACAATAAGCTCGAGCAGCTGCCTATCGCCCTTCGTCTGGGGATAGCCCACCCGCTCTTTGAGCCGCTCCATGATGGCCTGGGTAATGGCCGGACTGATGGGAAAGTCCATGTCGGCTACCCACATGGGCAGCACGTCCTCGGGGTAAAAGTGCCACTTGCCGCTGTAGCCGTGGGGGTCGCGCAGGGTGCGGGGCGATAGCTGGTCGAGTTGCATGGCTATAGCTTATCGCCAAGGGGGCAGCTATGGCTCCAGTGTGGTGTGGGCCGGGATGATCACATCTTCGAGCTGCTCTTCCAGTACGACCTGGTTGCGTCCGCCGGCTTTGGCCCGGTACATGGCCTCGTCTGCGCGGCTCAGCATGGCCGCCACGGTGTCACCCTGGCGGTAGCAGGCCACCCCAAGGCTGAGCGTGACCGGTACCCCCGATATGGGGCTTTCGCCGATGGCCTCGAGCAGGCGCCGGGCCAGGAGCTGGGCCTGGTGCAGGTCGGTCTCGGGGGCCAGGATTAGAAATTCTTCACCGCCCCAGCGGGCCAGGCTATCGCTATCGCGCAGGTGCTGGGCCAGCCTTCCAGCAACTTCGCGCAAAACCTGGTCCCCCACCGAGTGGCCGTAGGTGTCGTTGACCTTCTTGAAATGGTCGATGTCGGCCAGAACAAGCGCAAACGGGCGGTTGTAGCGGCGGGCCCGCTCGAGCTCGTTATCCAGCTTGAGCTGCATGGCCCGGCGGTTGGTCAGGTTGGTAAGCGCATCGGTATGGGCCAGCTGATGCATCTGGGCGTAGTGGCGGCGCAGAAAGGCAAACATGTACAGCAAAGACAGGTAAGCAATGTTGGAAAGGGTAAATTGCAGGGCGGTATTGATGGAAGTGGCGTTGAGGGAGGGGCTTGCGAGCAGGCCAATGCCGCCTGCCAGCAAGCCCAACCCCAGATAGGTCAGGGAAAACCGCAAGGCCTGCCTTCGGTTGAGCAGGTTAAAGGCCATCAGAAAGACCATGGGAAACCACAGCACCGCAGGGGTGATGCCGTCGCGCTGATGCAATTTGTAGGCGGCTTCGTAGTACAGGCTGACAATTTCATACACCGCGATCAGGCTCAGGGCCACCTGCCAGACCCAGCGAATGCTTTGGGGGTTGCGCCAGAGGTAAACTTCCAGGGCCAGGAACCCGGTGGCTATGGGCAGAAGCAGGTACTTGTCGGGAAGTGATAGCTTATCCGCCGTCACCGACAGCCCCCAGGCGGCCAGGGCGGCCAGCGCCCCGAGCGGAAGCAACCACAAGGAGATGCGGACGCGCAGGGTCTCGAGGGGGTCGGCCACCTCGATGGTGGTGTAGGGGTCGGGTGAACGCTGGGGCAGCATATGCTTTTTTCCAAATACAAACTCAGCCTGCCGTAGGTGGTTATAGCTTAGCAAAAGGGGTCTTAACGGAGCCTGAACGCCTCGAGCCGGCTGTTGTGAAACCAAATCCAGCGCCGGTACTCGACTTGGCGAACCTGTGAGTGCGAGCGGGTTTTTAGGTTCAGGGCCACAGGTATTTGACCAGGTAATCGGCGCTGGCCCACCCGCTCTCCAGGGCCGCCTCTATTCGGGGCCCACCGCACCAGTCGCCGCAAAACACCAGGTTTTCTTGCGTCAGGTAGGGCCAGGGATGGGTCTGGGTAGGGAGGGCGTAGCGCCAGCGGTGCGCCATGGCGGTACGGCACTGCCCAATCCAGTCGCCGAAGAGTTCCTGGGCCGCCTTGATGATTTGTTGGAGGGCCTCGTCGGGGTCTAGCTCGAGGTGGGCCTGGCTCCACTCTGGCGAAGCCTGCAGAACCAGCACCGGCGGGTCTGGCACCGCCCGCTTGGTGTGGTCGAGGGCGGCCCAGGCCAGTACCGGATGCTCGATTTCCAGCCCCACCCAGTCCAGGTAGGGCAGCTGACGGGGGACCAGGATGACGGCCCAGCAGGGTGCATAACGCACGGCCTGTAAAGCCATCTGCACCTCGGGCTTGAGCTGCCCCTGGGTCAGTCTGAGGGCCTGGGGTGCTGGCATGTTGAGCACCAGGGCCCGCCCCGAGCGGGTTGAACCATCCTCGAGCGTTACCGTCCAGCCTTCAGCGGCCTTTTGCACCCCCGTGACCAGGGCCTCGATTTCCAGCGGCAGGGGTCGGTCGTGGGCTTCCCACCCCTGCAAAAAAACCTTGCCCAGGGTGCTCATGCCATCCGGGCAGATATAGCGTGGGTGGCCGGGCCTGCGTGCCTTGATGCCGCTTGCTTTCAAAACTGGAAAACCCTGGGCCCATTCCCGCACCAGGCCATGCTGAACCAGGTCGGGGAGCAGGAGCTGCAAGGGGGCGTTTTTTGCTGTGAAATACTGGGCGCCGTGGTCAACGGGCACAACCCTGCCGTCTAGCTCGAGCCTGCGGGTAGCCGCCCGTCCTGCTACCCCGCGGGACTTTTCCAAAATATGCACGGTGTGGCCGGCTCGAGCCAGGTCCCGTGCAGCGGCCAGCCCGGCCAGCCCGGCGCCCACTACCAACACATCGGGGATGCCTGTCATGCCAACCCCACCCCAGGCGCTTTGCCCTGCTCAGGCCAAAGCTGGCTGGATGCGAACACTTCTTCTGCTGGTGCTTCAGAAGAGCGCTGCAAAAGGCAAAACGAATTGAACGGGTTGCCGGTCATTCTAAGTTCAAGAATCGGGCCTGGGGGGTTTTTCGTCAATCCGCCGGTGGTTCTGGTAGGCTTTGCCTCGAGATGCCAGCGCTGGAGTCTGACTGGTGGAGGATGGGCCTGCGGGTGGCCGGTGTGGACGAAGCTGGCCGGGGCGCGCTGGCCGGGCCGGTGGTGGCCGCAGCCGTCATTCTGCCCCCCCCGCAAGACCAAACCCAGTACCCTTTCCAGGACTCCAAAACCCTTAGCGCCAGGCTGCGCGACCAGATGGCCGACCAAATTCGGGTCGTGGCCCTGGCCTGGGGGGTGGGGTGGGCCGGGGTGGCCGAAATAGACCGCCTCGGCATCCTCAAGGCCACCCACCTGGCCGCCGCGCGGGCCCTGGCGCAACTGGCTGTGCCTGCAGAAGCCCTGCTCACCGATTATCTGCGCCTGGAGCGGGAGTGGCGGCAATATCTGCACAATAACCCACCCCGACCCGACTCGCCCGGCCTGCTTCGCTGCCCGCCTAAGGCCGACCAGAACAGCCCCACCGTAGCGGCGGCCAGCATTCTGGCAAAGGTGGCGCGGGATCGCTACATGGAAGGGCTCGAGCAGCGGTATCCAGGGTATGGCTTTGCCCAGCACAAAGGATACGGCACCGCACTCCACCTGCAGGCCCTGGACAAGCTTGGCCCCTGTGAGGAACACCGCCGCACTTTTGCTCCGGTAGCCCAGACAGGGCTTTTTTAGAGAAAGGAGGGGGCGTGGGGGAGCTATAATCCCCCGGACTTTGAGTCCGTGGGATACATGGACTCCCCCACGTCCGCCGGAGGCGGACACAGGCTTTTATCATATACATCCACTAAGCCAGCGATAGAGGGGCAGGGGATTGGTGGAGA
>NZ_JBEVAL010000047.1:0-21116 GCF_051297115.1 Meiothermus cerbereus
TCCACCAATCCCATGCCCCTCTATCGCTGGCTTAGTGGATGTATATGATAAAAGCCTGACGTGCCCCTCAAATCGGCCATCGGCAGCGAAAACCTTCTTTCTTGCTCGGGTGGCAACGACTGTCCCTGGCACGGCACGGCTGTGGCCCACGCGGCGGCAGGGGTGCCCGATAACAACCACGGCGCGGCGGGCTCGGCGGGGCCGGTGGCCGACCTGGTGCTGGTCTACACCTCCTACGACCACTTCAGCGCCATCACCGCCCTGTCTATGGCCCGCATCGCCGGGGCCAAAATCATCAACATGAGCTACAGTGTGCCCATTCCGGCGGCGCTGGCCTGGAGCGCGATACCGCTGGAAGTAGCCACCCGGGCCATCCGGTTCAGTGGGGCACTAATCTTCGCCTCGGCGGGCAACGATGGCAAGAACGTCGAGGCCGAGGACTGCTTTATTGTCTGCTGGGAGGAGACCTGGCACGTGCCTTGCGAGAGCGGCGGGGTGATCTGTGTGGGTGGGCTGGCGGTAAACTCCAAAAACCGGGCCTCGGGCTCCAACTTCAGCTCCGATGACGGCGGCGATGATGACGGCGATGTGGAGATCTTTGCGCCTTACACCCTTTGGGTCGGCCCCGACCCCACCAACCCCGCCAACCACGCCCGACGTATCAGCGGTACCAGCTTTTCCGCCCCGTTCGCCGCAGGGGTGGCGGCCCTGATCTGGGCGGCCAAGCCCTCCCTGAGCGCAAGCGAAGTCGAGAACATCCTCAAGGAAACTGCCCACTTCAGCCCTGATCCCAGGGTGAAGAAGTATGTCAACGCCCTGGCGGCGGTACGCCGGGTACTGGGCAACATTCCCCCCACCATCCAGATCACCACCGGAAGCACAATCCAGATTGGGCAGGGGGCGACGCTCGAGGCCACTGTCACCGACTTCGAGGATCCCTTCCCCTGCTGCACCGTCACCTGGACCTCCAGCCTCGAGGGCAGCCTGGGCAGCGGGCGCAGCGTAAGCTACAACCCTGCCACCCTCGGCCTCCGCACCATTACCGCCACTGCCACCGACAGCGGCGGGGCCAGCTCCACCGCCAGCCGCACGGTCAACGTGGTGAACACCGCCCCCACCGTGGCCATTAACTCGCCTTTCGGCAGCCAGCAGCTCTTCCGCGGGGTGAGCTACACCCTGCGCGGGGTCAGCTTCGACCCCAACGAACCCAACTTCCAGCTCGCCTGCGACAAGCTGAGCTGGACCAGCAGCGTCGGGGGCGACGCCTTCCCCAAGACCGGCTGCGACGTGGCGGCCAGCTTCCCCTCCAACGGCCCGCGCACCCTCACCCTCACCGGCACCGACTCGCACGGGGGCAGCGCCAGCGCCACCGTCAGCGTGACCGTGATCGACCCGCCCAGCAACCTGCCGCCGGTGGTGAACCTTACCAGTCCGCAAAACGGCATCAGCATCGGTCCGGACACGGTGGTCAGGCTCGCCGGAACCGCCAGCGACCCCGAGGGCGGGGCAGTGACGCTCTCCTGGGACGTGCTCACCGGCTACAACCCCAGCACCGGCACCGGCTCCAACCTCTACCCGGTCACCCCCGACGCCAGCGGCAACTGGAAGCCTTCTAACAGCATCAACTACAGCAGCTGCGAGGTGAGCGACACCCTACGGCTGCGGCTGAAGGCCCGCGACCCGCAGAACAACGAGGGCTCGGACTTCATCGTGATCCGGGTTACCCGCATCTGCTAAGGAGGAACCCGTGAAAAGGATTCGCTATCTGGCCGCGCTGCTTTTGCTGTTGCTAGCGGCGTGTGGCGGCCCGAGCCCCAGCCCCGAAGGGGCTACCTGGGACGGCGGCAAGTGGGATCAGTCGAACTGGCAGTAAGGGAGGACGCGCATGCGCAAGAATCGCACCAAATACTTCGTTCTGGGCGCGGTGGTGGCGGGCGGGCTGTTCGGGCTGGGGGTGGGCGACCTGCTGACCTTCAAGGCGGGCGACCCCATCCGCAGCTCGGAGGTGAACGCCAATTTCTCGACGCTCAAAGCTGCAGTGGCGGCGCTGGAGGCTCCAATTGGGGTCTCGCGCCTCGCCGTGGCGGGCACTGCCGCCGACGGCAAGGTCTTGAAGCTCCAGGGGGGCAACCTGGCCTGGGCCGACGACATCGTGGGCAGCCCCGGCACCACCTACAGCGCCGACGGCACCAGCCTCCAGCTCTCGGGCACCACCTTCTCGGTTAAGCAAGGGGGCATCGGAACCGGCAATCTGTCGGATGGAGCGGTGACCGACGCAAAGATGGCAAACGGTACGGTCTCGAGCGCAAAGCTGGCCAGCTCTTCGGTTACTACCGACAAGATTGCCGACGGAGCCGTGGCGGGGAACAAGATTGCCTCACCGCTTGTCCTCAGCGGCTCTACCCCTTCGATTGCATATGTGATGAAGAATAACGATGCAACCGGATTGGGGTTGCGGGTTGACCTGGGAGTTCAACAGAACACTTTCTCAAATGCGGCCATTATGGGTCAGGCTACTGATGCCACAGCCATATATGGGTTTAGCACCAACGGTATTGGGATTCGCGGAAATAGCAACTCTCGGGGGGTGGTGGGAACGCTGGCCAGTTCATCCTGCCCAGGCACCTACGGAGTCGGCGGCTGCGCAGGTAACGCGTTTGGCGTATATGGCCAGAGCACCTCAAATGACGCGATAGTGGGTCGATCCTTTAGCCCCTCCCACGCCGGCATCGTCGGGGTCAATGGAAGCGGCTTCGCGGCCTACTTCGAGGCGGGCACCGCGGTCTGCTCGTTCAAGGCGGGCACCACCGGCTGGACCTGCTCCTCCGACGAGAACCTCAAGGAGGACTTCCGGGCGGTGGACACGGCGAAGGTTTTAGAGGCCGTCGCTAGAATGCCCGTCACCACCTGGACCATGAATGGCTCGAAGACCCGGCAGATGGGGCCGACCGCCCAGGACTTCCGGGCCGCCTTCGGGCTCGGCGACAGCGACAAGACCATCAACAACACCGACGCCCAAGGGGTGGCGCTGGCCGCCATCCAGGGCCTGTACCAGAAGAACCAGCGGTTGGAGGCCAGGGTGCACCAGCTCGAGGCCCAGCTCGCCGCCCTGCACTCGCTGCAAGCCGAGGTCGCAGCGCTAAAGGCCCGGATCAAGAACTGATAAGAAGTCCTTTTGATTCGTTGTTTTTCTGGGGCCCCCGCCTGAAGCGCGGGCGGTAAGGGACTATAGAGCTCATCTTGCGCTCGCCTTCCCTTAGCGAAACGATTCAGGCGGGGTTCATATGAACCCAACCCGTTCACTCGAGCCGCTCTGGACGTAGTGCCAGATGCATATCAAACTTCTGGCAAAACCAGCGCGCCAGAACACCCAGAATTCCGTACCCACGAAAACTATAGGCCCTCAAGCGGGGTTTTTCACCTTGAGCCGCCCCGTGCAGCAGGGTTTTCCAGAGGTGGGCCGGCGGGGTTCTGGCCTCGACCTCCGAAAGGCCGGTGGGGTCATGCCCCGAGGCCAGCAAAAGCTGGGCCTGAAGTAGGCGGGCATAGCTGTGCTGCACTCCGAAACCGGAGGTTGCCGTTTGCTGCACCAGGTAATGCGCGATGGCCATGGCCTTCTTGGGGTTGTGGGCTTGCTGGATGAAACCAAGGGCCAACAGCGCGTAAAAGTAAAGGGTTGGATTATGCCCCCGCTGTGCCAGCAACACTGCGTTTCGTATGTGGGCTGCCCCGCTTCGTGCCTGATACCATTTGTTGATTCCCATTGCCAGCTCACAGGCCGCCTGTACCTCTAAATGCGGCTGCCCCTGAAGCCCCTTGAGCAGCCGCTGAAGCATCTGGTTGTTGTGCTGCCCTGGGGCCAGGGCATAGGCCAGGGCCAGCAGGGCCAGGAGTTGTGGCGAAGGCGCATGCACAACAGCCGACTCACCAAAGTAAAGCGCATCGTCGAGCTGACCCGACTCAATCAAGTAGCGCAGGCGAACACGGCTCACCCGCTCAACAACCCATTGGGGCGCACCCTCGAGCAACAACAGGCCCTCTTCCAGCAGGGCCCTTGCCTCCTCTACCTGACCAGAGTCGAGCTGCAAGGCGGCCAGATGACCACTGTACAGGCAGCTAAACCAGGTGGGCAAGACCTCGCCCGGCGGCTCACCCAGGGCATTGATGGCCTCGAGCAACCTAAACTGCCGCCAAAGTGCCTCGGAAAGGAGCAGCCGGGCCTCAAAGTTTTCGGCAGGACGAGGGGCATACTCCCTGAGGTACGCTTCACACAGCTCCTGGGCTGGCTTAAGCTGCCCCAGACGCAACAAGCCGCGTGCACGAATCAGCCGGGTAGCACCCTCGAGGTAAGCCGGAAGCCCTTGCAGCAGTCTGTCCGCCTCCTCCATCGGGAGGGTGCGGGCCAGCGCGAGGGCCAGGCGGGGTTCAACAATTTCAGCGGGCCGGGGAAGCTCCATCTGGGGAGCAGTCCCCCGCCGGGACAGATCGCCAGTGCGGATCTCCACCAGGTCGAGCCGCCCCAGCGCCAGGCTGGCCTCAAGTCGAATAGCCCAGGCCCGCTGGTGCAAAACCGGCGGCAGTTCTCGGGCTTCCATGGGCAGGCTGGCCAGCTCGAGGGCTTCTGCATAGCGGCCCAGGGCCAGGTGGGCCTCGGCAGCCTCGAGCGCAGCCTGCCAGCGCACAGTGCCCTCGGCCAGGCGCAGGGCCTCAAGGTAGCCCAGAATGGCCCCTGAGTAGCGTTCCTCAGTCCAGGCCTGTTGCGCAACCACCCGCCACATGCGGTAGGCCGTAGTTATATCGCCAGCCTCCTCGAGGTGGGTGGCAGCCTCGGCCAGACGCCCTTGGTGCTGATACCAGCGGGCCGCCTGCTGGTGCCAGTTCTGCACCTGCTGTCCGCCAACCTGACCCAGAATCGCCTCGCGCAACCAGGGTATCGCAAAGCGCAGCTGCCCCCGGTCGTCGGCCTCGAGGTAGCCCTCCCCCACCAGCCGGGTCAGGTCGGCCTCCTCCCCTACCAGGTGCCTGACCAGCTCGGGCGGGACGGTAGAACCCAAAACCGCCGCGGCCTGCAGGGCCACTCGAGCCAGCCGGGGCAGGCTGTCCACCCTGGGCTGGTACAGCGGGATAGGCTCAGGCTCACCGTTTGGGGTCAGGCTCAGGGCCTGCACCGCCAGGGGATATCCCCCGCTGGCCTCGGCCAGGTGAAGGCTGGTGGCCGGGCCCAGGTCGGGTCGGGCCCGCAAAATCAGACGTTGGGCATCCTCGAGCGAAAGGGGCTTGAGCAAAAGGGGTTCCAGGTCGTCGGCTGCCTCCCAGCGGTTTTGCCGCGCAACCAAAAGCAGCATAACCCCCGGCGGGGCGGGACGGCGGGTGAACTCCAGCACCGTCGGGTCGGCATTGTGCATATCTTCCAGCACCACCACCAGCGGGCTGTGCTGAGCAATTTGGGCCAATAGCGTCCACCAGGTCTCTATTAGCAGGCGATCGAGTTCGTCCGAGGGCAGGCCAGGATGCTCTTCAATGCCAATGCTGTAATCCAGAATGGTACGCAGATGCTCCGGCAGCTCTAGCTGCCGGAGTTGCGAAAGCCCATCTGGCAACAACTTTTGCAACGCCTGTCGCAGGGCATAGCGCAGGGCCACCCCAGCCGTCAGGCGTGGAGCAATCAGGCCGCGCACCCCCTCGGGAAGGGTTTCGACCAGGTGTCGGGCCAGGTGCGACTTGCCCACCCCCATAGGCCCATACAGCACCACCCTGCGGCCTGCCCCAGCGCGAACCGCCTCCAGCGTGCGACGCAGCACCTGGGCCTCCTGCTCCCGGCCCAGCACCTCCGGGGGGTCGTGGCGCAGTCCCAAAAACCGGTATGGCGCCAAGGGCTCGGCGTAACCTTTGAGGGGTTGGGGAGCAAGGGCCTCGGTGATTGCGTTTGGAACGAGGCGCATGGTGGTTGCATCACACCATACCTCGCCTGGTGGGGCCGCCTGGGACAGGCGCTGCGAGAGGTTGATGGCTGGCCCCAGCACGGTCTGGTCGCCGGCCAATCCCCCACCCAGCGGGGTCCGCAAGACCAGACCACTGGCCACCCCCGCTCTTCCTGGTAGGGTACTCGAGGCCACCATGGCCTGGGCAGCCTCGAGTGCCGCCCGCGCATCCGACTCCTGGCTGCGCGGAACGCCAAACACAGCCAGAAAACCGTCGCCAAAAAACTTATCTATGTGACCACCATAAAGCCGAACATGGTTGGCCGCCGCCTGCAAGGCCGTGTTGGCAGCCTCCCAGGTATCCTCCAGCGGGTGTGCCAGCGCATACTCGGTAAACCTCGAGAGGTCGAAAAATACCGCACTCACCCAACGGCGTTCCTGAACAAAAGTCCCCCCCGGCAGCAAGGTGTTTCCGCAGCGAACACAGGTCTCCTCACCAGCAGCATTGGTGTAACCACAACGGGGGCAAATCATAGGGTAAAACCACTGCTACAAATATCTGGATGCGCCAAACGGTATAAAAAGTATACAAGGCCAGGTAGCTCGCCTTCCTAGTACAGGCTGCTCAGCATGCCCAAGTATAGCCCCTGCCACAGGGATTTCCAAGCCAAACATCAAAAACGTTGCGCATTGAGAGCTCCCCCTGTGCCTCAGCAAAGCCTTTTAGCTAACGCGAATTGGCATCCGGTCGAAACGCCATTAGTGGAGGGGCTAAATAAGCCTGAACCGGGGTTCCTGGGCCTGGAGGGCTTGGGGCAGCCAGAATCATTTGCAGATATTTTTCATCGTCAGGGCGCCCCACCTGTAGTACAAAATACTGGGCATCAAGCACATCGCCTACCCGTCCCCTCACCAGGTAGCGCCCACCGCTCAGATGCTCGATGGTTGGGGCCTCTGTGGCTTCCTCCCACCGCTCAACCTGCCCATGAAAAATCAGGGGGGTTTCTTCACCCGAAAAGGGTGTCAGGGCTCGGTCAAAAACAAACAGGGGGCCCCAGGGGGTCAGCACCTCGAGCATGGGGCTTCCCAGTGGTTCAGGGCTTACAGGCCAGCTTTGGGCGTAATTCGAAAAGCGTTCCCAGAAGGATTCGGGGCTGTCCTCGAGGGCCACACGTCGGGTCGTCGTGTTCATCGCCCTCCATGATAATGCCCAAGTTCGCCCCAGATCGCAGACACCAGCACGCCAGCGGTTCTGCACCACTTTTACTAAACCACCGTCGTGCAGCGTTCAAACACCTTAGAGCGCTCTTCATAGTCTTGAACCCCTCACCAACCTTATTGCTGCGTCCCACACAGCACAGTGGCCTCCCATCCGGGAGGCCACGTCTGCGCAGAGTGCGATAAAAATCCTCGGCTGGTTCTGTATGCCTGGGTCTCCACTTGAAGCACCGGTAGGAAGAGCTCGCACCTCCAGGGGATGCCTGAGCTAAACAGAACACTTCCGGCGGGGTTCAGCTTAGAACCCCAGGCCCAGACGCAATGCAAAACGACCCGTGGGGTTGCGCTGGCTGAAACCGTAATCCAGGCGAATGGGCGGCAGGATTGCTCCCAGCAGGTCGAGGTTAACCTGCATACCGAGGCCAGCCCCCAAAAAGAAGGCGTCCAGGTCTCCCGAGGCGGGCCAGAGACGGCCAAAATCGGCGAACACAAACCCGTAGAGGTTGGTTCCACCGGTTGGGCTTAGGCCAAAGTCATAGCCGTACTCGATGGAACCATTCAAAACGGTGGTTCCCTTATCGAGGAAGCGGGGGTCGTAGCCGCGCAAAGTGGTGATGTCGGTGCTATTACCGCCCAGGCTAAACTTTTGGCTGTCCTGGGCTGTGCCCAGGATGGTGCCAAAGGAGAGGCGCAGGCCCAGCGCCTGGCGAGCAGCCTCATCTAGCTGGAAGTAGGTTCTGCCCGTTACCACCACCGGCACATACTGCGTGGCATTGCTGCCTTTGGGGAAGGTTATGCCGTAGCCGGTGCTGAGGTTGAGCGCGAAGCCCTGGGTGGGGAAGTTGGGGTTATTAAGTGTGGTGTAGGTTGTCCCAAGTGTAAGGGTCAGGGCCTGGAACTCCCGCACGTTCTGCTCGAATTTGCTTTGGGCATCCTGCAACAAGGCATCGCTGCACGCGGTATCCTCGGCCACCGGCGGGTTGGCCTTGTTGCTCGAGTCGGGCACTTTGACCAGGCACCGGGGCCGGTTGGCATCGTTAACTTCCAACACTGGAATGTTCCACTCCCAGCCCAGCCCAGCCGAAATCCGAAGGTTGGGCAGGTCGCTGCTCAGGGGGCGCGAGATGGTGAAGTTGATGCCGGTCTTGCGCTCGGTGTACTGCCACAACGACGTCCGGTCCTTATCATCGATAACCCCATCTCCGTTCAGATCGGGGGTGTTGCCGTTGTAAAGCTGCTCGAGGGGAAAATTGATGTTGGCCTGGGGCTGGCTGTAGACACTTATCCCAAAGGAGGTGCGCACCTGCTTAAAGTCGGCGAAGTCGATGTAAACCCAGGGAATCCGGTACGAGGCATTGAAACTTATGAGCTGACCCGCATCGTTGGGGTTGATGCCCAGGGTTACGCTGTACTGGTGGGCCAGTCCCCACAGGTTGGTGTCGCTGATGCTAATGTTGCCCTCCCAGCCGGTCAGGCTGCTCCAGGAGATTCCTGGAATGAAACTACCGGTCTGGGCTTCGCGGAAACTCAAGGCAATGATTATGTCTTCCGGCTTTTCGCCCTGCAGGGGTCGCACACCGGGCGGCTCACGCAAGAGACCCGTGCGCAGGATATTGGTAATACCCTGTCGCAAAGCACCAATCGAAAACAAGCTGCCAACCGGTGGCATCTCGCGCAAAAACACACTGGGGTCGGTACGGCTCAGGGGCGGGTCGATGCGGTATCCGGCAATTCGAAGCTCACGAATCCGCTGCACATAGACCCCGTCGCGGAAGGTAATATCGGGCTGTGCTACCAGGTCGTAGCCAGCATCGCGGTACTCGCGCAAAATTCGGGCAAAATCCTCGTTGGCTAGGGCGGGGTTGTATTCATCGCCCGGTTTGAGCCGTAGTTTTGCCAGTAGCTTGTCACTTGCAATCGCAGTGTTGCCTTCTATACGCACCTGGCGAATTGCGCCAAAGCGCTGCTCGCCCGCTTGAAAAACCAGGCGTACCCCTTCCTGGCTGACCCGTTCGGGCCTGAAATCAACCACCCGGCTGATGCTGCGCGATAAGGCGTTAACCCCGTCCAGAATCTGGTCGAGGTTAAAGGGATCGCCCACCTTGAGTCCCAGGGCGCTGATGTCCACCCCTCGAGCGCTAATCTCGACAATTTTCAGCTCACTAAAGGCCACCTTCAGCACCCCATCCACCAGGCTGGTACGGGTAAGGTCTACCCCACTGCCCCTGAAGCCTGCCGAAGCGTAGACATCTGCAGTGCGGCCCACCGCATCACGAAAGCGCTCGAAGGAAAAACGTCCATTCTCGATTACCGGCTGGAAAAGGGGCTCGAGGCGTTCCTTGGGAACATAGGTCGCTGCCCCCACCTCCACCGACTTGAGCTCAGGGCTCTCCTCGATATTGAAGAAAAGCTCCACCCCGCCCGCTACATCCTTGGTCTCGGGTATCACCCTGGGTTCAAAAGGAAACCCCTCGTTGCGGTAAATGCGCGCCAGGGCCAAAGCGGCCTCGGTGGCCTTCTTGGGGTTGAAGACCGAGCCCACCCCAATGGCTTGCTCGGTTTCCAGGTAGCGCAGCACGTTGGCCTCGGGGAAAGCCCTGGCCGAGGTCGCGACTTTGCTAATGGTGGGGTTGGTAGTTACCTCTACCACCAGCTTGCTGCCGTCCAGGCGGACTCTGGCATCACGAAAGTAGCCAGTATTCAGCACCGCTGCTCTAGCCTGCTCGAGGTCGCCGGGTTCATCGCCTACCCCAAAAGGTAGCGAAATGCGTACCAAAGCCGCCAACACAGCGTCGGTACCCCGCACCTCCACCTCCTGAATGGGGGCCGCCAAAGCTGCACCCAGCAGCACCATCAAGGTCAACAATCGCTTCATGCTGCCAACAATATGCGCGGCGCGTGAAGTGTGAGTGAGAGCGCTTCTGTGGGAAGCAAAGATTTGGGGTGGCAATACCTCGAGCCCACCTGAAGCAGCGCCAGGCGCCCGTACATCCAGCCGGTTTTCTGCACTAAACAGAAAACTTCGGGTGGGGATCATACCTAGTAACGGAAGGTAAAGCCAATGCCGAACTTAATCCCATCGCTGCGGAAGGCATCGCCGATGCCGGTAGCCAGGTCAATTGTTAGGTCGGCCCCGATGGGGCGAATGGTCCAGCCAAAGGAGATTTCCGGCCTTGGCTGGGGAAAGACTTCGGTACTGATGCGCAAGCGATAATCACCCCGCAGGTATTCAGCAAAAACGGTCTGGTAGCCCCGCAGGTCTACCGAGTAGGCAAAGAACAGCTCGGGGGAAAGGTAGCGCCCGATGGTGAAGCGGGTCTCTTCGATGGTTCCACCATTGAGGGCTGGGATTTCCACGCGCACCTGATCCAGCCCCAGCGCCTTGGCTAGCTCTCGCTCGAGCTGCCCCACAATAAAGTTCTGTATCGCCGCCTGAAGACCGGTCTGGGCGATATCGGCTGGCAGGGCCGACAGGTCGGAGCGGCCCAGCAGCAGCAGGGCATAAATTTCGGCATCGGAGTAAGGCTGGCCATCGCTTTTGCGGGCGATCTCGTTGTTATGGCGGGCCACAAAGGTAGGGCTGAGGTTGACCTTGATGCGCCCGTTCTGCCGCACGAACTCTCCTTTAAGGGTAAGGTTAATCTGAATGCGACGGTTGTCCTGACCCCGATCCAGCACCTGTGTATCGGCCACAATTTGCAAATCGGGCAGGATGCCCGCCGCCGGGCTGAAGCGCGCATAGCTGCGTTCGTCCGGTGAACGATCCCTTATGGTAAAGTCGCGATCCCATAGCTTGAAGCTGCCCCTGAGCGGCACCACCTCCCCTGAGAGGAAGGGGTTGGTAAAATCGTCACTAAGGAAAATCTCGCCCGCCAGCTCACCCTGGGCCAGCGATTCCTGGATTAAGATGCCGCGATCGGCTTTGAGTTGAATGTTGGCAAACTCCACTGGCACCACGTTGGCCGAGCGGGGGGTTCCAGGATCGGGCGGCGCAGTGATGGTCAGTTCGCGCTGCCCCTCGGGAAAACCCAGCCGAGCGCGCATCACGTTGGCTGCCCCCTGAACAATGTAAGACCCCCGCTGGTAGCGCAAAATGAGGTTGGTTTCCAGCAGGCCCTCGAGCAAGAAATACTGTGGATAACTGACCGGCACCAGGCCCTGCAGGGTTAGGATGAGCTGGGGGAATAAGGTTCCGTACAGGCGGGCATCCTGCTTTTGCAGCCTGGCGTCCACGGTGTAGGTGGGGTAGTTGAAGCTCAGGTCAAATGGTTCATTGGGGCTCAAAAGGGGCAGGTTGGCCGAACCCCTGGCCCGCACCGTAAAGTTGCTAAGGTCGCCTTCACCAGAAAGCTGGGCCTCGGCTGGGTAGGGTGCGGTAAGTTTGATGTTCCCTTCGGCACTGGTTGTATTGCCTACCCGCAGCACCGCACGGGGGGTTTCGGCCCGCACCGGGCCCAGCTTGAAAGCGAAATTTTCCAGCGTAAGGTCAAATGACTCCCCATTGGAAGCCAGGCGCAGGGTGCCACTGCCCTCGGGAGCCAGGGGCTTAAGGTTGGGTATAACCTGTAACACCGGTGTAAAGCTGGTGTTCTCCAGGCTAAGACGCAGGTTGCTGCCCCGCCGCCCGTAGTACCCAGAGCCCGTCCAGGTGCCCTTGCCCGTCAAACCCAGCTGGTCTATATATAACCGCTCTTGCTCGAAACGCAATGCGGCTGTGCCCACCAAGGTATCGCCCCCGCCCTGGAAGCGCAGATACTCCCCTACCCAGATGCCTTTGGATGCCCAGGGGTTGCGGGTGTTGTAGCTAAAGGTGGTTCGACCTGTCCAGAAGGCCTGCCCAGCCAGATCGCCCGCCCAGGTGGAGAAAAGCCAGTGCAAAGGAAAGGAAGCCGCTACAGCATCCCCGCTCAGGATGCCATTTTCCAGGCGAATGCTGGCCGTGGTGCGGTTGAAACCCAGGCTGCCGTTTTCACGCAATCCGTTTAACTGGCCGGGTCTCTCAAAGCTAATTTCGGCCTGCAGCAAACCATTGGTGTAAGTGCCCCGGGCACGGGTGGTCAGGGCCAGGTCGTCACCCTTGACCCGCAGGCCCGGGCTGCTCAAGTTGAACTCGAGCTGCCCCTGGCTATAGTCCAGCGACCCGCTGGCCCGCCCGGCCAGGAAAGGCAGGCGGCTGGCAATTTGCGGGACTTCATCAAGGGCCAGGTCTTTGAAGCCTGCACGGGCCCAGAGCCCATCCCGGTTCAGCTCCCCCTGCACCTCGAGGTTGCCCACATCGCCGCTCAGGGTACCTGCGGCACTCAGGGTTTGTTTGCCTTCCAGCAAAAGCCGCAGGCGGCTGGAGAGCGGCTCGAGCGGTAGGTCGAGCCGCAAGCCCCCCTGCCAGTTTCCCGCTTCAAGGTATTTTAGCTGCCCTTCAATCCAGGGCCCTTTGGCGGTGATGGCGGCCTCGAGCAGGCGTCCTTCGGCCTCGAGCAGCTGCTTTTGTTCGGTATCCCGATAAGTCAGCTGCCAGCGCCCGTCGAGTCCGATCTGTCCGGCCAGAACACCGTTTTTCCAGGGAAGCCAGGGGGTCTCGGGATGGGTGATGCGCAGGCGGGCTTTTGCGCCCGCCCCTTCCAGGGCCACCCCCAGCCCATAGGCGGTGAGGTTGAGCGCGCCACCCAGCTGGCCCTCTTTGAACTGCAGCACCCCTGTGCCCAGCTCCGGTGCGGCCAGACGCACGGCCAGGGTCTGTAAGTCCAATTCCGCCACCAAACGGCCCCCCGCAAAGGGGTAGACCGCCTCGAGCACAGGCCCCTGGCCCCGAACCTCGAGGTTTTGCAGAACCAGTTCTCCCGAAGCGCTGCGCTCGGCGAGGTTTATCATCAAGCTGCTGGCCCGCAAGGTTGCAGCTTTGCTGGCATCGTCCAGGCGCCTGGCCTGGGTACTGGCCAGACCCAGGCTGTTGAGGCCCTCGCGGTTGGGGGCCACCTGCAACATAGGGTAGCGCAGGCGAAGCCCCAGACCCAGTACCTCCCCCTCCACAAGCGGGACTCCCCTTCCCGAAAACTCGAGGCTCCCTTCACGGAAACGCAGCCGTCCCGACCAGGCCTCGGCGTAGCGCAGCGAGCCGTCCACATCGCCGCTCAGGCTGGCCTGCATCTGGCCTTGCTGCCAGGTGGCCTGCAGTGCCCCTTTGCGGCCAAAGGCCTCCCAGTCCAAAACCGCCTTGAGCCCATTCCAGGGCCCCGCCACCCGCCCGCTCAGGCGAAGGCCGCTTAGGTTGTAATCCTGCAAACGGGCCTCGAGCTGGTCTGGGCTGAGGGTGGCCTCTAAACCCGGTGCCTCGACGCGCAAGCGGGTATCCTGGCCCTCGAGGTTTGTGCTCTGGCCCGCAATCTGGTATTTGCCACTAACCCAGCGGCCCGGATAGGTGCCCCGGGCCTCGAGCTGGCCCAGCCCACGGGGCAGCGCGCCCACATACGACCAGTTGACCTGCAGGGGGTTGAGCCGCAAGCGCCCGCTTAGCGGGGCCAGCTCGGCCAGGCCGCGCAGGTCTATCTCGCTACCCTGAGCGCTAAGCTGCACCGCCCCCCACTCCGGCACCTGCACCTGTCCACTACCCCGCAAGGCCAGCGGAGCCGCGTCTAGCTCAAAATCCCCCTGTAGCTTCAAATCGGTGTTCTGGCTGGGGATGGGGCCTTCTAAGTCGGCCTCGAGCTGCCAGTGGGTTGGCTGGCTCCATCCCTCGCGCAGCTGAGCGCGCAGCTTGCCCCGCCAGCCCTCGCGACCATTCAGTTCTACCCGCCCGGCATCCAGGTGGGCCTGCCCCATCAGCCGCCCACCCGGCAGCGGAAGGTCAAGCTGTAGCAGTCCGCTGGGCACGTTGTTTACCCAGCGGGCCGTGCCGCGGGCGTAGGGGCCATCTAAGCGTAGTTGCAGCAGACGGTCATATGCCAGGTCAAACCGTTGTGCTTCGTAGCGACCCTGGATTTGGGCCTGTAACTGGGCCGGGAAGGCCATGCCGGTAGCCTCGAGGTTCGGCCCCCTGACCACCAGCGGCAGACGCAGGGACTCCCAGGGCCCTTCACCCTGGGTCTGGAGGTGGAGGGGCAGGCCCACAAAGGGCTCGAGGTCACTGTCCATGCTGAGCTTCAGCACGCCCTGGGCCAGGCGGGCCGAGAGCCCCGCTCCTTCGGCTTGCGCCCAGAGCGCTTGCAAAAAGCCGGTGGGCTGCCCATTTTGACCAGAAGCCTGTGCACCCCAGGGCGAAGCCAGACCATAGCCAAAACGCAAGGACACCAGAGCCCCCCGTCCGGCCAGGCTACCCTCACCCAGCAACTCTGGCCTGAACAGGGTCCCTCCCAGGCTGCCTAGGGCCCGCAGGGTGCTGGCCCCCAGGGTGCGGGTGTATCTCACCTGTCCACCCAGGTCGCCTCGGCGGTTGGTGCGGGCTTCCACATCGGCCTCGTAGGCGGTGCCGCGCGCCACCAGACTGGCCCCTTCACCCCGCAGCTCCAGGGCAATCTGCTCACCCCGGGCCTGCATCTGCCCGCTAAAAGTCTCGCCCACCAGGGCCAGGTTGCCCAAAAGGGCCAAGCGGCGCTGGCCCAGCTCGAGGCTCCCCTGCCCCGCCAGGCGCAGGCTTTCCAGGCTGGCGGCCTGGCCCTGGGCTTCCACCCGCATGGGGGCCGCCCAGGCCAGCGTCCAGCGGGCCCCCTCGCCGCTCACGCGCAGCGGGCCGCTTTGCTTCAGGTATTGCAGGCTGGTGACCTGCCCATTGGCCTGGTAACGGCTTCCTGCATTGGAGAGTTCCAGATTGGCCTGGGCATACGCGCTCGTTAGCTGAAGCTGGGCCAGCCCCCGGTTCTGCGGTAGGGCATAGCTGCCCTGGGCCTGCACCCTGAAGGCTTGGGACTGGGCCTCCAGCAAGAATTCCGGACGCAGGCGCGACCCCGCAATCTGCGCCTCCAGATCGAGCCCTGGCCCCCGGTAGGAGAGACGGCCCTCGAGCTGCTCACCCAGGCCGAGCAGGCCCTCGAGGTCGCCCGTTCCGATCAGCCTGGGGTCGCGGCCCGGCTCGAGTTCCAGCACTGCCCCAACCTGGTGATCCGGCAAAAAGGCCGAAAGGGAGCGGTTTTTGTAGCCCAGCTCGAGCTGCTGACCGTACACCCAGAGCAGCCCCGTCGCCTCACCATCGGGCACCGGGCCCGAGGACAACAGGCCCGAGAGATCCAGGCGGCCATGCAGGCGCCCCTGCACATCGGCCCCCCAGATGCGGGCCAGATGGGCGGTCTCGAGGTCAAACACGGCCTGCTGGCGCACCAGCTGCACCCGCCCCTCGGGCAGGGTCAGGCTGGCCCGCAAACGCGACAAGTCGGCGCCCTCGGCCTCCAGGGTGGCAGTCAAGGGAAGGCCGGCGTAGGAAGTGCGAAGGCTGCCCTGTAGGGCCAGTGCTTTTCCCTCCAGGCTGCCCTGCAAGACCCCAGCCCGCCCCAGCAACTGGTAAGGCCAGCTGAGGCTGCCCTGGTAGGCCAACCCCTTGCCCTTTAGCGCCAGCGGCCCCTCTAGCTTCCAGGTCTGCTCGAGCACATCCGCGCTCAGCCGCCAGGGCTCGGGCTCGAGGTAGGGCAGGCTGTAGCGCCCCTGGCCCCGGGCCTCGAGGTTGTTCCACGGCCCCAACACATCTATCGTCCCGCTCAGATAGGGCAGGTGCAGGCTGCCCCGCAGGGCGATAGACTCGGTGCCGACCACGCCGCGCACCGTGCCATAGGGGCTCTGGGCTTCGAAGTTAACCGGCCCCAGCAGACCATAGCCACTCATCTGGGCCTGTCCGTAGGGGGTCTCCAGGCTCAGGCGCCCCCCGCGCTCCGACCAGCTGCCCTTCAGGCTTCCCGGCACCCCCCAGCGGCTTAGATCGTAGCCGGTTGCAATGGCCCGCAGGCGCAAACCCTCCAGCGGCTTCCCGGCCACCAGCCGATAATCCCCCACCAGGGTCAGGCGGCCATTCTGAAAGAGCCCCGAATAGCTCAGGGTGGTGCCGCGGCCCTTGAACTCGAGCCCCCCTTCCAGCTCCGGCAGCACCAGCCGCCCCTGGTAGGCCAGCCCGAACAGATCGGCCTGGCCTGAGAGCTGGCCCCTATACCCGGCGTAGCTCAGGCTGCCCCTTACCGACAGGTTGCGCCAGGCACCTTCGCCGTTCACGGTTCCATAGGGGGTACGCAGTTCCAGGCTGCCGCGCTCGAGGTTCCCCCTGGCCCGCACACTCCCGGGCTCCCGGTTGACCACAAGCGGAAGCGTGCCCTCAAAAGGAAAACCGGCCTTCAGCTCCACCCGTCCACCCGGCCAGCGGGCCTCAGTGCGGCTTACCTCCAGCGGCACCGATGGTACATCCACAAACCCCGCCAGCGGCAGGGTCAGGCGCCCTTTGAGGGCTGTACTGGGCCAGACCGGGCCGGAAAGCTGGGCATAACCACTGGCCGTCGCCCACAGCGCAGCCCCACGCCCCTCCACCGTGCCCCAGAGCCAGGGGGTATCAAAGCGCACCTGGCCCGTATATTGCGCGCCCCGCAGACCCAGGTTGGCCTCCAGGCGTATCTGCTGCCCCAGCTCGAGCGGCCCTTTGAGCAAGAGCCCGCTGGTTCCATCTGCGGTGATACTAAGGGTCTCGAGCCGGGCCTTGAGCCCGGTGCTGTCGGCGGTTCCGCTGAGGGGCAGCACCCGCAGCGGGGTACGCACCTCACCCTGGTAGCGGGTGGCCAGGTCGTAAAGCTCGCCCTTCACCCGCACCCGCTCACTTTGCAGGTCCCAGCCCCCCGAGAGCTGGCCCTGTTCGTAGCGCACATCGCCCGAGAGCTGGAAAGCTTCCAGCATTTGCAGGGGCAGCCCGCGCACGCCCAGGGTGAACACCCCATTGCGGTACACGCTGCTGGCCCAGCGGTTGCCCAGCCGCCAGGTGGGGCCATCCTGCTCTACTGCAATGGGAAAGCGGGCGTAGGGTGAGTCGTAGTCAAGGTCGCCGCTCAAGCGCCCCGCCTTCAAGCGGGCCTGGCCGCTAAGCTGGCCCACCAGCAGCTCGAGGCCCGATAGCCGCATCTGTAGGTCGTCCCAGGTTCCGCTCAGGTCCAGCGCCCCCAGGCGGCCCTGAACCATAGCCCCCTGGCCCTGTAAAGAGCCCGATAGGCTAAAGGGCCTGGCCAAAGGCAGACCAACGTTTTCTGACCGCACCCCCAGGCTCCAGCGCGGCCCGGTGCTGGAAAAGCGAAGCGCGGCCTCCCCCAGTAGGGGCCGGGGCCAGACCAGGGTGCCCTCGGCCTGGGTATTGGGGCCTTTGCCCACCAGGCGCAGGCTGCTCTGAAACGAGTCGCGCAGGCGCAGCGTGTACTCGTCGGTGTTTCGCAGGGACAGCGTGGCCTGAAAGGTGCGGTCGAACAAAGCCCCGTCCACCACGGTATCGAGCCGAAACTTTTTGTCGAAGGCCAGCGTCCCCTCATAGGTCAGGGGTTCGCCCAGCAAGCGGCCCTCGCCGCTGTAGCGCCCGCTCAGGATCAGGTTCTGCCAGCCCCGGCCCTCGAGCAGCAGCGGCCCACCCCCGCTCACCGGCAGGCGCAGGCCAAAGTTCTGCGCCAGGGCGGGCAGGGTGGGGTTGCCCTCGACCCGGAAGCGGTACTCCTGGTTGGGCAGATCCACCGTAGCCGAGCCCTTCAGGGGGCCATCCAGGCCCCGCCCGACCAGGTTGGCGGTTACGACCTCTCCGTCGAAGTCCACCGCACCAAAAATGTCGGTAAGGGTAAAGCCCACAATTCTGACGGTGGCGTTTTTGACCTGGTTTTTGCCCAGGATGCCGTTCTTCACCCTGGGGCCGATGGTCCAGGAGCCCTCGAGATCCCCCGACTCAAAGCCTTCAAACCAGTAGCGGGCCGCCCGCAGTTCGCCTCTGGCCTCAATCTGCCAGGCCTCAAACTCGCGCCCGGTGCGCTGAACCGTAGCCCAGAGCCTCCCATCGGGAAGCGCTAGCGCAACCTGATAGGGGTCACGGCCCCGCACAACAGCCCGCAGGGTGGGCAAAAAAAACTTCTGGCTCTGTTCAATCTGAACGCTTACGCGATTCAGCACCAGTTCGTCTACCCGCAGCGATATCGCAGCTGGCGCCCCCGGTTGACGATTCTCGGGAATGATCCCGTCCCAACTCAAAAAAACATCGCCCTCTTCGGCGATAATCCGCAGCGGTAGCTCGCGGCGCTGCAAGCTTAACAGGTTATAGCCAATGCGCAAGCGCTGGGCCTCGAGCCGCACCCCGTTGCCTTGCAGTTCAACCCCCCGCAGCTCGAGGCCCCCCAGCAGGTAGCCCCCCACCCCCTGCCACTGTCCGGTAAAGCCGGCGGCCTTGAGCCCTTCTCGCAGGGCATAGTTAATCAGCGGGGGAAATGCTGGGAGCCCCACCAAAAGGAGGAGCAGAATTACCGGAATCCAGCGCCAAAACCGCACACCTTCAGTCTAGCCCAGAACTCTGAGGGGAATCTAGGAAAAATACCCATCGGGAGCCAATCCATCCGGGCTGGTCGGCTCGCTATTCTGGTCTCAGTGCAAAACGTTGTAGATTGAGGACGTGCTGCGTATTACGGTATTGGTCAGTGGGCATGTGCAAGGGGTAGGCTACCGCTACTTCACCCGCAAGAAAGCCTTTGAGCTGGGGCTGTCGGGTTACGCCGAAAACCTTTCCGATGGACGGGTAGAGGTGGTGGCCGAGGGCGAAAGAGCCGAACTCGAGCACCTGATTCATCACCTGCGCCAGGGGCCCAGGGGGGCTAAGGTAGAGCACCTGGACGTGCAGTGGAGCGAGGCCACCGGCCTCAAGGGGTTTCAGACCTACTAAGTTTCTCCAGAGTTGAAATGCAAGATGCTGTTCCGAAAGATCGCTTTAGGAATTGCGCCAGGTACGCATAGACTCATTCCGCGGGGTTTTGCCAATCCACCCAGGCGCAACCCATCAGAAATGTCTTTGATTTGTTTTTTTCTGGGGCCCCCGCCTGAAGCGCGGGTAGCAACAGCCCGAAAAACGATGGCGCTCCGACCTCTTCCTAACACAACGATTCAGGCGAGGTTCATACCACTCCCTCAATCGGTTGAGGCAGCTACTGCCACTTTAGGTTCCGGAGGAGCGTAAGCCCAGGCTGCCGGTCGTACCCCCTGGGCCAGCAGGGCCTCGGCCACCCACTGCTTGAGCTCGTGTAAGCCCATCCCCTTCGCCGCCGCCACGGGCAGGCCTCCCAGACGTTCTTTGAGAAACTCGAGGTCGTACCCATCGGCGGCATCGGCCTTGGAGAGCACCAGCAGGCGCCGGGACTCAACGCCAAGCTCGGCCAGCAGGTCTTCGACCACCTCATAGCGTTCCAAAGCCCCTTCCTGTGAGGCATCCAGCACGTGCAGGAGCACATCGGCATCGCGCAGCTCTTCCAGCGTCGAGCGGAAGGCCTCCACCAGGTCGCCCGGCATGTGGCGAATAAAGCCCACCGTATCGGTAAAGAGCACCTCGCCTATGCCCGGCAAAAAGCCCCGGCGGGTGAGCGGGCGCAGCGTAGCAAACAGTTTGTTCTCGCCCTCGTCGCCTTTTTTGGCCAGGGCGTGCATCAGGGTGGTCTTGCCGGCATTGGTATAGCCCACCACCCCCACTATTGGCAGGCCCGATTTATCCCGCTGACGGCGGGTTTCCTGTCGGCGACCGGCAATTTCGCGCAGCTTGCGGGTTAGCTCGGCGATGCGGTCTTGCAGACGGCGGCGATCCACCTCGAGCTTGGTCTCGCCTGGCCCCCTGGTGCCGATACCGCCCCCCAGGCGCGACAATTCCTTGCCCTTGCCCACCAAGCGGGGCAGGAGGTATTTGAGCTGGGCCAGCTCGACCTGCACCTTGGCCTCGGGGGTGCGGGCATGCTGGGCGAAGATGTCCAGTATTAGCTGGGTGCGGTCGAGAATTTTGAGTCCGGTAATGGTTTCAAGCTCGCGGGCCTGGGCTGCGCTCAAATCGATGCCAAAAATCAGGGTGCCCGCGTTCTGGTGGTAGGCGTGGGAGACCAGCTCCTCCACCTTACCGCGCCCCACCGCATAGCGGGGGTCGAGGCTGGGGCGGAAGACCAGTTCCTGGTGGGCCACCACCGCCCCGGCGGTGCGGGCCAGTTCGGCCAGTTCGGCCAGGTCCACCTCGGCCTGCACCCCCTCGCCCTGGTCTACCCCCACCAGCACCGCCCGCTCGCCCGAACCATCCCGCAGGTCGAGGCCGCGGGCCTGGCGCGATAGCTCTTCTTCTAAGGCCGCTACAGCCACAGCCAGATCCCACTCGAGGTACTCGTGGTAAGGCCTGGCGGGGAAGATCTGCCAGTCTTCTTCCTCGGCTTTGGGGGGTGATAGCTGGGCCAGGTGCAGCTTGCCAGGATGACCCTGCTCCACCTCGAGGGCCCCCATCGCGTCCAGGCGGTGCAAAAAAAGCATCGAGAGGTCGGGGCGGGAAAGCCCCCCCTGGCCCAGATGGGTGTGCAAAACGCGATACCCCGACAAGCGGGTTTCCACCAGGGCCGACTCAGGTACGGGCAGTTCCTTGGCATCCCCTACCGCCACGCGAATGACCCGCCCTCCTCTATCAAAAAGCAGGCTAATGGGCTTTCCCAACTCCCCCGATAAAGCCGCCAGGGTGCGGGCAAGTTCGGTAGTAAGCAGGCGGTTGGCTCCCACACGGCGGTTATAAAGGTTAGCCAGGCGCTTCTTTTCACTAGGCTTCAAACCGTTGGTGCGACCAAAGATTTTCTCCACTAATCAATCACCTAAGCTGAGCAAAAACAAACGCGCTCCATCCACCGTTATGGGCTTCAGGGAGCGCAGCTCGAGGTCTCAACTTGGGATTATTATAGCACCTGCTCGGTCGTGTAAGGAATTATGTGTAAAGGCCAGGCTCTTATCATATACAGCATGAACCCGAACAAACCCATACCCAGCCCCATTCCT